>MGST01000284.1 GCA_001798605.1 Deltaproteobacteria bacterium RIFOXYA12_FULL_58_15 | reverse complement strand
ACGGTTTGCCGTTCATCTTTGCCCGGAACGAGCACAACGAGATCCAGCTCGGCCGTCATACGCCCAGGACTCCGCTCGCAAACAACGTACCGAGATCAACGTCACGTTTCCAATCCTTGAGACCAGGATGTTGATCTCCCCGCCGAATGTCCGTGACACCGTCCTCTGTTCGAGCGAAACACAGAACCTGAGCCGGTTCTGCCAGCGATAGGAGTACCGGTGAATGTGTGGCGCATAGGATCTGAGAGCCGCGTGCCGCCGACAACGACTGAAAGACCGTTTCCACAGCCTGCGGATGGATTCCGTTCTCAGGCTCCTCGACAAGATACGTCCGGCCAGACGCGGGTAGATAGGCCAGCAACGTCAATGCCAGCAACCGCAAGGTCCCGTCTGACACGCTCCAAGCGGGAGCTTGAAGACCATTGCGATACACGACACGCAGACAGCGATGGCGATCCTCCGGTCGCTCCCAGGTTTCCACCGTGTCGAGGTCGGCAAGCGCCGTGCGGGCGTGAGCAATCCAACGGGCGAAGGCCTCGGTTGGTTTTTCGCCAGGCCCTCGGAGTTGGCCCACGGCCCAGGGCAGACTTGAGCCATCTGGTTGAAAGGTGCGTGGGGATCCCGGCGGCGAAGGCTGTCGCATTCGCTCGCTGTTGAGAACCAGGTGTTGGACGCCTTCCATCAAGGATTGCTTTGCCCACACAGCCACAGGAAACCGTTCTTCGTCTTCCGGCAGGTTGGCCAGCGCCAGGCGCTGAGGCCCAAGCCGGAACTGGTTACGCCAGTCTGTGTTTTCGGCAAAGAAATAGTCATTGCCGGTTCCCGGCGTCTTGGATACGACCTTCTTCCATCCCGCTGGCGTCTTCTTCCCTTCCGGATGCACCAGATATTCGGGTGGTTGGGGTAGAGCGGGAAAAGGCAACTCCAGGTTACCGCGCAGAACAGGGTTGTCCTCTGGCTTGAGCCACAGAGTTTCACCGAGGATCGCCAGCTCACCTTTCTCGTCAAATCCTATTGCCACCTCGTAGCGAACCCGAGTGACACCGTTTCGTCGAAGCTTGGCCAGCCTTTCGGCGGGAATCTCCATCTCCACGGCAAGCTGAATCTTCCCCTCAGTCCGCATCCACACAAGATCATTGAAGCTCGGCGACCTGAGCTCGACCGCTTTGAGACCGTCTCGCAGCAGGTCGCTGATGAACCTGACGACGTCGAGGAAGGTGGACTTGCCGCTCCCGTTCGAACCGACCAGCACCTGGAACGACCCCACCGGCGTCGCCACGTATTGAAGACAACGGTAGTTGAGGGCCTCGATCTTTCGAATCATCTGACCTACCTCTTCTCACTCCCAATTCCGGTCCGGGACCTCCTCGGCAACGGCCACCCTACCTCATTTGCCGCGATCCAAGAATAGCTCCATCGTTTGCTGGTCCTTCTTCTTCCCCTTCACCGCGCCCGACTTGGGCCCGATGCTCTTGGTCGTCTCGGCTGGGGTGTCATTCTCCGCGGCCTTGACCGCCTTCTTCCCCTTCTTCTTGTCATGCAACCCCGCCGCGACTTCCTCGGCGTAGATCTTGTGGTTGAGGGCGAGCAGCCGCTTCAACACCTCCTGCCGCGCCTTCTCCGAAATCGTGTGGCGCCACTCGACCTTCTCGACCGTCTTCACCTTGCCGGTCTTCTTCTCCTTCTTCTCCTCGGTCGTGACCTTCTTGATCCAGTCGTGCTCGAGATCGAGGTCGGTCCAGCCGTAGGCGTCGCGGACCACGTTGTCCATCGCGACGTGGAGCCTGCGGAGCTCGACAATGCCCGGGGCATTGTCCTCGGGATCGTGGAAGCGGTTGTAGGTCTTGGTGAGGCCCTCGTTGTTCTGGAGCATGAGCTGCCGACGGTGCTCGTGATAGTGCTCGCCGATAATTCCGAGGCTCGCCTGCTTTGCCGGCGACATTGCTTGTGGAAAAGGGTAGTTGTCAAAACAGACGGTCGGGCTGTAGTTGAGGTCGGTCTTCAATGTGGCTCCGAATTGCCACGACCAAAAGAGATGTGGCGTGCTCTGCAGCAAAGCGAAATCCCCGTAGCCCGGTAGTGCGAATACAATAAGTTTTTGGTCGAATACAATTCCCGGCTCGATCAACGCGAACGCGCCATGCTTGCTCAACTGACTTCTAATCAACACCCTATTGAGATCTGAGATGGCACCGTAAAGGGCCGGCCGCTTGTCGCCATGGTGCCACCAGAACTTCTTGTGCGCTTCCCGGTTTACCTTCATCCGCTCGGGATAGACCTTCTCGCGCACGATGGCCATGCAGTCTGGGTACTCCTCCGCATTCGTTAGCTGCCTGTCGAAGAAATTGATCACCCATCGACTTGGCGAGTGGTCTGGCGACGAATTGAGGTCTTCACCCCCAAGATAGGGGAACAAGACATCCTTGTTGCGCTTGTCCTTCTTGATGAGAGCCTGGGCCTCCTCGGGTTCGAGCACGAAACCGAGGCCGACGACCACCGAGCCTTGAAACGACTTGCCATGGTTCTCCTGCAGCGACTCAGGTGCACCAACCAAACCACCTGCATCGAGACTCGTCGAGATACTTTCGACGGTCGCACCATCCAGGGTCCGCTTGGCATACCACGCCGCTCTTGTCGTGTGCACGACGCTCACGTTCACGGCAGCTAGGCCAGGCCACGGCATCTTCGGAATGGCTGAGTAGATAACGCCTCTGTTGGAGACGATCCTGTCGAGACCTGTCTCACGGCTGTCACCCTGACCGATGGTGTTGGTGGCGAGCAGACCGAAACAGCCCTGCGGTGCCAGGTGGGCGAAGGCACGGAGATAGAAGAAGGCGCAAAGGTCGGCGTTGAGGCTCGACCCAGGGAAGAAGTCGAGCAGCGCCTCCACGTAGTTGTCACCGAGCACGCCGCGCATTCTGCGGCCACCCAAGAACGGCGGATTACCCACGATGGCATCGAAGCCGCTGCGGTCCTCTCTTTGAAACACCTCGGGGAACTCGAATTGCCAATGGAAGGTTCGTTGACCATCGAGCAAGCGGTCGGCCTCGGTACGGAGCTTCAACCAATCGTCGTCGGTCTTGCCGCTGGAAAACTGCACTAGAAGTCTGTCACGAAGGTCTGCTCGATCTTTAGCCTTCCCGTTGACGAACGACGGAGCGATCAAGAGGTCACCGGCCAGTCTCACCCGCCTCATGGCCGTGTCGGCGGCCTTGAGCAGAGCCTCCTTGCGGTCGGCGTCGGTGACGTCCACGACCGTGATGGTCTGGAGCTGCTGACGTAGACCAAGGGCCTCGTCCACGGCTTTGCTCACAACCTGCTGCAACAGCGATCGGCCTTCGCCTTTCCGGTCGAGCGACCAGGTCCGGAGCTGCTCTTTGTCCACGCCCACGAGCGAGTCACCACAGCGGAGTGCGTGATCGAGGAATGTGAACGGGCGGTCCTTGGCCAAGGTCGTGAGCCACAACGACAACTTGGCCATCTCGACGGCCAACGGGTTCACGTCCACGCCGTAGATGCAGCGCTCCACCACGTAGCGCCGGGCCCACATCACCATTTCGTCCCGGTGCTCGGGGTTGATGGGGCGGTCGCCCTCGGCGTCCGTCATAGGTGCGGCGTACGGCATCGACAACACCGCGGCGGCGTTGTGCTCGTGAGCGGCGGCGATGGCACGGTCCCAACCTTCAACGAGCCGGTCACCCAGGTAACGAACCGCCTGCACCAAAAACGCCCCCGACCCCATGGCGATGTCGCACACCTTGAGCCCCAGGATCTCCCGGGGAGATCGAACCTGCTTGGGCTCGATGAGGAGTCCCGGCTTGCCTTCAACGTTGCGGTAGACGAGCGGATCCAAGGTCACGCGGACAATCCGCTCGGTGAGCTGCAGGGGCGTGTAGTGTGCGCCCGACGCCCGGCGACTCGTACCGACGGTGAGATACCACCAGCCCGGCGGCACGACCTCGTCACACTGGATGATGGCGGCAAGGGGCCGGACACGCTTGACCACGGCCTCGGGGAACTTGTCGAGCTCGGTCAGGTCCTTGGCGTCGGGCTCATGGGCCAAGGCGTCACGAACAGTTTCTGGCTTTTTGCCGGTCACCTCGACCACGAGGTCGACGAGCTTGTCGACCTCGAGCTTCTCGAGCTCGCCAATGGGGAAGGCCCGCTCACCACCGCCCTTGAGCTTTACCAGTGCCACGCCGCCGGCCCGGGCGGCGCGATGGTCGAGCAGACCTTCGTAGATGTAGCCGATCTGCTCGATGTCGAGCGCCCAGTAGCCCACCCGCTGTGGCTCTCCGCCCTTCCTTTGTTGCGCAAAGAGAAGCGAGCGCAGCACCGTGAACATCGTGCGGTTGCGAACCTTGCACGTCGGGTGCTCTAACACCGGGAAGCGTTTGGGATCGAACAGTCGACCACCGTAGGCCAGGAGCGACAGGTCCGGATGGTCGCAGCCTTGGTGCACGAGCCGGCAGGTTGAGAGAAAACGGTCCCAGGCGTCGAAAGTATCGTCGAGCCGGGCATCGTCCTCGTGCTTCTGGTCCAACAGTCGGTGCCACAGGTAGGTGACGCCGTAGCCTTGGTCGTACAAGACCTCGCCGTGGGGCAAGAGGTCGCGCTCCTCGGCGTACAGGAGGAATACGAACCGCATCATCACGACCAGGCCCATCTCGTAGACCTGGTCCTCGGTCATGCCGGCAAGGAGCTGGCCCTTGGTCTCGCGGTCGGCCGCCCCCCAGGCCCACAGGAGCCGCTCGAGGCCGGTGCGTACCTGCACGCCCAAGCGGTCAGCAACTTCGCCCTGGCGGTCTTGAGAGATCCGGCACAGGTCCGCCAGGGTGTTGGCGTCGGGGTCGGCAGGTAGGAGGAGGTCGCGGCCCAAGAGCGAGTAGAAAGCGTCGAGGGTGGCCTTTTCCTCGGTGACGAGCCGGCTCGTCCAGGTGATGCTGCCGCCGTTCAGGCCCGGGGGGGCATACACGAGCCGGAGATCCTCACCGTTGGTTACGAGCCCGAGGGGCACGCCGGTCTCACGCAGCATCCGCTCGAGCTTGGTTGTGGGCGATGCCTTCCACCGGCCTTCTCGACGGTCACGGTTGTTGAGCTTCTGGTCGGTGTCCGTGATGGCGACGAGGAGCACGGCCTTGTCGCCATGCATGAGCACCCGGTCAGGGCATAGCTCCTGCTCGAACTCGGCGAGCACGACCCGCAGGTTGGCCGGGATCTCGTTGGCCTTCTTCCACGCCGCCGCCGGCAGCTCCAACACGGTCTCGAGCAAGAAGTCGATCCATTGTCGGGCCCCGGCATTCCGCTTGGCCGAGTCCGGCTGGGCTTGGGTGACTCGCAACCGTTCGGCGTTGCGGCGGAACCAGTTGTGCACGCCCTGGGGCACGGGGTTCGGCCCATCGGGGAATTGCTCTTCGAGCACCGGCTCCGAGATGACGAGGCCGTCGACCTCAACCAAAGAGAGCCAGTCTGCATGGGTCACCATGTCAGTGGGCTCCCTTCACGAGATCTTCGGGCAACACGTACACGAGCGCCAACGGAAAGGCGCGGGACTTGTCGCGGAGCCGATACCGGGCTTTCACGGCCTCGGGCTCGGTCTCGCGATTCTTTTTGAGCTGCTCGCGCCGACCCCGCAGCCAGGCCAGGTCTTTGTGGTGTTGGTCCTTCTCAAAATCGTCCCAGAGGGTGAGCTGGCGATCGTCGACCTCCTTCTCCATCTGGGCGATGCGCTTGTCGATCTCCTTGAGGCGCTCGTCGATGAGGCTCCGGACCTCGCGGGCCTCGGCGGTGCCGCGGTCGGACAACGCCTTCTTGAGCTCTTTGTCCCGGGCCTTGGCGGCATCGTCGATGGCCTTCTGGAGGACGAGCTCGTGGGCCGCGAACAACTTGCGGAGACGGTCACCCACCGCGGCCGGGAGCTTGGGATGCTTCGCCTGCAGGGCGAGCACTTCGTCGAGCCACTTCGCCTCGCCGAGCGCCACCTTGTTCTCTTGGATCTCGCCGCCACAGGTTAAAAGCTCCTCGTGAAGTTTCTGGCCCTGCTCGCTGATGCACACGAGCCTACCGATGGCGGCCACGACCGGGTGCTTCAAATCTTTGCTACTGACCACTCGATAGCAGGCCCGCGCCAGCCGGTGCTCTTCGTGCAAGCCGGCTGACCACATGTTGGCCCGGAACACGGCGAGCGCCCGCTTCATGAGCGGGTGATCGAGATGGATGAGGGCGAGGTCTTTGCGGTCACGGGCCAGCTCGTCGTCGAACACGAGCTTGAGCAA
>MGST01000283.1 GCA_001798605.1 Deltaproteobacteria bacterium RIFOXYA12_FULL_58_15 | reverse complement strand
CTCCTCGCGCTCACTCGAGTTTCTGTTGCTGATGTTCATGCTCATGGGTCCCCCTGATCGTTTGGAATGTACCCAGTATACTAACACGCCGTCGTAAACGGCCCTGCAGTGGCGCGGGATTGACGCAAAGAGGTGTAAGTCGCCCGGGGACCGCACACTTTGCAACCAAGACGGCTGCGAGCCAAGGGACGCGCTCTGAGGCATGCTGTGTGGCTATTCTACAAGGAGGCATTCACCGAAAATTCTTCACGCACGAGACGTCAAGTGAAAAATGAACAAAATGGGGGCAACGAGACGACGCACGTACTTTTCCTTCTGTTGTGTGCTGTCGTGACCGCCGCTTCTTTAGGTGGGACAGGACACATTTCCACTCAAGCTTCGTGTGGCGATTGTCGTGATTTGGCTTGGTGCATGATTCTCCTCCTCGACCGTTTTGTTTGGCGGCCTTTGCCCGAAACAGGCGCAGCTGCCATGACAACGACAACAACGACGACAACAACCGGTAGGTTGACATTGGACTCAGTCCAAACAACAATGGCGCAATGAAAGGTCCTCGTTGGCCCCTCGAGCAGGTCAAGAGCCTCGCAGCGAACGGCCAGCTTTTCTTGCAGCGGACCAGGGCTCTGGATTTGTTTGAAAGCCCGAAGGCGGCGTACGTGTTTGCACGGGAGACCATCGAGACCCTGACCGAGAAGAACTTCGTCGAGTCCAAGCAGCACATTTTCGATGTCATGGATATCTACGGCGTGCACGTCGAGGATCAGGGATGGTACCTGAAGCTCTACGTCGACGAAGAAGTGCCGGAGGTGACGGTGGTCTCGTTGCATCCACTCGAGCGAGCAATCAAGACCCGAGGAGGGATGGTGAAGCTATGAAACCGAGACAATGTGGTGAGTGTGGCAAGGGCAAGATCCGCAAGGTCAAAAAGGCAGGGCGAACTGCCCGCTATAAGACCATGCAGCGGATCGAGATCCCCAAGAGCTTTGAGATTCCGACTTGCGACCATTGTGGCACCGAGTGGCTGGATCAGAAGACAGCCAGCGCCTTGGACAAGGTCTTGGAGGCGTGGTATCGCCTTGAGCTGTCGCACCGCGTTCGTGAATCCATCGACAAGATCGCACAGCGCCGCCCGCAGCGCCGCATCGAAGAGCTGTTGGGCCTGTCGCACGGTTACCTGTCCAAGCTCAAGTCCGGAGACCGTGACCCGAGCCCCGAGCTGGTCAGTCAGCTCGCGCTTATCGCCAGAGAGCCGGAGAAGCGGATCAAAGAGCTCGAAGAGTATTGGGGACTGGCAGGATAACGAGCCTCTCGTCCACGGCTCCGGCGGAGCCAGCACAGTCAGCCGCTTGACATCCTTGATATCGAGCGGTTGTTGCAATGTTCAACAGGTCGGTTGATTACTTGAATGGGTTCACATGCCATCGGCGAGTCGCCGGTTCAAGGACACGATCTCCGAGCAGCTCGGTCGGTCCGGAAAGGCCCTGGCCAGCCTTCATGAGCAAGCCGACATCTCTCAAGTTGAAGTCGCGGTGGGCGTCGCCCACAGCGCCCTGAGCGCCTCTCTCAACACCGTCATGTCGACCGGTTTTTCCAGAACTTGGACGCACCTGGTCTTAGCATACGCCCCAATATCCGCGTATCCGACGCTGCCGGTCATGAATATGAACTTCTTGGCGAGATCTGGATACCGATCTTCAATCGCCTGCAAGAAGGCCATTCCCGACATCTCGGGCATCACCACATCGGAAAGAATTGCGGCGAATTCTTGGTCGTCCCGCAAGATTTGCAGTGCAGCCGGACCACTGTTCGCAGGCACGATCTCCAACTCAGAAAGAGAGCGGACAAAGGAACGACAGATGGATGGTTCGTCGTCAACCACGAGAACACGAAGGCGATCGCAGGTGTCTTTTGCGAACGTGGGTGGCTGAGGGGTGGCTTCGCCAGTGATGGCGCTGCTGTTCATGTCGACAGATGGCAAGGTGATCTTGAAGGTGGTGCCCTCTCCGACCGTAGAGTGAACGCGCATCTCACCGCCATGCCATTTGATGATGTCACGACTGGTGGGAAGCCCGAGGCCAGTGCCCTCACCGATGGGTTTGGTCGTATAAAAGGGCTCAAAAATTCTGGCCAGCTGTTTGGGCGACATGCCAGCACCGTTATCTGTCACCTCTACAATCGCTTCGCCCTGGTCACAAAAGCCCTTGATCACCAACCTTCCTTTTGGGGTCTTTTGTTCTCGTATGGCGTAAACGGCGTTGAGGAAGAGATTCACGAAAACCTGTGACATCAGTCCTCGGCATCCCATCACAACCAACTGTGAATCGATTTCTATTGATGGCTCGGCCACGGGGCGTATCTGTGCCGCGCAGATACGTAGGGCGGCGTGAACGGAGTCGCTCAACAAGAAAGGTTCTTTGGTGCCGTCGTCGCCACGAACCATGCCACGGAGATCACGCACGACGTCACGAATTCTGATGCCGCCGTCACGAATGTCAGCCAAGGCCATACAAAGGTCCTCGATTCCAGAGGTCCCGCCGAAGGAGGCCAAGCAGTCATGCTCCTCCAGATGACCGGGCACGGACGCACGGTCACAGTGGTCACGAATGACCTTCTCGAGCACCACCTGCACGTACTCGGCATTTGCAATGATGAATGATATTGGATTGTTGATCTCGTGGGCAATTCCGGTGGACAGTTGACCGACGGCGGTGAACTTGTCCGTTGCGGTGACTCGCCGCATCAACTGTTGGTTTTCCAGGGCGAGCACGATCTGTGAAGCGAGCAAAGACACTCGGTGCAGATCGTTGTTGCGGAAGGGCCGTCGCGTAGCTCCCGTGCGATTCAAGGACAACACGCCGATTGCGTTGTCCCCAGAACACAACGGGAAGACGATGCTGGATAGGACCTCTCTAGCGCAACTCGCAACTGTTCCGGCGAAACGGCTGTCGCTCGTTGGGTGTCCCTGAATGACTGCAGGTGTCCGCTCGCGGGCGACACGACCGGCGATGCCCTCACCGAGGATCACTCGGGTCGACTCTGTGATCTCGTTCGGCAAACCATCGGAGAAGGCAACATACAGCTCGCCGTTGATGTCGGGAAGCATCAATGAGGAATCGTCGGCGTCCATCACCTTTGTGGCCACAGCGATGATTCGTTCGGGCAAATCCCGCCTGTCCTCGCTCGCAAAGATGATCTTGGTGGTTGCGTGCAGGGAATGTGCCTGTGAAAGGTGCCGTCGTTCAATGGCGCGCTGGACGGTAGACACCAGCTCCGGCAGATCCTTCTCCTTTCGCACGAAATCAAAAGCCCCGAGTCTCAGGCAGCGAAGGGCGATATCGATGTCTGCGGAGGCCGTGAGAATGATGACCTCGGTTTCGGGAAAGTCCACGTTGACGCGACGGAGAACCTCGATGCCGTCCACATTCGGCATCAGCAGGTCGCAAACCACCGCGTCAAAATCATTGCTTGCCATCATTTCGAGAGCCTGTTGACCGTCTTGGGCCACCATGACTTTCAGATTGGCATCCCGCAGCCGGTCGGCAATTGTTGCGCGGAAAAACGCGTCGTCATCGACGACAAGAACGTCGGCGCAAAACGCCAAAGACTCCATCATCTGTACAACCCTCGCTGCGCTTCACGACTGCGCGCAATATCTAACATCTATTTAATATCGACCATTACCTATTGGACCATATGAAGTACATGCGTATCCCCGAGGCATCCGTTCTGAGTAAGATTCGGATTATCCACAAACGCGGCCTGGGCGCAAACCGAACCCCCGTTGGTTGGTTGGTTGGTTGGTGACAATTTCTTGTGCACGGTGGCTGGGTGTGCAATGACACGCCGAGTCCGATCCCGGGGGTACACGCATGTCCGTCTTGAAGATGTGGAGGAGAGGGCATCCCTTTGCCCTCCTTGGCCTGTTGGCCCTATCGCTGGTCGGCTGGGGCACGGATGTGCACGCCGAGTCTCCGGCAGGCCAGCGGGCAGTCCTGTGGCTGCAACACCGGGCGAAGCTACGCGGCCCGATGGCCAAACAACTACCCAGGGCCATCATTGCCGGCATGGCGAAGTCGGGTTGGCAAGTCCTCGAGCCGGACAAGAAGCAGACAAAGATGCTCAAGCGCCTTGAGCGCAAGTGTGATGGGCTCGGTGGCAACGCCTGCCAGACGCAGGCGGCAAACATCGTCGCGTCTCCGCTTCTGCTACTCGTGAAAGTCAGCGGCAAACCCAAGAGTCAAACCCTTCGGCTCGAGCTTTGGGACACGCGTTCAGGGACCCGTGCCGTCCATGAGGGTGCGATTGCCAAGAAGACCTGGAAGCAAGATGCGAGTGCACACCTGGCAACACTCGTTGACCGACTGGCCCAACCGGCAAAGAGCGCCGAGCCTAAACCCGCTTCAACCGACGAGAGCTCCGCGGTTGCTGCCAGCACCGATACAGACGAGGTGCAACCGCCCATTGAACCGGTCGCATTGAGCGCAGACAACTCCACTGACAGCGAAGAGGTCGGACGGGCGGTAGGTGCAGCCGACAGCGAGGATGAACTGGCCCTGACCCCCGTGACCACCACGGCGGCAGAGGCTCGCAACGATGAGGGTTTGGCCGCCGAAGCGATTCAAGCACCGAGTGCTGCCACTGCAGAGAGTACGGCAGGAGAGGCGAGTGGCGACACCTCAGAACCGCTGACGACGGGAGAGTCGAAGGTGGAAGCGTCGCCCGTTTCCGCGAGGAGCTTGGGACTGAGCATTGCTGTGGGTCCCCTGCTCGTGGTGCCCACCCCCGATATCAATACGACCGCTGGCGGCAGCATTGAGCTCATCTACTTTCTGCCACTGTTTACCGATTTAGATATGCGGCACATCTTTGCTGTTTCGTTGGAAGCTGGCTGGTACCCGCTCTACGGTCACGACAAGGATAGCTTCAGTGAGTTTGATGTCGATGCCACGGGCACCGACTATGTGACCACCGAGTACAAGATTGCCTGGGACATTCAGACGGTCCCCGTCTGCCTGGGGGTGATGGCTCGCCTGCCGACCGAGAAGATTCTCTCCCTGTTGGGGCTCGAACATTTGCCCCTGGCGCCGGAGCTCTTTGCGCGCGCCGGGGCGACCATGGCCTACGGGCGGGCCGAGGCGCGTTTGCGACTGCCTGGAGAGGCCCCCTTCGCCGAGGGCAACACCAACTCCGATTTGGCTTGGGGAGGATTTTTCGCCATCGGTGGCGGGCTTCACCTCGGGCCGGGTGCCGTCATGGTCGAGTATCGCATTTCCAATGCGCGTCTCGACTTTGATCTTCCCCAATGGAATCCCGAGATGGGGGACTTGGGGGGGAGCACCTGGCGCGCCGGATATCGCTTCGACTTCTAGGGCAGTGGCATAGGCCAAAAATTCGAGGACAAAAACAGATGAAGAAACTATCAACCTTGATGATGCTCGCGACCGCCTTCGGCTTCGCTTGCTCAGATCAACAGTTTACCACCAACGTCGATCTCTCCTTGCGGGTGATTCACATCAGTCCCTCGGGCAACAGTGAAAGTGCACCGATTGATGCGAGCATCGAGGTGTCGTTCAACCAAGAAATCAAGGAGACGACGGTCACATCTGAGACGGTGTTTCTCGAGGATGTGACCGACATGAATCACATTGTCAACGTACCCACGAGCTCGGTCTATCTCCCCGGCAATCAAGACGCGGGGCGCGCTCCCAGGGTCACGGTGACGCCGAACAACAACAGCGGCACACCAACCCCCCTGGGTTATTCGCGCCTCTATCGACTCACTTTGACCACGGGCATCGAACGGGTGGGGCCACCCGACGGGACCTTGGTGGCTAACGTTCAGAGCGTCTTTCGCGTGGTCGATCCGCCACCTCTCTACGTGCTCTTGCGCGTCCCCGGACCCGATGACGTGCAAGTGCCGCGTGCCACTACGCTGCAAGCATCGACCGCCTGTCCCGACGGCAGCTCGATGCAGACCGTGGTCTTCAGCGAATCGGTCAAACAAGCGCAGATCGACACGGACGGTGATGGCGTGTGGAACGCCACTGACCGCAGCGCCGCGACCCCCAGCCTCCTGCAGGTGGAGGATCGCGACACTGGCCTGCCCATTGATGGCAGCTTGGCCTTTCATCGGGAAGCGGACCTCACCGAATGCGTGGAAGATACTCCCTGCGTTCTCGAGTTCGTGCCCACGTCGCTCGCCTACTGTCGTTGGCAGTATTCGCAAGCCGTCGGCGTAACCCTCGACGGTGGCCT
>MGST01000282.1:23172-30819 GCA_001798605.1 Deltaproteobacteria bacterium RIFOXYA12_FULL_58_15 | reverse complement strand
ACGAGAATTGCATCTGACCGAACGGCGGTGCCCGCGACCTCCGCGGCCATTGCACCGATGCCTGCTGTGACGACGCTGCAGAAACGGCAGCCAGTTGATCGACGGTGGGTGCCTCGATCACACCCACAACCCGCATCGGACGATGCCCGCAACGCTCGTACTCGAGAACATCTATCTCGAATGTTCGCGCCGCAAGGTCCGCCCAAAGCATCCGATCAGGACGCGACCGGCGGACGCTACCATTCAGTGCCGGCGAAAACGCCAGCTCTAGCTGTCCTCGCTGGGCTTTTGGCTCAACAGGCGCAGGTGCAATTTGAGATCGTAACTTGGAGTGAGCACCGAACACACCGTGGTACCTAATCTGGTTCACCCGCGGCGGCGGTACGAGCGGCAATAGCTTCGCCACGAAGTCCAACGGGTCAAAGGCAAACGAGCGGGTGCCATTTGCCCACGGCTTTCTCAGCCGGTAGATGACTCGCCCGTCTGGACTGCGCGATAGCCTCTCGGTGGCAATTGGCGGCCGCAAAAGATAACGCAAAATTCGCTCTCGGCCCTTGCGGTCCTTGCCGGATACCCGATAGCCAGCATGAAGATTGTACCCATGCCCCAATGTTTGCTCGGCCTCAACGCTCTCCCTGTCTGTATTCTCAACATACGCACCCATACGCAGCACGCCCTGGCCAGCACGCGGGCCCAAGGCAACCGTTTGCTGCAACGACGCGGCATAACAGGCTGGGAGCAATGGGGAGTCTTGCGCTAACTCGTCGGCATCAGGATCGCCATCAAAGTACTTGCCGACCTTCTCCATGTGCCGCTTGGTGCGAAGGCAGATATCCCAAGCCAAGCCGAGGATGTCACCCTTCTCGGGGCCCCGAAGAGCCCGAAAGACTGGCCGCTCGGCTGGATCGCTCTGCACAAACACGCCATCCAACATCGCACTGTGCAGGTGCAGATTCAGATTCAATGCAGAGCCCACTCGATGAATCGCCGTAATGGCTCCCGGGTGCGCATGGCGCACACTCGCAAGACCAAACTCCCTCTTTGCCAGCCGTCGTTGCCAGGCGAACACGGTGCGCACGAAGATATTGAAAATCTCCGTGCAAAGGTCGGAATCGTACGCCAAGAGATAGCGGAGCGGCGGAGGAAACGTCAGAGCCCAATGACGAAGGGGCACGTCGGGGATTACGTAATCCACGAGATGCGCCACCGTCTCGTTCATCCGACGACCGGCGCAGCTACTGCACACATTTCTCGCCTTACAGCTAAACGGCAAGAAGCGATCATGTCCGCATCGAGAACACTTGAGGTGAGTGAAGCCATGCGCCGGATCGCCACACATCAACATCGCCTGCAGCTCGCCCTCCACGAATTCGGGCAAACTGTATGAGCCTTGCTCCGCCTGCTCGATCAGCTCAGGCAGGTACTCATTGACCACCTGATACACAATCGTCTGTTGGGCTTGACGGGGCCGATATACTCGCGCCGCCTGCGCCGCATCTTCCCGCGCCTTCACTGTCTCGGTGAGCCTCTTCACCTCGCGCTCAAGCGGCGGCACGGGGCTTTCTAAACGCTCCCAGCGCTCTAGCTTGTTGACCTTGGCGATCAATTCGTCGACCTTCGCCGATGCCTCCAGTTCGTGGACCCTATGTCGATTGTGGGCGGCCTTAGCCTGGGCAGCATCCCGTTTGGCCGCCAGGGCGTCCTCAGGAGGCGCATTGCTTGGCATGGCGGCCACCCTCTCTATGGCGGCCAGATATTGATTGTGAGCCTCCTGGCGCGTCTCGGTGCGTTGTTCTTGGACGGGAAACGCTTCCTTCCTGGCCTTCTCAATCTCGGCTTGGGTGATGACTGGCACCGTGGCCTCTGGTTGCTTGCGTGAGCGTTGGGCCATGGGCCATCTCACCGAGTCGCGCCTTGAGCTGAGGCGCTTTCTCGTAGGGTATGACTTCGTCCTGTTGTGATCTTCTGCGCAACATTCTCAACCGCGTTCCGCAGGCGCTCACGTTCGACCATCCACTCGGGTGCGCCCTGTGGCAGCACAATTCTCGTGTGCTCTACACCAAGCTTCTGGATGACAACCCGCGCATGGATCCACTGGCCCAGAGTTGACGCAACATTTTATCTCGGACATCTTGCCGAGCATGGCCCTACAACCTATTCCATCAGATCGTCACCAGTGCCCAGAATCTTGTCCGGCCCCTTCGAAATGACATCCGCCTTCCCGGCTTGCATCTCACCCGGATAGCGATAGAAGAATTCTTCGCCCCACGCGTCCCTCGGCAATGAGAGGATGTACCTTCGCTCGACCAGACCGGACAGGTTCTCCGGGCATTCTCGATCTTTTGTTTCGAGCTTGTAGATCTCCAACGCGGAGACGAGGTTCTTGATTGCCACTCTGGTCGTGCTCTTTCGACTAGGCGGGCCGAATTTGCGGTAGGTCATCAAGCCATACACAACACCAGCCAACAACACCGAAGAGACGAGCGTGATGATCGCAACGAGTTTCCAGCTGTTCTTTCTCTTCCGCTTGCGCACGCGAATCAGCATCCCACAGTGCTGCGACTCATGGATTTCTAGGTGAGGGATCCGTCATTGGGGGCACAATGCGACACGACGTGGCGGAGCCACATGAGGAGCGCCCTACACGCGTGGGTGCCGTGTGTGGGTTCTATGTTTCCATCTTCGCTCTGATTCAGTACGACGAAGAACGGAAGACACGTGGCCGGTTGGCCGAAACGAAGAACTGACGACGGAAACCGCCGGACGCCCGAGTGATAGACAAGGTATGCGCGTTGATCCAGGGAACCCCCCAACGTGTAGTAGGCGTGGTCGTATTCGGATTCATCACGCCATGCCTTCTTAAACAAACGCCAAGTCAATGGGTGTGAAGAGCCGCGGTCCCATTGCCATTCCTCACCGAGCAAATTCAGGGCCTGCTCGGCCAGTTGCTGGACTTCTTTTTCTGTCGCGAGTTCCACGCGAGGAATCTAGCACCTCGCGAGAGGCTTTCCCTTATATTTCAAAAACAATTCAGTTCGTCACACGAAAGCAAGTCCGTCGGCGCGTGTGAGGAGCAAGTGGAATTTCGCGACAGAATCAGAGAGACCGGCACTCAGGCTTTCGCTCGAGCCAGCATTGGACACCAGCAAACACCGCATCGGCGTACTCACGAGTCCGCCTTGGATAGCTCTGCCCGTCGATGGTGACACTCCGGTCTTGCAGCCGTTCGTATTCGGCGGCGTTGTCGACACACGAGCCCTCGACGAGGAGGACTGGACCGGGGGTTCGCTTGAGGATGGCGAGATTGCGAGCAAACACGCCCGGCGCATCAGGGATGGGCAGTTTGTTGGGCATCTCGACACTGTCGAGCACCGACGGGTCCAACACGCGGAGTTGCATTTGTTGGGTCATGGATTCCATCACCAAACGGCCCAGCTCGATCGACTCGGGAAGATCGCCCTCGAGGGCCCGACGTAAGGCCCAGTATCGCTGTGTTGGCGTGTCAGCCTCCCCGGGCAAGAGATTGCCCGGAACGAAGGCCATCACCCAGTTGTCGCGACGTGGGCCGGTGGTGTTGTAGTGAATGGAGACGGTCAGATCGAAACCCCTGCCGATAGAGGCGCGGCGACGCAGGTCATAACGGCTGTAAAGGCTGAACGGCTCGGCCTCGTCGATGATCGCCTGGCGGACCCGGCCCCCCCTCCACAAAGCGAGCAACGACCGGCTGAACCGGGGAGCCGGTCTGTGGCCACCACTGATCTCCTCACCCCAAATCAACCGCGCCTCCCGGTCGGCATCGAAGGCCAACGAGCTCCCCTGGAAAGATTCCGTGGGTGGTGGCCCACGAGTGAGTTGCACTTGCGCGCCAGCGGCCCGCAGTCGGTCACGCAAGAGCAACGCCGTGGCCCAGTTGAGGTCTCCCTCACGCACAGGTGGACGCTCGTCGAGCTGCTGGTGCCGATTCTCGATTTCTGACCAAGCCCCACCATGGTGACCGGGGTCGATGAGAATACGCATGTGAGCCATGGACCTCGGCCGATCGCGAGGGATCTCGACCTTGGACAACGCCACCTGCGTGGCTCCAATGTCCAACCCCGACTCGATGCGCGCCGTGGTGTCAGTCACCTCCACATACGGATCGAGCAATCCGTGAGGGTCGAGAATCCCAAGGGCCCAACGCAGCTTCGCAGCGGTCGTCCGATTGCCGTAAAGCGATAACCCGAGGTAGTCGTCGTCTGCTATTTCTGACTCAAATGCAGCCTCACCGCAATTGAAGGGAGCAAGCGCCAAGACGAAGGTGCTCGTCGAGCCGATGAACCACCCAATGCCGAGACTGCCCCACATTCGGGCACAGGGTGCGGCCATCTACTCGAGCTCCTTGACCCGCTTCTTCGCCTTGCTGCTCATGTCCGATTTCGGATCGTCGGCGACCTTCTGGAACAAAACACGGGCCTCGTCGCGACGCTTCATCCCCGCGAGGGCTTTGGCTGCCCAGAAGAGGGCGTCGTCTGCCCGCTCGTCGTCAGGATTCGCGGTGGCGAAGGCATGGTAATGTGCGAAGGCGATCTCGTTGAGACCCTTTTCCCGAGCGGCCTCTGCGACCTGGTACTGGCTCTGCGCATCCAGGGTGCCAAGGCTTGCCATTTGCTTGCCAATGTCAATGACATCGTCCAAACGCTTTTCGGCCGTCGCCTTGGCAAGCTCGGCGCTCAATTTGGATGGGTCAACACCCTTATGCCCCGCTGCCCGAGGACTGTCCGCGACGGCCTTTGCGACAACCGCCGCTGCATTCGGCTCGCCCGCACTCGGCACCACTTCACCGTGTGCCTCTGCACTCGGCACCACTTCACCGGGCACCTCTGCACTCGGCTCACTTTCACTCGGCTCATCCAGCTCCTCTGCACTCGGCTCAACTTTACCCAGCTCCTCTGCACTCGGCTCAACTTCACCGGGTACCTCTGCACTCGGCACCACTTCACCCAGCTCCTCTGCACTCGGCACCACTTCACCCAGCTCCTCTGCACTCGGCTCAACTTCATCGAACTCGCCCGCACTCGGCTCACCTTCATCCGGCGCACTCGGTGCACCCGTCTGATCCCCGGCGGCGGCGTCCGCAGCATTGACGCCGACAGGGTCGATGGCATCGGCAGCACTCATTTGCAGGTAGACAAACAACCCAAAGGCCATGAGCAGCACGCCGCCAACCAAACCGCCCGCCAACCCGACCCCAAGGGGATGTTTGAGGGCGTGAAGGCGAAAGTCGTGACCCAGCAGGCGCAGCCGTCGTCGCAAACGATCGACCCGAGACTCCTGGGCCGGTTGTTGCCCAACCGCGAGCGGGGACGATGGCCCGGGCAAAGTTGCAAAGACGACCGGCTGTTTTTCGGCATACTCCTCTTTATGGTGTTCGGGTTGTTCGTCGGCGCTCGGGTCGTCATCCGGTTCCGGATAACTCATGATTGGATCCGGCTCGTCGACACCATCTAAGAGTTCAGAGAGGCTGCTCTGCACCTCATCATCATCAGCGAGAGCCTCGAAGAGATTTTCCTCAGCTCGTTGCAGCGCTACCCCACCGAGGAGATTGCGCAGCTGCGGGTAGTCATCGAGAAGCTTGAGGACCTCGACGCGCTCAAAAAAAACCAAGTGGGACGGCCCAATGGTCCAAACCGTTGCAGCGCGCGGTTGGTTCGACAACAGCGCCATCTCCCCGAAAAATTCGCCACTGCCGAGACGGGCAACCTCTTCACCACCACGTTCTGCCAGAGTGACACGAACGCCACCTTCGACCAGCAGATAAAAGCCATCACAGGGATCACCCTCGCGAATGACGAGATCCTCCTGCGGCCTGGCCTGCAGCTCGGCTATGCGCGCAAAACGTTCGAGACCCTTTGCATCAAGCAACGCCAGAATATTGCCCTGCCGTTGAAAGCTCGTCAGAATCGAGAGCAGACTCACCGTCTCGGTTTGGGAAAGTTCATCGGCAATTAACGGCGTAGGCACTGTCTCTGGGACAGGTGGAGACGCCTCTGCTTCTGTCGCGACATCATCGGGAAAATCGAGCTCATTGACGAACGTCTGATCTTCAAAACTGAAGGGCTGCGTGACTGCGTCGTCTGCCACTGCCGGTGTTGCCAGCAAACGGATCTCTGCTGCGACCTGAGCCGGAGATTCCCCCGGCAACAACTCAACGGGTTGCGAGTCTGGTTGTGCAACGGGCCCAGAGGTGCGACGGGCATGCACCCGAGCAACGTTCAGCGCCGCCACATCGGGGACGAGCTGAGACAGGGCGGCGAGATCGAGTGGCTCCTGAAGGCACATGAACTCCCCGTCGGTCTCCGCAGCCACATCGGCGACCAACAGCACCACCGGAACGTCTGGGGACTGGGATCGAATCATGCGGCCAAAGCTACGGCCATCGAGGACGGGTAGCATGGCGCTGCAGACGACAAGGTCCGGGTCTTCCTCAAAAAAGCGCGCAAAGGCGTCACCACCGTCTGGGGTAGCGACCACCTCAAAGCCAGCGGCGATCAAATCACGCACAGCTCTCTCCAGCTGGTGCGTGTCGCCGTGTGCAATGAGGACCTTGGCGCTCATATTACCTGCCTACAACCGTCCACCACCCGTGTGGAACACCGGTCGCATAACACAGGTCATCACAAGCTGGAGGCGGCGTCGAGTTCTTTGTCTCACACGCTCATTCAACTGGGGCGGGCTCGGCGTCGGCGTCTGGGGCTGCGTCACCTTCGACCGTCTCGGCCTCATCTGTGGGGGCAGCCCCTTCACCGGCAATCTTGCCCTCACTGTCGGCCATACCAACGAGCTTGCTGTCGCCAAACTCACTGCGGGCGAGCTCCATGACTTTGTCGGCATCGGCGTCGTTACGCGCCTTGAGCCATTGAACTTTGGCGAGCAACTTGGCGGCTGCGATCTCTTTGGGCTCGGTATTGAGAGTGCCGCTGAGCACCCACACCGTCCCCTGGCCGTAGTAGTTGACCTCAGTGAACTGGTCTTTGCTCTTGAGGACGAACACCAATGCCCCTGGATCTAGCTGTCGGCTGGTGTTTTGCGCGAGCAGATCGGGGCGTTGGAAAGTCTTGGTCTTCTCGAAGACTGTCGCCAGCTCAACGCCCTCGATGGGCAACAGGCCGCTCTTTTTGACCCAGCCTTCGGAATCATCTGACGCGCGCACCTTGGCCCACTCGCCGTCGACCTCGATGACGGTAACTTCTTCGCCACGATAAAGAGTCATGATCCAGTTTTGCGCCTTCTTGGACTCACCAGGCAATTCAACTTTTTTGGCCTCGGAAGCCTCGCGTCGAAGACCGGTCACGTAGGTAAGATACGCTTGCTCGGACGCGGCACCCGCGGGCGCGGCTGGTTGGGCGGCCGAAAGCTCATTCACCGCACCAACAGTCGGCGCATCTTGAGGGGTTTGGGTCCCGTCTTTGCAGCCGACGAGCGAGAGAACGAGAATAGAAGCGGAAAAGATGAAAAGAGCAATGCGACGCATGGCAAACTCCTGTGCAAGGGCGAGAGCCCTCTATGCCACAAGAGAGAGTGGGGATCCAACCGAACCAAACCCATGGAACTCATGGAGAACTCGACGTGGGGCGTATCAGTGGTGCGGGTGCGCGTCTCTTTGGTGCA
>MGST01000282.1:0-23158 GCA_001798605.1 Deltaproteobacteria bacterium RIFOXYA12_FULL_58_15 | reverse complement strand
AGCGCCCCCGCCGCGAATGCCTGAAACAACGCGAGCTCGATGCTCTCCATGCCTGACAACATGCCGCCAGCCAAATAACCCACGCACGTTGCCACCGCAATAATGCCGAGCACGAGAAAAGCAGCACGGGCACCGAAGCGGGGACGCACCAACCACCAGAGTATCAATCCCACCGGCATTCTGTGTAAGACGACGGCCCACGGCAGACCATGGGCAGCGTACTCATGGTGGGCGTTGGTAACACCGAGCGCCATGCCGTCAATGAGCGCGTGCAAAGAGATACCCGTCACCACGACAGCCCCAACGAACAGGTGAGTTGAACTCGCGCGCCGGCGAAGCCAAAGCTCGAGCCCAGTTGGAACCAACAAACCCAACACCAACAGGACGAGAGCCCGCCATCCCGCGGTCTCAATGCTGTGGGGCAAAATGTTGATGAGAACGATGCCTGCGATGGCAGCTATCACCACCAGATCCAGCACCGTCCGGGCCAGGGGCTTCTCGCTGAGCGTCAGCCAACGATGCGCGAGCGGCCCGACACCAAGTACCGCGATACTGGCGATCAGGAAAACCATACTTACCCCAAGGCTGAGTCAAAGGACTGGGAGATGGGTGTATTTGTCACAATGTCCGGTGCCGCGCTACAGTAGTTTTCAATGAACAACACCCATCCCATTGGCGTCTTCGATTCCGGAGTCGGCGGATTCACGGTCGTGCGTGCGATTCGCAACGCGTTGCCACTCGAAACCTTGCGCTATCTCGGCGACACCGCCCGCGTCCCCTACGGCACCAAGAGCCCCGACGTTGTCCGTCGGTACGCCATCAACTGCTCCCGCTTTCTCGTCGACCTCGGTGCCAAGATCTTGGTCATCGCCTGCAACACTGCGAGCGCCTATGCCGTGGACGCCGTACGCGAGCACTTTGCCCTGCCGGTGGTTGGCGTCATCGAGCCGGGCGCACGCTTGGCCGCGGCCACAACCCAAAATGGACGGATCGGTGTCATCGGCACCGAGGGCACCATCCGGAGCGCCAGCTACCAACGTGCTCTCAGTCGCCTGGCTCCCAAGGCCGCAGTGCATGCCCTGGCGTGCCCTTTGTTTGTGCCGCTCGCCGAGGAAGGCATGGTCGATCATCCGGCCACGAGGATGATCGCCGAGGAGTACCTGGAGCCCCTGTTGGCGCAAGGGATTGACACCCTGGTACTGGGGTGCACGCACTATCCTCTGCTCGCTCCACTGCTCGGGGAGATCGTCGGGGATAACGTTACCATCATCGATTCTGCCATCGCGGTTGCCGATGCGGTCCGTGCCGCCCTGCATGGGGCTGGCCTCGCAGCGACCGCGCGCTCGGACCAAGACCTGTACTATGCAACTGACGTCAGTGAGCGTGTCTTGCGGGTGGGTAGCGTGTTCCTCGGTGATGGCCTCGACAAAGTCGAGCTCATCGACCTTTAGTGACCTCTGCGTGGGTTGGCGCTCAGTCATAGTCGTAACCGTCGTGTTTGTCCTGCTCATCTTTGACAACAACGGTAGGCTGGCCATAGTCGTGACGCTCGCGCAATGGTTCGTATTCGTGGTGTCGAAGATCTTCGCCAACCCCTTCGTCCACGTAAGTTCGACCCAGTCCTAGCCGCGATGGTCGCTCGGGAAAACTGCAACCCGCGTTAGGTGGGAGAGCTGAACAACCAAGACCTTGCCACCGAGTTCAACTGACGGTAGACGCAGACAATGCGTCGAAGCATCCTCCTGCTCTGTTGTCTCTTTGGTCTCTTTGCCCGTTCTGCGGACGCATCTGGACCCAACGTGGACGATTGTTGGACGAGCCTCAACCAAGTGACGAAACAGGTTCAGAAGCTCGCAGCGGCCGGCGACTATGCGCGTGCAGCAAGCCTCTATTCGTTGGCTCTTCCCGCATGTACCGGTTTGGAAGACAAGAACATCAAGGCACACGTGAAGGCTGCAGAGGATTTTGGCCGTCTGGACTCAGCTTGGGAGTTGGCCGCGAAAGACCCGGCTGCTGCCGCATCAGCCCTCGTCCAATTTGTTCTCTTGGCACCCCCTGGCGACCGGTACGTGTCTGTTTCGGAGCTCCACGCCTTGATCTCAAGGCTCGAGCCTCTTGTGCCGAATCTCCCAAAGAAGATCACCCACGCCCTGCAGTTTTCCGTGGAGATTCGGTCCAAATCAAGTTCGAACTCTAACCTTGAACCCACCATCTTCACCAATGAACTCGTGGATGTTCTTTCGCAACTCGGAGGCACACCACACCTTGCCAGCGAGTCAGCACTCACCATCAGTTTTGAATACGTGTCACCGGGGGAGGCCAACGCCAGCGTCAAGCTGATATCGGACCCCGCCACGGTGAAGTATGTGTTTGCAGTCACATCTGACAGAAGAAGCTCAGTCGACGCAGCGAAATGTTTGGCAAACGCTGTCGTGTGTCACCTCCTTGCCCGCATCCTCGCTGATCTCGGAATTCCCGCCAAACTGCCGTGACAGCATTCCACCCCGCTGCAGCGCATGTGTTCAGTTCGACTGGCCGCCTCTCCTCGCTCGTTGAGCCCGAGAGATGTGTGATCTCGAGTCCGGCAGAAGTGCGCATCGCTTCACAACCAAGCGACCCACGTTACGTTGTCGCATCCATTCCTTAGAGAGCCTGAACGTCACCGGCAACAAACACTGCAAACGACTTCATGAGTTTGGGGATCGCATCGCGTCAGCATTGGTCAGGAGATTTGATAGTTAAGCCGCACGGTTTTGACACCTACTCAAGGATAGCAATCGTGCCGTGGGTAGTGAGGCCCAAGGTCGGGAATTTCCGATTCAGTTCTTCGATGAACAGGTCGGATACAATTTGTTGGCCAAATGTATTGACGTGAATCTGATCGCTCATAACATCACCGGTGGTCAACACATCGCCATCGTAGGTAACCAAACCAGAGAGCAGAGAACCGAAGAAGCTATCAACGTCAACCATGGAAAACCCGCGTGTCGCAAGCTCCTCGGCGATGATCGCATTGTAGGTCGATTTGTCCCCTGTGATGCTGAACATCATCGCCTCGGGCACATTCGCACCGACAAAAAAGACGTTAGGTGCGGTCGTCGTCAGGGTGTCGATATAGCCGTTGACACGATCGCGGAAGGTCTCCGTGTCAGGGCCATCGTCCAAATAGTGGAAGAAGGCGTCGACACACAGTGACAGGGTCAGAGTCTCCGGCAGCTGGGCAACCGATTGATATGTCTCGACCCACAACTCCGGTGGGCTCGCACCGCACGGTTGTAGCCGCTCCCACGCCTTGATGAGAATCATGCCATAATAGGATCCGGCACAGTCGCCAGGACCCGCCGGAGTAGACATGGTGCCGTGGCACGGTGAGTTGCTGGCACCTCCGATACCAAGATCGGTAAACAGACTCAGAGCAGCGGGGCTCAAGCTCGCACAATCGATGGCCGAATCACCGGCCGACGGATCCCCCAGGATCCCATCTCCAGTATCCAGATCTCCAATCGTTGGTTCACCGCCCGCACGATCCCCAGCGGTCCCTGGGTCTCCGGATGTGGAATCGCCACCCTGCCCTCGATCCCCGCCGTCGTTGACCGCATACGTCGGTGGCTTCGGGTCACTGGAGCATGCGAACGCCACGAGGAGAAATGTTGGGATCACGAATCGGGTCGACAGAGCCATGGGCACCCTCCTTCGCCAGAGAGATACCGCATGGGCACACAATCGGCTACTCTCATTGCTCTCATTGCTCGGCACCGCCGACGTCGATGCCGGTATCGGGGCAGAGCTCACCATGTCATCACTAATGAGAGAAAGGAAAGTAGGACCATCTAGCTGGCGGGAGCAACATGAGCCGACCAACTACCGACCAACTCAGCCACCACGGAACCTACCCGACGTGCAATCGCGCATTGGTTCGCGAACCGGACGGCAGCCTATTCTGCCTCGAGAGTATCCGCCCCACCGCGTGGAGAAACATCGTGTCGATCCTTGAACCAAGCCAAGATTGGCAAGAGTGGCCTACTCGGGGCCACGGCTCGGCAAAGAATGGCAGCGCGTTGTTAGGCAAATCTCTTCGCACGCGTCGGTATTCTTCGACTGAAACGATGAAAGAACCGGCCGGGTACGCCTATCCCCCACAAGGATGGCAACTACCCCCGCAGTCGACACCGGTCTCATCGCCATCCATAACATCATCTCTACAGGAGTCGGGAAGATCTTTCACACGCACCAGGACTGTTGACGAGTAAGGCCCAACGATGACAGAGCCGGAATGAGTCACGCCGGTCATGTCGACAAACACGCCATCCAGCGCAATGGTCTTATCCGTCAAGGAAGGATTGTACGCATAAAATAGATCATCAACACTCTCAACAGACACCGGCGACGCGTGCGAGTGCTCATCCTGGCCGGAATACTCCTGCCACCCGGCAAGATCGAACCGCAGGACTTGCCAGGGCTCCGGCGGCCTCACGAAACCCACGATGATCTCCGACGCATCAACAGGCTTGGCATACACATTGTCGTCGGCGGTTATCTCGGGAGTCGTCGTATCTATGCTGTCAAAGTGCATGATCAGCTGATCGGCTGACTTCGCCACAAACAGGTTATCAAGAAGACGCACATCCGTGGTCGGAGCCTCAGGATAACCGTTGTTGTACGAATTCAACGCCCTGATATTGTCGAAAGCCGTATTGTCCTCGACAATCATGTCATACGCGTTATGCAGGTTTATCCCTCGCTCACAACCGCTCACACTATTGCCTGAAACAACAATGTTATTGGAGTAATCATCGAAATAGATGCAGTTCTCGTCCACCCCGCCGTCGACAATGTTGTTGACCACACGCATCCCGCTCATTCCTGACGTGGGGAAATCCCAACCGTTCCATGTGTAGACGCCCCCGCAATCATGATTGACCAAGCAGAA
Source organism: Deltaproteobacteria bacterium RIFOXYA12_FULL_58_15 (assembly GCA_001798605.1). Classification (GTDB taxonomy): domain Bacteria; phylum Myxococcota; class XYA12-FULL-58-9; order XYA12-FULL-58-9; family XYA12-FULL-58-9; genus XYA12-FULL-58-9. The sequence continues at coordinate 18,228 of MGST01000282.1, read as the reverse complement.
GTCATGCACGAAATTCTGCTGCACCAAGGTATCATTGCCATGGAACGCGATACCGATATACCCCGTATCCAAGACCCTATTCCTCTCGATGACAGTTCCTTCACCATTAGCGCCTATGCCGACAGCAATGCCTCCCTGATTTGTGCCCTTATCAACCTTGCCAGCGCCATAGATCATTCCAGAATTAGCGATGGTGTTCGCACGAATAATCGCGTTCGTGAAGTGCTTAGGCACGCCAATGCCGCCGTTATTCGAATGATTGATAGTGCAGTTCTCGACAACCAAGCCATCACTAACATAACCCCCGGCATAACTGCCATACACGGCGTCAAACCCCGCGTACTCAATGGCACAATCAGAAATCGTCACCTGATCGGCATTGTTTATCACTATCGCCCGTGCATTCGCACCTGAGAACGCCAGGTCCTGCACCGTCACGTAGTCCTTGCCAACAAGGACAAAGAGTTCATCGACAGTCGAAACACTAGCATCTGAGGGTTCACCCACACTGTACACGCTCAACTTCCTGGTCGAAGGATCATAATACCACTCATTTTGACGATCTAACGTCCTGATATCATTCTGGATGATGAACCTCGTATCATACTGGAAGAAGGTGAAAGGATATGGCTGCGTGAACGTCAACGTATCACCGGACTGAGCGGTGATAGAACAACGCATGGTCGTCCATTGGTTATTGTTGACAGCGAGCTCGGCACCGGTCCAATCAGGATCGCCCGTGAGATCGCTGCTCGTGATATGGAAATCGTCAGAATGACTCTGATAATGAAAATACCCCTCATTGGGAGTGCGGCCCATGGGAGTGTTCACTCCGTCAATCAAGACCATATTCATCCTGGACAACGACGAAACAGGACTTGCACTCTCCCAGATATTATCGCCCTTGTTGGTCCAGGAGGTGACAGGAGTGAAACCGGTGATAACAGGTTTGGCACCGGTGCCGTACGCGCCGTACGCGCCGTACATGACAGGACTCCCGGCAGCGCCGGAAGCGGGCGGGGTGATTGTCCCTTTCCAGGTATCGCCGCGCCTAAAAAGGATGGCGTCGCCCGGATTGGGAGTGAGTCCGTCAACCTTATCTAGCGTCTTCCATGGCTCTGCCGCACTGGTTCCGGAATGATGATCATCGTCACCATCACTGCTGCTAATATAGTAGATGTCAAAAGCACAGGCCTGCGCCTGAGCCACGTTACGGCAGCAAAACCCTGAGGTTGCGACCCCGTCCCCACACCGGCAGGCAAACAGAACTTCACCCAAATCGCATGGAGGGGGATCGCACACGTACGTTCGTGGGGCACCGTTGCAGCAATAACCCGTGCTCACCAAATTTTCCCCGCACAAACATTCACCGGCAACGGCACCTTCATGGCATGGCACAATCTCGCACGGGTAGGGTTGATAGTTGGCCGCACAACAATAACCTGAACTCAAGAGCGCACCGCCGCAGTCGCATTCCTTTGCGACCGCGCCACCGGCGCAGAGGGGAGTCGCAACCTCCCCGAAAATCGTTCCCTGGCAGGCTGTAGTCGATGAAATTGGTAGTGCCAGGCAGCGTGCCGCACAAGCAATGGCGAACATCTTCGGTTTCAAGCCCATTCACCCTCAAACGCCATGCCCCCTACTGCTGCGGCGGAATCATAATCTAGATGAACAGACGTTTTACAGCAGCACGGCCTTACACTCTACTCCAGTGCAAGTACTCGCGGTCATACTACTCGCTCGACCCCGTCTTCACCACCGACTTTTCAGCCACCAACCATTTTCGCATCACGTGCGACGGACAAATGATTATGTCCATTCTCGGAATGCCATTCGTGTCGTTCTTTGTAGTCAAGGGCATACGAGGACTGGTGCCACGCCTTAGTCACAATCTTCAAACAACCGATACCATGGAGCAGGCCCCGACCGTCGCAGCCGGTGATGGCCTCGACAAAGCCGAGCTCATCGACCTTTAGTTGATCCACGCGTGGTTTGCCGCTCAGTAATAGTCGTAGCCCACGTCTTCGTTCCGCTCATCTTTGACAACAACGGTAGGCTGGCCATAGTGGTAGCTCAAGCCCAAACGGGCCACCAACAACTGGTCGGTGGCGCTCTCGGCAACGTAGGGATCGCGAATGGTCGACCCCAGGGCGTACGAAAAGAACGTCAGGTCGACAGCACCATCTACGGAGAGCCAATCCACGAAGAAATATGACACAGTCGCCCCAACATCGAAGCCAATGGCCGACGCGTTGGGGAAGTACTCCGCGCCAATCTTGCCGAGTCCCACCGGTAGGCAAATACCCGCACGACCAGAGAAATCAAATGGACCAGGTCGCCAAGAGGCAGCGGCACCCACATGAACGAAGCTGTACGTCGCCTGCGGAACAAGGTTTGCGACATTGGAATCGGCGGTTTCAAAGACAATCCGCTCCATGCCAAACCCGAGAGTAGGCCGGAGCTCGATGGGCTCGAGAGCAATTCGCATCAAGAGGTCGACCCGCAACCCAGCGATTGAGGTGTCAAGATCTGCCTTGGGATTTCTCATCTCGGTGTTGAAAGGCAGAGCCTGCCGGTACTCCAGGGCCAGACCGAAATCCCCCATGAGCCCTCCCATCAGCGGATCGAGCGGGAACGCAACGGCCCGCACCCCAACAAACAATACGCCATCGGCACCGTGGGGCCGGACGTTGTCGCTACCCCGGCCGGTGTACTCGAGATGTCGGCCGAGCAAGCCGCCAAACAGGTTGGCTGTCAGCCATTCACGACCACCCTCCGGCGTGGGTTCAACCTTGTCTGTGGCTTTGTCTTTGTCTTTGTCTTTGTCTGCGTGCTCGTCCTTGTCATCCCCGCCCGATCCCCGCTTGTCGACGTCACCACGCGGTTTGCGAGCTCCACCCAATTCGTCGAATCCATCTTCCTCGCCATCTTTGTCGTCATCACTCCAATCAGCCGGGCGATCACTGTCGGGATCCGCCGCACCAGGCTCTGGCGAATTGCCCACAGCGGGTCCACGGGGAGTGCCGGGCCAAAAACCAGCCAATGTATTGGCGAGGGTGCTTTGTTTGCCCCGCTCGTCCAGAACGATGCGGTCCTCATCCACCAAGTAGGCGAGCAGCCAAAAGGCATCACGTTTGAGAGTCCTGGCAAGGATGACCCGTTTCGCGCCAACGGATCTGGCGGCAGCCTGCAATTCAAATTTGAAGGCTTCGCGATTTTGGTCTGTCAGCAGCCGGCGGCCAATCCTTGGCCGAGCCAATGCCTTGAGCAATGACTGTGACTTCAAGAGGTCCTCAGAACCGGGAACCAATCCAACAATGGCCGCTCGCAAGCGCGCGGCATCCAGCCCCTCGACGTGGACAATCGTTTGTGCACTCGCGTCACCTGAGGGCAAAAACAATGGCAAGAAGAGTGCCGAGAAAACGAGCAAACGAGTCCTGTCCATGGGACCTATCCTTTGCTGCACTGCGTCTTTGTTGCATTGCAGACTCGTATAATGGCGGAAGAGTTTTAGCACAACTTCACCCGGCCATTCACCTTTGCCGCATTGCTCTGGGCAAAAACGATGGAATCACGGAATCGTCAAATCGCCGCAACGCACCGCGTCAATTGGCCCTGTGATCGCCACAATCTCTGCAAAAAATGGCATCACTTTCGGGTAGAATATTAAACAAAGCAATTACAGGATGTTAGAAAAAGCTGCGACCGATCTTTTTTTCCCGCCCACGCAACAACCGCCTCGCCATCCCGATAATGAGTTTGAGAGGTAAACCATGAAAAGCCACAGCCAAAAAACCCGTTTCCTTTCCACCGCCACAATCGTAACCGTTGCGATGAGCTTAGCTGCCTGCGGCAGCTCCATCGGTGACGGCGTAGACGCTCCCCACGTCGATGTTCTCGACCGCCAGGAGCTGTTGGTTGGCCAACCATTGCGCTTTTTCGGTCGCAACTTCCTGACCCCAGAAGAAGGCTACACCCGAGTCGAGTTCCACGGTGTGTATTACACCGAAGGCTCCGCCAGCCGCACTCCACACTCCGCTTCCTTTAGGGTCGCCGCCAACTTCGAAGCCACCTACGAGAACGGTGTCGAGATTGACGGGGTCGACCTCGGCGAGAACACCCAAGCCCTCAAGCTCAACCGTTTTGGCCCGTTCCAGATGCCGTTCAACAGTGACGTCAAACAGCCTGGAACCTTCGAGGGTACTTTGCGAGCCGTGAACATCGACCACGATGGCAACGAAGAGGAAGATCCCTTCCCATCCTTCGTGACCTTGAGCGTTCAGCCCTCCATCGTCATCAACGTGCTCGCACCGGTGACCGGCGAAAACGCCGTTGGCAACCAAGAAGTGGCTCCCTGCAAGGCACCGGCCCTGCGCGTCTTCGGCGGCGTCCCCTACGTCATGGAAGTCGAAGCCATTGGCTTCACCCCGGTTCGTTTCTCCTACGCCATCAACGAAGGCCCCGCGGGCTACCAAACCTTCAACCACGCCGCCTCAGGTCAGGTCGACCGCGTCGGCGATGCCTCCTGGACCGCGACGGAAACCCTCAAGTTCGCCGAGCTCAGTGACACGGAAGAGACAGGCACCGTGACCATCACCATCTCCGCCACCGACACCGCCGGCCAACTGCACAGCAGCGTGCTCCCCATCCCGCTGGTTCGGATGATGCAAATGTACTCCGACGGTCAGCTCCGCCTCGCCGAGTATTACCAACCCGAAGTGGTCAATGGCCCCATCGTCGGCGCCCTCGGCACCAGCGTCAGCTACTCTGAGAGTCGCTCTGAGTCACGACAACAGGGTGTGTCTGTCGGCATCAGCAAGAGCTTCTCCGAGTCCAATGGCACGAGCAGCGACAGCAACTGGAGCGAAGGCATCAGCGTTTCCGAGAGCACAGACACCAGCAAATCGACGTCGCTCGGTTACTCCGAAGGTGAGAGCTCTGGCGAGTCCTACGGCGTCGACTATGGCTCCTCGACCTCAACCTCAAACGGCGGCTCCTCCAGTGACGGCACCACCTGGACCATGGGCGGCGACCTCGGCCTCGGCAAAATCCTCTCCATCCCCGGCCTCGGTGCCAGCATGGGTTATTCCCGCAATGAGTCCGAGAGCACGACCTGGGACACCACCACCTCCGACAGCAAGGGCGAGTCCTGGGGTCAAACCTACGGCGTCAACAGCCAGCACTCCATCGGCGAGTCGACTTCAGAGAGCGAAGGCCACTCCGAGAGCACCACCTACAACATGGGCGGCAGCGAAGGCGTCTCCCAGAACTTCACCGTCGGCGACAGTGAGTCCTGGGGAGAGACCTGGTCGAAGTCCGAGGATTGGTCGAGCAGCCTCTCCTACTCGAGCCGAGTGCCCAACGGTCGCTGCGCCATGGTCTATCGCCAGACCGTCCGCTACGTCCGCGAAGCGGTCCTGTACGCCCACGACATGTGCGGCGTCCGCTCCACGGTCGGCAAGATGACCTTCAACGAGTTCAAGTGGTCGCCAAACATCGCCATCGGCAGTGACTGCAACGACCTCCCGTCGACCCAGCCCAAGGCCGAATGCTTCCTCGCCTGCGACTGAGCACCGATTGAATCATCACCCCGGTGACCCCTTCCCTCTCCCCCCCAATAGCTGATACCTCTTCTGCCCGATGTTAGCCCAATCGGCCATAATCGTGGCGCTCGTTCTCGGTGCCCGCAGCGGTCGAAACCGTGAACAGCCACAAGAAGACCTAGAGCCGCCCCAGGCGCCAACAGCACGCACATGGTACCTGGAGAAGACCCCCATCGCCGACGAGCCTTTGGCAACCATGGCGACCGCGCCTTCGGATCCGCAGACGCTGTATGTCGCAACTCAAAGCGGCAAGATCTTCGTCACCCAGGACGGCGGCATCACCTGGCAGGGTTACGATCTCGCCGATGGGGACCTATCGATGTCGGGCTCACCAAGGCAATCGGCCTCCAAAAGTGGCAGCGGCGTTTCTGCCTCTCCGCCCGAGGCAGGGTTTGCCGCGGAGAGCATTGAAGGCCCACCCAATACCGTCGATGCCGGAGACCTACCAGCCGAGGTGCTCGTAGGTGACATGGCTGGACCTTGGACCCGCTACGGCTATGGAACCGAAGGCATTGGTTTTCCCCTGATGCTGCCCACCGTCGACTTCTTTGGCGTCATCCATTCGAGTGGCCCGCCGCTGGACCGTGGCGGTGTCAGTCGCCCCCTGCATTTTGGCAACACCTCGGCGTCGATCAAACAACTCTGCGTCCACCCGAGTCGCCCTGCCGAGGTCTACGCCGCGACCAACGCCGATCTTTTTTTCAGCAACGTCGGTGGCAGGTCCTGGCAACGGCAACAGGTCAACGGCGAGGCCGACACCACCTTCGTGGTGTACCATCCGTGGGATCCCAGGCGCCGATATGTCAAAACCCAATCCAATCTCTTCCTCTCCCGGGACGGCGGCATCACCTTCAAAGAGCTCACGGGCCTAACGGGCAGCGTCAACAGCCTCGAGCTCGTCCTGTCCGACCCAGACGTCGCCTATGCCGCCACCAGCGCTGGGGTGTTTCGCAGCATCAATGCAGGAGAGACATTCAGTCGCGTCCGCGACAAAGAGGCATGGCAGGTCATACCTGACCCCAACGACGCCGCGCGCCTATTGGTAATTGACCCCTCTGGCCTGCACAAGAGCAGCGATGCGGGCCAGAGCTTCGACAAAATTGGCAAAGTACTCGAGTCGGCGCCCAGTCACCTCGCCATCGCCCCCAATGACAGTGACCACCTGGTGGCCAACGTGGGCAATACCCTTTGGGAGAGCCGCGACTTTGGTGCCACTTGGACTGTGCTCTATGCCCTACCCAACGCCCCCTCCGCCGTTATCTGGGAAACCGGCGGTTCGGGGGCCATTCTCGTATTGAGCGACGATGCGCTCCTACGGCTCACCCCCCACAAACCCAAGGAGCCATCGAGCCACGATCTCGACAGCTACCGTGCACGCACCCGAGACGATCCCACCCTCGCAAAGACCCTTGCGGCGGCGAGAAAGTACTATGGACTCGAACCAGAATCCTACGTGGACATGAGCGATCGAATCACCGCCTCAAAGCTCCTACCTGATTTCGCCGGGTTGGCTTTCGGTTACCTTGGGGCGAATGGCACCGCCAACCTCCCGGACGGCTTTTGCAGAGTTGGAGCGTGCATACGAAGGCCGGGGGCACCCTTTGAACTTTCAGAGAAGGACCAAAATCCCCTGGGACGATACGCCGACTACAGAGCTTACTGGGGCATGCTGGTGCTCAACTGGGATCTGCCGGGCGCCATGTATTCCAAAGCAGACAGCGGCCTCTTCAGCTCCTGGCAGGCGGCCGATGAGGAAATAGCGCGGAACCTCAGGCATGTTTATGAACAACGGCAGCGGGCGCTGTGGCGTCTGTTGGCGGAGAACCCTGCAGACATGGAGACTCGTTCTCGGCTGCAGTTGCGAGTGGAAGAGCTTACCGCACGGTTGGCTGGACATACGGGCCAGCTATGGCACGACGCATTGAAATGGATCGAAAACTATCGTTGACGCAGTATCAACGTGAGGAGAACAGTCATGAGAGCAGCATTGTGTTGGGTCCTGGTGCATGGGGCGCTGTTGTTACCCGCCATCGCATCCGCCGACGTTTCCGACAAGCTCGCTGGCCTCAAGCAGGAGCCGAGCATTCGCGAAGTGCAAAAGGCCGCCCTGCGCTACTTTGGCCTCGACAAGACCGAGGTCGACTCCATGCGCAGCCGCGCCGCCCTCAAGGCGGTGCTGCCGGTATTAAATGTGAGTGGTGCCTACACCGACTCCAACGTCGACGACTCCACCACCAACACTGAATTCTCAAACACCGAGGTATGGGTGCAGCGCGGCGTGGCAGGCTCGGCCACCAACGTCTCCGGTTCCCTCACCTGGGACTTGCCCAAGCTCATGTTCAATGGTGAGGAGCTCGATGTGGCTTCTCTGGCTGGGGCGCAGGAGCAGATCATCAACAAGATTACCGCGCTGTATTACCAACGCCGCAACATCCAGGTCGACATGCTGCTCAATCCGCCCACCGATACGGGGGCGCGGTTGTCCAAACAGATCGAGCTCGAGAAGGTGACCAGCCTCATCGACGCGATGACCGGCGACTGGTTCACCCACAAGATTCGCAAGGACTGAGCCATCCCGACTTGACCGCCACCACGAAAGAACAAACCACGAAAGAACAACGTGCTCTCAGCGCAAGCGCGCTCGTCGGTGTTTTGGATCATTTCAAGAGAGCACAGGTGAACCATGCTCTGTGCGCGCCCGGGCGGGTAAGCAGTCCAAGCTTGCGACAGAACCCTTTGGCGTCAGCCGCGAAAGATCAACCCCCTGTTCTCTTGGCTTGCCGGTCTTCAAACCAGGTTTCAAGCAAATCGGCTGCCGTGGTCATCCCCGGATTCTCCCTGAAACGCTTCGAGAAGTATGCCAGCTGCATGGAGTGAAGGGTGTTCTCCAACATGGCTGCAAGAGCCTCTTGGATCTGCGCGGCGGTGGCTCGACGGCCTTCGATGGTTGTTCCGAGTCCGTGATACACGACCCGCGCGGCGTTGCCAGGTTGATCGTGACCGGTGGGGGCTACGAGCATCGGAACTCCATGCCAAATGCACTCCTTGACAGTTCCCAAACCCCCATGAATGACGGCGGCATCCGCACGAGCAAGCAACGAGAGTTGTGGAGCCGTACGCACGATTGTTACTCTGCTCTCAGACGGTACGATCTCTTTCAATTGAACACAGAAATCACCTGCATGGACAACCAGTTGCCAGTCCTTGCGGGTTGTGACAGCAGCGCAGACCTGTTGGAAGAAACGACACGCCCACGGCACGCGACCGACCTGTGTACCGAAAGAGCAGTAGATGAGACGACGCTCCGCACACAATCGATCCCAAGGAAATGCAGGCTCGTTTCGCTGTGTTTGGATGTTTGACCCCGCGTAAAAGATGTTCTCCAGATTGTTGCGTGGGAAATCAAACTCACGTGGACAAAAGACCAGGTATGGCATTCTCGTGACCATGGGTGGGAACATGCAACGCAGCGAAATCAATACCGTAGGACGTCACATTGAGCTTCCGCAGCGCGTTCTTGAGCGCGCGGAGATAGAAACGATAACGGGAGAGCACGAGACAGTATATCCTGTTGAGAATTCCTCGAACGGTCCACGCAGCAAACACACGCCAACGAGACCACCAATCTGTGGCTGGAGGCAAACTCGTGGTGAAGGGAGGAACCACCCGATCTGCGAAACGTGGCAGTGTTGTATTGTAGCCAACAGTAGGAATACCTGCTGATAGGGTAAGAATAGGATCGCGGAAGTTGCAATTGCCATCAATCAACAACCCACCAAGATTTTGTTCTTGCATGAGTTCGACAGAAGCCCGTAACGCATCCGCGAATTTGGCGTTGTGTGTCCGCTGCAATTCCTCGATCACTTCGTAGGATTGCGGCAACATCTTGCGCAACAAGTCGCCTTTGCCAATGTAGCAAATTTGGTGTCCGCGTTTCTCCAGCTCTGTCGCCAATTCAAGGGTGGGTTGAATGTGTCCCGCCTCCGAGAGTACGTGAAAACCGATTCGCATCTTGACTCCTGTAGATATGCTCCGCAAACCAGGCCGTGTGCTGCAAACCCTGCATCGTATGCTACGTCATGAGCAGCAAAGCGAAACTGTCGATGGGTTTTTCGAACTCCACATCCACCATTGCTCCCGGAAACTCGAAGTCAGTTGCGGCATCGTGGACGGGTTAGGTTGAGGTGGACCCCATGTCTACGAATTGATTGCATCACAGAATCCCGGAGATCAGGTTGTCTGAATTTGCCGGAGAACAAATAACCTCCTTCGTTGCCAAGAAAGACGCACGCTCTCCTTCAGTAGGTCGTTGACCGAGATTTGCCAACCAACCTGAACGACTCCCGTCCTTCGTCACGCTGATAGGAGGTCGCAGAACATCGATAAATGGTCGCCAAAACGAGGACCCATGTCATACCGAACCCGGCCCAACCTGAACAGAGATCCCAACGCAAGCTCAATATCGCCCGAAAGCAGCACCGTCTCAAGGTCTGTCGCATCCATTTCTACGGAGAAGTCACGGTCGTTTGGCATTGTTCCCCGTTTGCAAGTCGAAGGACAATCTCGCAAATTGATGACCCACTCCCCTCCTTTGTCGCCTACCAACTTGATGTAACAAACCAATGGGAATCGAAAACGGGAATCGTGCAGATCTTCGAGAAGCGATGGTATGTAGTTGTCGAGAATCTCTGCCGCCGATTTGCATTGGCGCTTCTGTGTTTGCCGCACGTTGAACTGCTGCAGCATCAACCGATTTTCGTCGACAAAACCAATCAATGTGTTGGTCGTCCAGTTGTGCTCAATCCGCGAGGCCTTGCTGGGCGAGAACAAAGATAAGAATTTTGTCGCACCTCGAAGAGCCAACAGACGCAAACGAGTGAGCCCTGACAGTCTCATCGGTTTGCCAAAATGCTCTTCTATGTGGCTGCGCAGAAGCCCCCGAGCGTTGCGAACTGCACGAAGAGAGAGCCAGGGTTTCTTCAGTTGATGTTCGTGAACAGTGTGGCTCACAGCAGCATCAGGTACATAGAACGCTCGTCTGCCACGAGAGCGAAGGCGTCTAAGAAATTGGGTCTCATTCCCCATTGGGTAGCTGGTGCCTTCACGGGGTCCAAAACGTTCAGAGAAACGCATATTGCCAATGGCGTTTCGCCTCACACAGAAATTCGTTCCCCACGGTACTATGGTGTACGGCAACGCCTGAAACTCGGACAACAATTCAAAAGCGCTATAGGCAGCAACGCTTACCATGCCCGCTCGCAGAAACGGGACAGGAGTCACATCAAAAAGCGGGGTGGTCGGGCCACCGAAGATCTCCACATCAGGGCGATTCTTAGCCGCAGACACATACGCCTTGAGCCAACCAGCACACGGGCCGACGTCGTCGTCTGTGAAAACCACAAGATCTCCCCGTGCAACATCCAGTGCCAGATTGACCGCTGCACTCTTGCCTGGGCGTTCTTGGTATTGGACCACGAGGGGTAACTTCTCACTCGCCCTCTGCAACACTCGTGCGGTGTCATCTGTGCTTCCATTGTCGGAAACGATCACTTCCCATTGAAACCCATCTGTTTCGATAGCTTCAAAGCGAGTGAGCGTCTTCTCTAGTTCTGCGGACCTATTCCTGGAAGCGAGTACTACGCTGACAACAATATTTTCACACATTGGCGTTCAAGAGCCCCAAAAGCAAATAGACATTCATAGGGAAACGTGATCTCTCGACATCACCGACCAAAGCGAGTTGACCTGTGTGGTACAATACGTGCAGAAATGCGATCGGATTCTTACGATTCAGCAGAGCCAAAAGGTTCGATCTGCTCAGTGTAAAAGAGAGATCCACAGGTCTTGATGTCCCGCGAGTGCAGGACATGGAATGGAGATCGATGGTCCATCGTCCCTCTTGGATGTCTTCTGCCACAATTTCAACGACAAACCTTTCGGTAATTGCAAACATCGATAAGTGGGCGAGTCGTTTGGGCAAGGACGAGTTGAAGAATTCGACAACAGACGTTACGGGGGTCTTCAGGCACCTCCATTCTTTGCGAAGCAAAGCGCGTTCCTTGGCGGCACCACGTTGACGATTCCGAATCCAATCACTGAAAAGACGAGCATCACGTGTTTCTGTGTGGTGGCTTTGCCAAGTTTGGGACAGAAGACCTCCCGGCGGTGTAACGTGCAATGAACCCTCGAATGAAAGTCGTGCAGAGCAGCGACCGACATTGAACGCCCGCCGGAGAATCCATTTGGCCTTCATTTGTTCTGTGGGTATGATGCGATCAACTCTTGCCTCTGGTACATACGCACACTGTTGTCCGAACCCCTCCAGGCGTTGGAAAAGATGTTCGGCCTCTCCAAGAGGCACGGATTCGCTTCCCCAACCAAATTTTGTGGAGAACACAGGCCTCGGCAATAGGCCAGGGCGAAGTGCGTAGTTGCAAAGACTTGGCCAAATCGTCGCCGGCATCGGTCCTGCCGAATACTGAGGCAAGAACTTGCCAAAGGCTGGCGCGGCCACCAGTCCATCCAACAACGCTTGATGTTCTGGCAATTCGGTTCGTGGAACCACCGGCCCGGCAAACATTGCACAGTTGGGCCATTGGGCTGCACCCGACAACAGCGCCTTCAGCCAACCTTTGGTTGGCACCACGTCATCCGCAATGATTGATACGAGGTCGAAGTCCGTCGTTTCTAGCGCAAGGTTAAGCGAAGCGCTGACACCGAGTTCGTGATTTTTGAACGAGACGATGGGCAATTGCCCAGGAACGGGTTTGAGCAAACCCTCGCCGAGGAAACCCACCTTCCAAGCCACGCCCTTGCTGTCGAGCTCATCAAGCCCTGACAACAGCCATGATCGTGGCCGTCCAGTGACCAAAACGAGTACAGAACTACTCACGCGATTACTCCAAAAATTGACGAAAATTCGTACCACAGAACGTGTTAGCAGAACAGTGGGTAGTGCTCCCCCTTAGCTGCCATTGAACGCGTGCGCAGCCTCCGACAGGACAACAACTAAGAGTCATCGCCCAAAAAGTCGCCCGGTCGACAAAAGCCCGGCATTGAGTAGACGCAGTCACCTGATTCAGAGCCCGGCTGTCGTCGTGACAAAGTCTTGGCATCAACCTCCGCCCCAGTCACCCGGAGCGGCAGCCGGAGCGACCCAGTTCGGTGCCTCACCTCTGGCATCCGCGCGCAAGAAGTTTGTCACCTTCATAACCCCGACCACGTTTTGTGACTGGATGACACCTGGGATCGCGTACTCGTGTTGCGCTGCATACGGATTGGTCTCGCCGTGGTTGGCAAAGTGCGTGTTCGCGTCAACGCCGTTGGCGGGCAATCGAATCTTGTAGACATACAACTTGTTGTTGATGCCAGGAATCATGGAATCCCTGGACGTCGATGTCCACTGGCTCGCGTAATTGTTTTGCCGAACGTGGTCCATGAGGGGTCGTTGCGCGTTCACGTTATACGGCCGCATGCCGTGTTGAGCGATCTCTGCCGGCGCACGACTGTCGTAGCGATAGACGAACTCCGGACGGCGGGCATCCGAAGCCTTGTTGCGCACCCAGTTGGTCAAGGCGTTGGACCGTGGCCGCCGCGTCGACGTGTAGCAGCACCTCGCAGGATCGCGCCTGCGCAGGGAAACCGGAGAGCGAGCCTTCAACATTGCACGCGTCGCCGACGCGCGGCGGCTCGCAATCTGCACCTTCGCATTTCTTCTTGCCACCGCCGCCATCAGAGCAACCGACGGCCATGATGAATCCGAGACCCATAACCCGACATCCGAAAGCCCAAAACCGATGGCCATGTTTCACGAGAGTCCTCCGGCAAGGTTAGCTAGCCCAGGCACACAACAACGACGCCATGTACGTTGTAATGCCTGCCTGTGGATCGACCAGATTAACCCAGATTAACCCAAATCATTGCCCGATCTCGCCGCCCTTTGGCGCCACAGGAATCCATCGCAACCACTGGGGGCTTCACAAAAGGAACGTGCGTCGTCGGTCGCACGCTATACCCCTGGCAGCGCACCGTGTAAACCCGAAGCGGTGCCGAGGTGATTGTGGCCACAACCAGAAACGGGACCCGAACGGGGCCACAGGCACCCCGATGGCTGTCTGTTGCAATTTCCAATATCCGCGCTATGCGTTGGGCATAGCAGATGAGCGCGACCAGCCTCTGCTTGTTCGGGGATCCTGCGGATGTCAGTCGGCGCGCGCACACGAATTGTTCTTCTGGCTATGCTCGAATTGGTTCGTAACCCAGATTCGGGGCGAGCCAGCGCTCGGCCTCCTCCACCGTCATGCCCTTGCGGCTCGCGTAGGACTCGACCTGATCGCGGCCGATTCTACCCACCGTGAAATAGTGAGCCTCAGGATGATTGAAGTAGAAGCCGCTCACCGACGCTCCGGGAGCCATTGCGAAGGACTCGGTCAGGGTTATGCCGGTGGCTGCCGTGACGTCCAAGAGCTCGAACAGGGTTCGCTTCTCGGTGTGCTCGGGGCAGGCGGGGTAACCGGGGGCGGGACGGATGCCCCGGTACTTCTCACCCATGAGATCGGCCTTGCTCAAGTCTTCGCGAATGCCACAGTCCCCTCTGGCGCGCTCGTGCAAGAGCTCAGCGAACGCTTCGGCGAGTCTGTCAGCGAGGGCCTTGGCCATGATCGCATTGTAGTCGTCATGATCTTTGTCAAAGCGGGCGACGATCTCCTCGAGACCATGGCCAGCTGTCACGGCAAAACCCCCGAGCCAATCTTCTTGGCCGCTGGATGCCGGGGCAACAAAATCGGCGAGACTGCGCAGCTCTTCCCGCCCAGCGGTTGGGCGTTGTTGTCGCAGCATGTGGAAACGACACCTCTGTACCGTGCGCGCATCATTGGCGTAAACGATGACGTCGTCGTGCTCTTCGGTGGCCGCAGCGGGGAAGAATCCGTACACCCCCCGCGGCCTGAGCCAGTTGTTCTGGATGATGGAATCGAGCAAACGCCTGCCGTTGTCGAACACCTCACGTGCAGCTTCACCCACTTGCGGTTTGTCGAAGATCTTCGGGTAAACCCCACGCAGCTCCCAGACATGGAAGAACGGGGTCCAATCGATGTACTCAGCGATTTCTGCGACGCTCACATTCTCGACAACTCGGGTCCCCACAAACGACGGCAAGGCAATGTTGCCACTGTGGTCGCTGTCACTCGGGCGATTGTTTTTCTGGCTGGCGTCTTGTGTCCAGTCGATGACAATGCGTCTTTGCACCGCCTCGGCATAGGGGATCAAATCTCGCCCCTGGTTGCCCTTGTGCGCCCGGCGCAGGCTGTCCTGCTCCCTTCGAGTACTCTCGCCAAACTGTGCACGACTGTCGGGGCGCATAAGCGATCCTGCCACCGAAGCCGCCCGTGAGGCGTCGCGAACGTGCACGCACAGGCCATCGTAGGCGGGCGCAATCTTCACTGCGGTGTGCTTGGAGCTGGTGGTGGCACCCCCTATGAGGAGCGGCAAACTCATGTCGAGTCGCTGCATCTCTTTGGCGACATAAACCATTTCCTCTAACGACGGTGTAATCAGGCCACTGAGACCGACGAGGTCAACGCCCTCCTTTTGCGCCACGTCGAGTATCTTTTCACCGGGGACCATCACCCCAAGATCGATGATGTCGTAGCCATTGCAGCCGAGCACCACGCCGACGATGTTCTTGCCGATGTCATGCACGTCACCTTTGACCGTCGCAAGGAGCACCTTGCCCTTGCTCTGCGGTTTGCCGCCCTTCTCCGCCTCGATGTATGGCTGCAACACGGCGACTGCCTGCTTCATCACCCGGGCGCTCTTAACCACTTGCGGCAAGAACATCTTGCCGGCGCCGAACAGATCGCCTACTTGATTCATGCCGGCCATCAGAGGTCCTTCGATGATCGACAGGCCGGTGTCATAAGCTCCACGCGCCTCTTCCACGTCAGCTTCGATGTGCTCGACAATGCCGTGCACCAAGGCATGTGCCAACCGTTCTTCAACGCTGCCCCCGCGCCAGGCGTCGTCTTTCGTCTGCACGGTGCGGTCAACCCTGTGGGTTTGGGCATACTCGATCAGTCGATCGGTGCCGTCGGTGCGGCGATTGAACAGGACATCTTCGATACAATCGAGAAGCTCCTCGGGTATGTCGTCGTACACGGCGAGTTGCCCAGCGTTGACGATGCCCATGTCGAGGCCAGCGGCGATAGCGTGATAGAGGAATGCCGCGTTGATTGCCTGGCGCACCGGCTCATTGCCGCGGAAGGCGAAGGAGACGTTGGAGATGCCGCCGGAGACCTTGGCCGCGGGAAAGCGTTTCTTTAGCTCCCGGGTCGCTTCGATAAATGCCCTGCCGTAATCGGCGTGCTCTTCGATACCCGTGGCAATCGCCAAGACATTGGGGTCGAAGATAATGTCCTCGGGGGCAAAACCCACCTCCTCGGTGAGAATACGATAGGCCCGACCGAGTATCTCGACCTTGCGCTCTGCTGTCGTTGCTTGTCCCGCCTCGTCGAACGCCATCACCACCGCCGCAGCGCCAAAGCGGCGCACCACGCGTGCGTGCTTACGAAAGATTCCCTCCCCTTCCTTGAGGCTGATGGAGTTGACGATGCTCTTGCCTTGCAAGCACTCAAGCCCCGCTTCGATGACACGAAAATCCGAGCTGTCGACCATGATCGGCATTTTGCAGATATCGGGCTCGCTGCCGATGAGATTGAGAAAGTTACGCATCGACGCGACGCCATCCAACAACGCCTCGTCCATACACACGTCGAGGATGTTGGCCCCCCCTTCGACCTGCTGCCGTGCAACAGTGAGCGCCGCCTCCATGTCGCCGTCTTTGATCAACCGAGAAAACTTGCGCGAGCCGGTGATGTTGGTGCGCTCACCAATTACTACGAAGTTGGTGTCGGGCCGCACGACCAAAGATTCGAGCCCGCTGTAGCGCGAATACCGCGGCGGGTCGGCGGGCACGTGCGGCTTGGCGTCGCGCACCACCCGTGCGATGGCACGAATGTGATCCGGCGTCGTGCCACAACAGCCGCCCACCATGTTGAGCCAACCGTTTTGCGCCAGGTCCCCGAGCACCGCCGCCACGTCCTCGGGCGACTCGTCATAGCCACCGAGCTCGTTCGGCAATCCGGCGTTGGGGTGACAGCTGATGCGGGTATCGGCAATGCGAGCGAGCTCTTCGACGTAAGGACGCATCGCCTTGGGGCCGAGCGCACAGTTGACTCCCACAGACAGCGGCCGCGCGTGCGCCACCGATGCCCAGAACGCTTCGACGGTCTGCCCGGACAAGGTTCTGCCACTCTGATCGGTGACGGTCATGGAGATGGCCACGGGAAGGCGTTTGCCCAGTTCCTCAAACGCCGCCTCGATCGCCGCCAATGCCGCCTTGGCGTTGAGGGTGTCGAAGATGGTCTCGAGCATGAGCACGTCGACGCCACCCTCGATGAGACCCAGGGCCGCTTCCCGATAGGACTCGAAGAGCTCGGCGTAGGTCACCGCGCGAATGCCGGGATTGTCGACGTCGGGCGAGATGGACAGGGTGCGATTGGTCGGTCCAATGGAGCCGATGGCAAAACGCGGTTTGTCCGGCGTCTTTGCGCTCATCGCCTCGGCCGCCTGTCGCGCCGCTCTCGCCGCTGCCGCATTTATCCGGCGAGCGTAGGCCTCGAGACCGTAGTCGAGCAGTGACACGGAGGTGGCAGTGAACGAGTTGGTGGTGATGAGATCTGCCCCAGCGTCGAGATAGGCCTGATGCACCTCGGCAACGATGTCCGGCCGGGTGAGCGACAACAGATCGCAGCACCCCTTCACCGATTGCGGATGATCGGCGAACTGTTCACCACGATAATCCGCTTCGTCGAGGCCATAGGCCTGCATCATGGTGCCCGTTGCACCATCGAGAACCAAGACTCGCTGGCCCAGGGCCGCCTCCAACAACGCCGTTCTGTCAATGCGCACATCAGCCATGGTGCCTTAGATAGGCGCTCCCGCGGGGCTTCGCAACACCAGAGACATGAAGTATGCTCTACATGGGGTGCAGAGGAGAAAACCAATGAGATATCCCGTGATAGCCGTCTTGTGGGCAATAACAATGGTTTGCGGATGTAGCTCGATCGAGCAGACTGCTTCCACCAGTGACTGCGGAGGTTTTGATTCAACCAAAAATGCCCTCACCGCAGATGCGGGCGAAGAGGAGCCAGCCTATTGTGACGCTGAGGTTCTGTTGTGGAAGTACGAGTCGGGCAAACTCAGCCTCACCAACGCCCGTGTGTCGCTCAATTGCTGTGGTGAACACAGTGTCAGTATTGAAGAGGAGGACGAAGGCGAGTACCTCATCAGCGAGGTCGACGCCCCCGAGTCCACCTTCCTCGGGGGGGTGCCCGCTGCAGTTGCATGTGTGTCTTCGATTTCCGCATCGAAGCCAACGACATCCCAGAACGCATGATTCATCTGACCCTTGGGCGCGACGTCAGAAGCTCGCTTCGTGCCAATCGTCGGGGGCGTCGGAACGGACGTCGTCTTAGACAGGGATCACGTGTGTCGCATTGACGATGGTGAGTTGCAGACCGACATCTACATCCAGGCGTCGGGTTCGTACATTGACCACCTCCATGGT
>MGST01000281.1 GCA_001798605.1 Deltaproteobacteria bacterium RIFOXYA12_FULL_58_15 | reverse complement strand
GGATGTGGCTGCTGCATTGGCCACATCGGCAGTGCCCGAAGTACTGCCGAGCTGGGGATGCATCGAAGTGCCGCAAATCTCCGCGTTCCTTTACGACTGGGATGACAACATTCTCAACATGCGCAGCTCCAACGTTTATCTCTTCCACAAGGAGACGGGACAACAGCTGACGATACCGACCGACCTTTATGCAACTGTGCGCAAACACGGTGTGACTTACAACCCCGAAGACCCCATCGAAGAACAACCAGGCAAGAATCGTCTCGACGGAGACCTCTCTGGGATCCAACTCCACGAGGGGGACCTCGACAGCATCAATTGGTCTTGCTTCACCCACCGTGCCCAGGACCCACTGCACGGCACCTACCGCGACTATCGTGACGCCGCGGACCCGTACATCCTCGATAAGACGACGGAGCAAGCGCTGAAAAACGAAGACTTCGGCCCCATGTGGGATGATTTTGTCTTCAAGTGCTCCAATCCAATCACTGCCCAATTTACCTACATCATCACCGCTCGCGGTCACTCCCCTGAGAGCTTCCATCGCGTGCTCAAGAAGATGCAGCAGGACGGTCGTATCAAGTACGTGCCGCCGCTCGAGAACATGCTCCCCGTCATCCACCGCACTGTCACGGATCGGCTCGGCGTGGAATACGATGAGTCGAAAACCAGCGAGATCAAGTTGGCTGCCATCAGCCAAATCATGGAACGCATCCAGGCGACACCGCTCGGCAAGACTGCACTGGGAGTTCTTGACAAAGACGGCATCCTCAAAGCCCCGATGCACACCGTTGTGTTTTCCGATGATGACCCAGTAAACGAGAAGATGGTTCAGAACGGCATTGGTGCGCTTCTTCGCCAAGATCCGAGTCGATTCGACAAGGTCAAATTCACAACCTTTGGCACCGGCAAGAGCGAGAGGCGGATGAAAGTTCTGCAATCAGACGGCACCCTGCGCGATGTGCACCCTCAGGAACAGAGTGAGACCTGGCAAATTCATGCCAACAACCAAATGGCCGTCCTTCTTGCGGCTTGAGTTTCCACGCTTCCGACCCATTTGAGTTGCCCACATCCACCATCAAAGACTATCCGAATCGTGGGTTGGGACTCTGTTTGGCAAATTTCAGGTGTAGCTGCTACTCGAATTTGGGGCGGTCTGGGCCGGGATTTGTGCCCGTCGCCGTCCTGTTGAGAAAGTCGACACAGTGTTTGCGTACCTGCGAGCCAACGGTGTAGCGAACCGTTCCAGAGTCCTCGACTCGCACTTGCCAACGGCGGCCGACCCGTTTGAGGGCGGTGACCGTGGGGGTTTGGTCAGCCAAGGAAAAAACCGTGAGCTCGGTGTCGTCGGATAGTGGCAACAACTCGCGCACCAAAACCTCCAAGGGTCCTTTGCCGTATGCCCGCAGCATGCCCTTCTTTTCGAAGGGGGTGGTGGCAACCGGAATGCGAAAGGGTGGCACGACGTGACCATCCACATCTGACTGGCGCATGGTCTCTTGGCCCCGGCAGAGGTGATAGCGACACAGGGCGAGCTGCTCCTCGTCGATCCTCTGGGTGGGAATGGTGAGGCGTACGTGCGGGAAGCCACCACCGAGGACGGTGTGCAGTCGCTCTGGGTAGGCATCGGTGGACAGGTGAACCACATCGGCGAATCCCGTCTGCATATCTTCTTGGTAGGTAGAGGGCCGCATGTGGTTGCGCGGCATGCCCGCGTCCAGCAGCCCTTGCTTTGACATGAGGCAGCCCGATTGGGCTATGAGGGCAACATAGTGCAGAGGCGTGATGTGATAGACGTGCGAGATGCCAGCGGCAGCCAGAGTATTCATGGGACTCCACACTTATCAGGATTCACTCTCGAAAATAGTCGGTACCCTTTGTCGTGAGGATGTCTTCGGGGCGCTCGAGAAAGCAATTCTCGCCCCCCACGACTTGACACAACAGCATGGGACGATTACCCCTCGCCTCATGAAAAGCAAAACTGCAGCGTTGATTCTTGCAGCTGGCAAGGGCAAACGGATGCGTTCGAGTCTGCCCAAGGTCCTTCATCCGGTGGCCGAGATGCCAATGGTGGCCCACGTCGTCAAAGTGGCCATCGCTCGCCGCTGTGATCCCATCGTGGTTGTCGTCGACGCCAACGGACGACGTGTGCGTGAGATTCTCACCGCCACCTTCCCCAAGACGCCGTTGGTGTTTGCTGTCCAAGAACAACAACTCGGCACCGCCGATGCTACGCGGATCGCCCTTGAGGCAATCCCGAGCTTCAGGGGCCGGGTCTTGGTGCTTTATGGCGACGTGCCGTTGCTTAAGGCGGATACAGTTGGAAGGCTGACACGAGCGGTTGAGGGTAAGTCGCTTTCTTTGCTCACCGCTCGGGTTGCGAATCCCTTTGGCTATGGTCGTGTTTTGCGCGAAGGCAGTTGGGTCAAGGCCGTGGTGGAGCACAAGGACGCCTCCGTAACCGAACGCGACATCAACGAGATCAACGTCGGCGTGTATATGTGTGACTATGGATTGATGCGCGAGGCCGTGGGCGCGGTGAGACGCAACAACAAGCAGCACGAGGCCTACCTAACCGACGTCGTCGCTATTGCGTCGGGCCGCAAAGGTGCGGTGGGAGTGGTCGTCGATGACCGTGACGAGGTGCGTGGGGTCAATACCCGAGCGGAGCTCGCCGAGGCCGAAGGGATTATGCGACGTCGGTTGATTGCCTTCCATCAGAATCGAGGGGTGACCTTCTGCGACCCCGAGAACACCTTCTTGAGCACAGAGACGAAAATCCAGAAGGACGCTATCATCGGCGTAGGTGTCCAAACCTATGGCAAGGTCAAGATTGCCAGTGGCGCGCGCGTCGATGGGCCGACTGTTATCAAGAACGCCACCATTGGCGCTGACGCCATGATTCATTCCTTCTCCCACATTGAGGGCGCTGACGTGGGCAAGAACGCAAGCGTAGGCCCCTTCGCACGACTGCGTCCAGGTGCACGCTTGGAACAGGGTTCGAAGGTAGGCAATTTCGTCGAGATGAAGAAATCCCGTTTGGGCCGCGGCGCCAAGGCAAGCCATCTCACGTATCTTGGCGATGCTGACATCGGTGCCGGCTCCAACATCGGTGCGGGCACGATCACCTGCAACTATGATGGTGGCCCGGTGAAGCATCCCACCACCATCGGGGCTGGATGCTTCGTTGGCTCCAACACGACACTCGTTGCGCCGGTCAAGCTCGGTGCCAATTCGTTTATCGCTGCGGGCTCGACGGTTAGCGTCGACGTGCCCGCAAACGCTTTGGCTCTGGGGCGTGCGCGGCAGGTGAACAAAGAGGGTTACGCCAAGAGACTGCGCCGGAAGATTCATGGTAAGAAGGCCTGATTGATATTGAGGCCTGTTCGGTCGTGAGAGCGGCTCTGTGTTGACGAAGGGATGAGCTGATGTGTGGCATCGTCGGTTACGTGGGCTCGAAACGTTCTGCTGATTACGTCCTCGACGGTTTGCGACGTCTCGAATACCGAGGATATGACTCGGCTGGTATTGCCACCATTGACGAGGGCAAAATTCGTTTGCGTCGCAAGAAGGGCAAACTTCGGGAGCTCGACGAGTTGTTGCGCAACGAGCCGCTTGCGGGGGAGATCGCCATTGGACACACTCGTTGGGCCACCCATGGTCGGCCTTCCGATGAGAACGCCCACCCGCATCATGTTGGCGATGTGGTGTTGGTGCATAATGGCATCATTGAAAACTATCTGGCACTGCGCGAGGAACTCGGCAAGGCAGGCAGCACCTTTGAGAGCGATACCGATACGGAGATCATTGCCCACCTGGTGGCCGCAGCCAAAGGTGCGACGCTCGCCGAGCGTGTGCGAACCGCTCTCGAACGAGTAGAAGGCGCGTACGCCATTGCCGTGATCTCTGAGATGGAACCAAACACCATCGTGGTTGCCAAAAACGCCTCGCCGCTGATCATTGGTGTTCTTGCCGATGCAGGGGTGATTGCCTCTGACATCCCGGCGTTGTTGCCCTACACCCGTGAGATCAAGATTCTCGAAGAGGGAGAAGTGGCGACCATTCGGCCCGGTTCGGTCGAGATCACCGACCTCAAGGGTGAGCCCGTGGACCGACCCTCGCGAATCATCGACTGGTCGCCGGTTATGGCAGAAAAGGGCGGCCACAAGCACTTCATGCACAAGGAGATCTTCGAGCAACCGCGTGCCGTCACTGACACCCTGAGAGGGCGTCTCGGCGCGAGCGGTAATGACGTGGAGCTCGATCAGGCGCTGGTCAAGAAAGTTGCTGAGGCATCCCGCGTTATGCTCACCGCCTGCGGCACCAGCTATCATGCCTGCCTGGTTGGCCGCCTGGCGCTCGAGGAGCTCGCCCGCATGGGCTGTGACGTGGAGCTCGCGAGTGAATTGCGTTACCGCCACCCCTTGCTCGGACCGGAAACGGCGATCCTCGCAATCAGCCAATCGGGCGAGACCGCCGATACGCTCGCGGCGATCAAAGCAGCGCGCGAGCTTGGCTCGCCGGTTGTTTCGGTGGTGAATGTCATTGATTCGTCAATCTCCCGTGAGTCGGACTGGGTCCTCTACACGCACGCGGGCCCAGAGATCGGTGTGGCTTCAACCAAGGCCTTTGTCACCCAAGTGGTCGCCATGTATCTGTTGGCCATCGGTGTGGCCCGGCATCGCGGACTCGACGCGACACGGTCGAGTGAACTGATCACCGGTTTGCGGCAAATGCCCCTTCACATCGAGACGGTGCTGCAACAAGAGTCGCGAATCATCGAGATCGCTCAACGATTCAAGCACGTCAGCTCGTCCTTGTATCTAGGTCGCGGATTCGGTTACCCCGTCGCCCTTGAGGGGGCACTCAAGCTCAAGGAGATCTCCTACATTCACGCCGAGGGTTACGCCGCTGGCGAAATGAAACACGGCCCCATCGCTTTGATAGAACCGGAGGTTCCGGTGGTGGTGGTGGCAACCGCGGGTGCTGTCTACGACAAGGTTCTCGCCAACATACAAGAGGTCAAAGCCCGTGAGGGCGTCGTGATCGCCATCGCCACCGCGGGCGATCGGACCATCGAATCCCTGGTCGATGAGGTCGTCTATGTCCCCGACGTCGACCCAGTCTTCGCACCGATTGTCACAACGGTCCCCCTGCAGTTGCTCGCCTACCATGTGGCAGACCTGCGCGGCACCGACATCGACCAGCCGCGCAACCTCGCCAAGAGCGTCACCGTCGAGTAATACTACCGCCCTTTGGTGAGTCCGACCTCAGCAAGGGCTTCCATTACGTTGCCGACACCGCACAGTGGGAGCACAGGTGCCGGGCCTTTCCAGCGATCGACGTCGACGTTGGGTACCACGCATCGGGAAAAGCCGAGGCTCGCGGCCTCTTGGACGCGGCTGCCGAGTTGCGAGACCGCCCGCACTTCCCCAGACAATCCAACTTCTCCAGCGACCACGACATCGGCAGGGATGGGCACGCCCCGCACGGTGGACGCGAGTGCCAGCGCGACGCCGAGATCCACCGCGGGCTCGGTAACGCGAACGCCGCCAGCGATGTTGACGTAGACATCGAGACCGCCGATGTCGAGGCCACAACGGCGATCGAGGACAGCACAGAGGATGGTTACCCGTTGATGGTCGAAACCCACGGTGGTGCGGCGGGGCGTCCCGTAAACAGC
The DNA here is from genome assembly GCA_001798605.1 of Deltaproteobacteria bacterium RIFOXYA12_FULL_58_15. Taxonomy (GTDB): domain Bacteria; phylum Myxococcota; class XYA12-FULL-58-9; order XYA12-FULL-58-9; family XYA12-FULL-58-9; genus XYA12-FULL-58-9. The sequence continues at coordinate 649 of MGST01000281.1, read as the reverse complement.
CGGCGTTGTCAGGGCCTGAACCTCAAGCAGAATCGGTCGGCTGCCTTCTAGGGAAGTGACGACCGCCGCCCCTGGTCCTGAGGCGCGCTGTGAGAGGAACAGCTCGGAGGGATTGCTGACGGCTCGCAAGCCTTCGCCGTGCATTTCGAAGACGCCGATCTCCTGTGCAGAACCAAAGCGATTCTTGTGTGCGCGCAAGATCCGGTATGGGCCGGTGCGCTCACCTTCGAAATACAGGACCGTGTCGACCATGTGTTCCATCACCTTGGGACCCGCGATGGTGCCCTCCTTGGTGACGTGGCCGACGACGAACACTGGCACATCTTTGCCTTTGGCGATCCCCATAAGAAAGGCGGTAGCGGCGCGGATCTGCGACACCGATCCAATCGCACTGCTTATCTCTGAAACGCCAACCGTTTGGATCGAGTCGATGATCATGATCTCCGGCTTGATAGACTCACGCGCCTCGTCGACCGATTCGAGCTGTGTCTCCGCGAGGAGAAAGAGGTTGTTGCTGGAGATGCCGAGCCGGTCGGCGCGCAGCTTCACCTGGCTCAACGACTCCTCGGCAGTCACATACAGGATTCGCGCACCACCGCTTGCCAGTTCCCCCGCAGCCTGCAAGAGCAGAGTTGATTTGCCGATACCA
>MGST01000280.1 GCA_001798605.1 Deltaproteobacteria bacterium RIFOXYA12_FULL_58_15 | reverse complement strand
CGGCCCGATGATCGCCCAGCCATAGCGAGGCTCAATGATGACGCGACGATCGTAGTGAAGCACATACTCATCATGCTTCATGATTTCTGAGGTTTCGGTGCCATCATTGTACTTGCCCAGTTCCTCGTTGACCCGCGCCGAGTTGAAGGCGGGCATCAAAGCGGAGAAGGCGTTGTGATGCTGGCGCAATAAGAAACGAGCTTTCAGGGAGTTGGCGTCAACGATCCGCCAAGCCTTCCAACGAGCTCGATTGCGAATTCGCCGGACCCCACTCAGCACACTGCGGAGATAACCCCTGCGGTTCGAGTTGCGTGAAGGGGCGACGGCTTGGGGAGGACGGCCGGACGGGGTCGCATCCGTGGCCACTGTCTTGGTCATGCAGTCTGCAGTTGTTCGCGAAGGGTCCTAACTACCACGGACACACGGAATTGTTGCGCTGCTCGAAGTGCGTTTTGTACCAATCTCCGGCGAAGCGCGGCGTCATTCTGCAGCAGCGTGATGCCACGAAGGATCGCCTGCTCGTTTGCCTCATCGACAACCAACGCACATTCGTGCTCGCGAAGAAATCTCGTTAGAAAACAGTCGGGTGGCGTGTGCGCGAGGATAGGCCGCCCGCAGATGAGATACTCAATGGTCTTCGTTGGGAAAATCGTTTGGTACTCCTCAGGGGCATAGCTTCCAATGAAGCCATGTGGCAATAGCACGACATCCGCGTCTGCGAGTTTTTGCATCAACTCGCTATCCATGACGGAATCGCAGCTATCGCGTTCGCCCAGCAATCCCTGACGAGTTAGAACTGAGCGCGGCGTGCCTGTCAGAAACTTCAATCGGGCACGAGGGATGTTGTGAATGACGCGCATCATTCGTTGCAGCGCGTCAAGGCACGAATCATTGACGCTACCCAAGAAAACGAAGTCAGGGGGCGAGCGGGGCGTTGGCACATCAACACCCTGAGGAAGTGGCGCACTAAAGGCGTGAACTAGGGCGCTGCAACGCAAGCCCGGATAGTTTTTGCGAAACAGATCGACCATTCCCTCGCTCATGACAAAGACGTGCTGAGCTGCGCGAAAGACCGCCGGTTGGAGGATTCTGGCAATTACCTGCTCGTATCCTTTGACGTTCTCTTTGAATGTGTTGTGGAAGTACAGGAAGAGTGGCCGACCTGTCCACTTCGCGACCAGCGCCCCCGCAAGCAGAAACCGCCAGTCGGGATACACCACCAAGATGTGGGTGGGTTTGAAACGAACCGCAAGGCGCCAGATCCGCCACACAAGCAACGGTACCTGCACCAACAACGCCGACCAGCCGTAAAACCTTCGACCACGCCATCCCGACCACCAAGAATGGCACACACTGACGACGCGGGGCCACTCGGACTGCCAGCGCCACACAGCAGGAGTCGCCGACAACTCACCTACGACGAGCATCTCGTCACGGGTGAATTGTTTGCAAAGATTCGCAATGACGGTGGCCGATCCACCACTGTTTGGTGGAACAGACCAGGACACCACGAGAATTCTCATTGGCTCTTGCGACTTCATGCCTCTGTTAGCGGCTCTCGTGCTCACTCTGTCTCGCCAGTTTCAAAAGCATGTCCGCTGTCCGTGCGCCCGCATTGCCATCAAGACGGTTGAGCTGCTGCTCGACGATGGCACGCAGACCTTCGGTGTGAGAGATTTCGCCATTGAGCGACCGGTTTGCCAAGCGAATAAAATCGTCCAAACTGTAGGCGTTGTGAATCCCACCGGTAGCAATGAGCTTGGCGTAATGTGTGTAGACCTCAAATCGCCGAGCAGACCACTCCTGCGCTACGGAGTTGGGTCCATCGAAAAACACATTGATGGAAGGGGTGCCGACGCACGCGGCGTCAATGACCAACGTAGAGCAAGGTGTGGCCACAATGTCAGCTGCGGCAAGGAGAGATGCAAGATGTTGACTGTCGGCCTTCGGAAGATCCCAGGCAAGTTGACCGGACTGGACGGGAGGAACCTCGACGTGAACGTCTGGACCGCCGAGTTGGAGGTAAGGTTCGAGGGACCGAGCGTAGACGCCCTTGACGATTTGAGGATGAAGTCTGATCCACAAATACACGGGCCGACTGAACCGCTTGCCGCGCACTGCGGACACGATCTCGCGGACAACTTCGAGCTCGTGCGGCATGATTGCCGGATTGATTGTTCCGTATACAATTAGACCCGCGTCCGTCGGTACGCCATGTGCCTTTCTCCAAGTGTCGCGATCGAATGCCTCACGAAAACCGGAATAATGGTCAAACTGTGCAGCTCCACACCAATGAATGTTGCCCCGAGGGAAACCGTGGTAGTGAATAGCTTCCTCCGCCATGAGGTCACTCCAAACAAGGAGATGGTTCGGCCAATCGCTGACATAGCCTTTCGAAGTTAGGTTGTCCCAGGAGAGCATCACTGTTGCTGTCGTGATTCGGTGCCGATGTGCCGCTCTCACTAGGTGCGCGTCTCGAGGGTCCACACCCGGCGTCCCCGTTACGACGAGATCTGGACGATGCGCGGTCAGAACAGCATCAAACTCGCGCCCGGGGAAACAACTCCTTTCCACGTGTTGCCACCGTTGCCGGAACAATGGCGATCGACCAAACACCTGATTTCCGATACGCGAAACCAACCAGCGATATGGATGAAGTCTTCGGAAGGTTTCATTCTTGATGTTCAGGGTTTTGCCCAACGCTGGACTCATAAGCCAGTACTGGCGCACCCCGAGTAACTCTCCCTCCAATCGATTGAACAACTTGTTGACTGGTGTTGGCACTAATTGTGGAGTTGGTTCCAGACAAATTTGCGGGTTGGAGAACTCTTTGGAGAAGTATGGCTCGTTGGCATTCGGTGAGACCACTATCAACCGGGCGTGGCGCGCCAACCTCTCACTGATTCCGGATCGCAACAGCATTCTTGCCTGGAATCCGTGGGTGATGTTGAGGAGTATGCGGGTTGGACGGCTCATTGCGCGGCCACATTCGATCTCGTCGGTTTCGTAGACCGTGTTCATCGCGTCCTGCCGAGCGCGTTTCGCACCTGCTGCGATCCCCATTTCAGATCATCACGAGTAAGCGAAAACAACCCGGTCTTCTCCGGCTTGATGTCCCGCGCGTACAGGACGGCGGCCACGATCGCTGTCGTGACAAACGCGACGGAGTGACCTATCGCTGCACCGCTGATACCTAGGATAGGAATCAAGATGATGTAGAGTAGAACTCCGAGAATCATCCCCACGACCTGCACCAAGCTGGACCGTCCCGGCATGCCACTGGCTCCGAAGTACTTGGTGATCACTTTGGTAGTGACGACCATAACCGTACCAGGAAGAAGGATGACAAATGGCCACACGGCCCCCGCAAACTTCTCGCCATAAAGAACCACGATAAGTGGTCCGGCAACCGCGCCTATGACCATTGCCATCAGCAAGATGAGAAAAAATAACACGCGATGCACCTGACCTATGAGTCGCGCACGCTCAGCAGTCGTTTTCTGCGCAGCAAGGCGATTGAACAGCACCATGGCCAGACTGTCAGGAATCCACAAGAGTAGCTCCCCAATGTTGACTGCCACTGTGTACATGCCGAGCATGGCGGGTTCAGCGGAGATGCCAAGCACAAATTGATCGAACCTCATGTTGGCGCGAACCGCCAAATCCCCAATCCAAGCCTTGGTACCGTAGGCAAAACCTTCTCGGAGAAACTGGAGGTCGAACATCCGCGACGGACGAAAGCGGAAAACTGCCGCACCGAAGGTCAAGGCGCACACCAACAGGTTTGCCAACACGAAAGAGGTCACTGCACCAGTCAGTCCCCAGTCGAACCACAACACGAAGGTGGACAAGAAGACCGCCAATAACAACGGCGTGCTGAAAGTGATGATGTTGAAGACGCGAAACCAGGAGGCGCCAATGATGAGCCGCATCAAGAGACCCTCGGCGCCTTGCAAGGGAAGTAGCAACAGGACCGGAACGAGCAGACGAGGCTCGAGCTGCTCGCCAATGACACCCAAGAGTCCGAGCCACCACGCCCCGGCCGCCAGCAATCCGATGGACGCACCTTGTAACAGGCCGACGGCTACGCAACTCAGTATAATCTCGCTGGCTGCAAATTTGCGGCTGCTGGTGAAGTAGGTGATCGACGCACCAAACCCAAAAGAGCCGATTGGCAACCAGAATCCATTGAACAGGCACATGAACGCATAGACTCCGCGATCCGAAGGTCCGAGCGCGCGAGCCACGAGAATGCCCACAGCCACACTGATGGGGAACACGACCACACGGGTCGCCAGAATCCCCATGGCCGAACGAGCTGAGGATGGCGGCTTTGGCACCAAGGTCAATGACTCACCTCGCCAGCCATCAACATAGCGAGGGCCGATGAGGTGAGAAGCTTGGCGGCCATGAAGATCTCGGTCTTCGCCAAAGACTCGTCGGTGCAGCCACCCAGATGCGGTGTAATTAAGAGATTGTGGTGGCTCCGCGCATGCTGGACGAGCGGGTGACTGCCCATACCATTCGCATTTTCATCACTAAGAACATCGAGTGCCGCACCGGCAAGCCGGCCCGAGGTAAGCGCGTCCAACAACGCCGCCTCATCGATGAGCTCACCGCGAGCGGTGTTCACGAACCGAGCTCCCCGCTTCATCGCATTGAACTGATCGCGACCAAAAAACCGGGTGGTCGCGGGGCCCAGGCCCACATGCAATGTGACGATATCTGCTGATTCGAGAGCTTCCAAAAGACCCGATGCGGCAATTCCAGGCTCCAGGCTCGCAGGGACGACAAACGGATCGACAGCCAGCACCTGGGCTCCAAATGCCAGAAGATAGTGCGCGACGTTGCGTCCCAGCCGGCCATAGCCGATGACGGCGACGAGCTTACCTGCCAGTTCCGTTCCTTTGAATCTGTACCGATCCCAACTGCCATCGGTCACGTGTTGGGTGGCGGCTGGGATGCTCCTAAGCAGGGCCAGCATGAGACCGATGGTATGCTCTGCGGTGGCGCGTATGTCCTTGAGGAACTCTGCCTCGCCGCGTAAGGACAGAACCTCAATGCCGCGTCGAGTTGTCTCGTCGAGGTCAATGTGGTTCAGCCCGGTCGTATTGGTGACAATGATCCTCAACCGGGTCGCGGCATCAAGTGCCTGACGGTCCACTTGGTTGCGTAGTCGAACCCAAAGGATCTCGGCCGACTGGATCGCGGCAAGAAATGCCGGTCGATCGAGATCAAGCACTTCTACCTGCAGCACCGAACGAAGCCGCTCCAGAGCGTCCGAGGAGAACGCATCTGATTCGCTAATGACAAGACGGGGCCGTCTCATTCCGGCGGTGAATCTTCCGATTTTCGATAGAGCAATAGGTCACATTGCGCCACGCTGTTCCACGTTCTCATTCGTGGGTGGCGTTGGTGCAAGCGATGGTGTGCCGTGTAACAGGGAACGAGAACCCACCGTTCCAGTAGCTCGCTCATGTACACCCGATGATACGGGTTGTATGGCGAACAGGAGCACCAGTCCCCGGCGGTGCCGGCTTCGCGCATCCATGTCTCGTATTGTTGTCGTTGGTAGCTGGTGCGCAGAATCGTAGATGCCGTTTGCAGCTGTCCCCGGCCAAGAAGGCGCCGGGCCCAACGCCGCGACTCGTCGACAAATGGACGCCACGGACAGAAAAGAAGCTGAGGCAACCAACTGCGATGGTTTGGGATCTCGGGCACAATCACCATGAAGCCGAGACCACCGGGCCGCAGCAGGCGCACGGTCTCTCGGAGCACTGGCCGCGGGTCTTCGAAATGCTCTAGCAACCCGATGTTGTAAATACAGTCAAAGGTTCGTGGCGGCAACCCGCTGTCGCGCGCGTCCGCCACGACTGTCTTTGGCCGCTCAAGCCCTTCGCGTTGGAAGTTCGCCTCGGCTTGCTTCAGTGCCTCGCCCGAAAGATCTGCTAGGGTGACATCGCAGCCGCGGTTGGCCAGATACATCGACGTCGTGCCTCGCCCTGAGCCGAGTTCCAAGTACTTGGCCATTGGGGCGCGCTCGCCCATACAGGCCCAGAGGTCCTCGAAATACCCCCTTTGACTCAACTGGCTTACGGTTTTCAGAGACCCGCGAGTGAAGAGCTGCGGTTGTCCACCTTCCCAAACTCGATTCCACTGGGCAGGGTTTCCCGGAGTGTCCTCCGACGGCGTCGGAGTATGGCGGCTCATAGTCGTCATAGGCTTTGTCGCAACA
>MGST01000279.1 GCA_001798605.1 Deltaproteobacteria bacterium RIFOXYA12_FULL_58_15 | reverse complement strand
CCGAAAGTCAGAGGCCTTCGCCACGGGACCGAGGGTGGGCCAGGCCGCATGGCTCCTTGGCACGTTGTCCCATGTTGGGAGTCCGTGTCGTTGTTGGTATCTGTGGTCACGGGCTCCGGCTCGATCTCGATGCAGGCCTTCGCAAGCAGGTCTCGGCAGACCGTGAGCTTCTTGGTTCTACAGCAGTTGGCCAGCAGGCCGTAGTGCCGGATGCTCATGAATCCACTCGGCAGCACGTGCATCAGGAAACGCCGGAGGAATTCCGTTCCGTCGAGCGTCATGATGCGTTGCTCGCCACCTCGGGCATTGTCCTTGTACCTGAAGCTGACTCTGCCGTGCTCGAAGGAGACGAGGCGGCTGTTGCCAATGGCCACACGGTTGGTGTAGCGGGCCAGATATTTCAGTACGACGCGCGGCCCCGCAAATGGAGGTTTTGCGTGGGACCACCCAGCCGTTGTCTCTCCACTTCTTGCACAGAGCGTTGAAGCTCTCTTCTTCAGCGAGATGAGCAAGGCACCTCGCAAAATGCAACACCCCCGCGCGAAACGCGGCTGTCAGGTAGCTGAGGAACCTGTCGCGATAGACGGCTGAGAGGACATGCACGGGCAGAAAGAAGTTGTCGGGACAGGAAATCCGCTGCAAGCCATCAAGTGCGAGGCCGCCGCCAGGAATCACACAAGCCTGCGCAAAAACGCCGAGCGCGTGCACATCGAGCTCGAAAAAGAAGGAGAATAGGCCGGACAATCCACTGCGGTTGTGCAGCACAGTCAGCGCTGTTCGTACACGTCGCAATGCCGAAGAAACCGACGAGCACTGTCACGGAGTGTCTCACTCCTCGTTTGCTAGCCGAAGACCTTGGCTCGCAAATCGTATAAAGTCATCAACGTTCGTTGTCGCCAGAGGTGCGTCCTCGGCGAGGGCCGTGGCTGCGATCATGCAATCCACGAACGCGCCCCGTCGGCGGCCCGAATGATTGAAGAGCCTGGCTGCCAATGCGGCATGATGTTCGGCAAAAGGCAGCCTTTCTGTCACGACATGGGAGGCGAGCTCCATCGTTTTCTCGTCAACCGGGCCGCATTGAAACTCCGCCCAGGCAATAGAGCTCATCGCCAAACCTTCGCCAAGCCGGATCCAATGGCGAAGCTGTGCGTCCTGGGTTGACCCCTTGATCAGGCCGCGAATGAGAAAGCTGGTGTCAAGCTGGATCACTTGGAATCACCTTGAAGTCTGTCGGCATATGCCTCACGTTCCCCTCGGATATTCTGTTCCCAACGGGTCAGGGCGGTTGCATCCAGGCCGAGCGCTGCCTGCAATAGGTTGAGGGCTCGCAATCCGTCGGCCTGCCCATCGGTCAATTGGCCCGCCGCTGTCGCAAGGATCGCCCGACGGACCACCTCGGATTTAGAAACCTTCCAATGTTTCGCCGTCTTCTCCAAGGCTCGCACCGTTTCCTCATCGAGGGAATAGGTTGCTTTGATTTTTGGTATGGCCATAATTGTTACGTTACGGCCATAATTTGTGTCTGTCAAGAGCCAGTTCCAGGGTTCCGCTCACTGGATGGGGATCCATCGAATTGATCGAGATCGCTGGTGATTCTATATCAGATCATGAAGCATCACCAACTGCTTATGCACTTGACTCCGGTTTCCCTGTCGACGGTGACGCGGCAGTGATGACGTCGTAGGTGGTGGGCCCCGCTCCGAGGGCCTGCGTGACGAGGCGGTGGAAGAGCATGCCGTGGTAGGTTGAGAATCGCCGGTTGAATCGAAAGGCGTACTCGTCGAGGTACCCCATTGCTCTCGTTGCGAGAATGCCGAAGTTGGGGAGCGCCGTATCCTTAAGATCCTACCCATGAGGGGGCCTACGGGTCCTCGGCGTCCTCTTGCTTTCCCTCTGGATCCTCAAGCTTGGGGAGCTGGTCGCGGAAGAAGCTTAGGGGATCTCGCGGCCGACGATTGCGTTTCAACTCTGGAATGCTGCTGCCAGGGCGCACCGTGGCGACCTTGCCTGCATCGGTGATGGCGGAATCGAAGTGCAGCTTGAGTTGGGTGGGGCGCACCTGCCGGTCTTGGATCTCCATCCGTCCATCGAGGGTCACGCGGGTGAGAACACCGGTGGCCGCGTCGACCCACAGGTTGCCGCGAAGATCCAATGGGCGTGCGAGCTCTCGCCATTGCGCCGTTGGCGTCACTGGAGCGGTGACACTCTCTGGCGGGCACTTGAGCACGGTCCCTGCGGTTTCGCTGAGCCCCAGACTGTAACGCATAGTCTTTCGAGGGGTGGTCTCGTCGATGCTCGGATCGGTGATGGTCAAGTGGGGGGAGAAGAGCTCCAACGCCTGGCTCACCGAGGAGAACGCAAGCTCGCGCCAACCTCCGACCTCGACATCCCGGCGCGGTTTTTCCCGCAGATGCCCCTTGTCGTGGCGGACGTACACAGTCTCGCCGACCAGAAAGATCTCGATCTGACTTTCCGGGGTGTCAAGGACTACGTGGAAGTTACCCGAGGAGTCCTGGGTCATCGAGTAGAGGTCATTCTGTTCGAGCTCCTGGCCCCCCCGATTGAATTCGAAGGTCGACTTGGCTTCGAAATGCAAGGCACCCAAGCGCTCTACTGCGGCCTGGGGGCTCATATAGATCACCCGTGCCCTGGTCGTGGGGTCGATCGGAAAAAGCGCGAGATCGATGGGTGCGGTGTCAATACTCTTGTTGGCACCGTTCGTTGTGCTGTTGTTCTCGCTGGAGCAGGCTGCCGGCAGCATGCACGCTGCGAAGAACAGGATGAGGGCGGAAGTTACCGGTGGGGCACGCAAGTTGTGACTCCTCTTTGGCGAATAACCACCCCAAACTAGAGCGGGATGGAACTTCGCGCAACCTGTTAGAGGTGCCAAAACCTCGGGGGTTGATCGTAGTTGCCCGGTATCATGCGATGTTTTGGGTTCCAACCCATGGCGATGGGACGGCGTTATCCTCGATTTCCTTGCGCATCGACAACTGCCGTATTAACCTTTGGAATTGAAGGATTTTCACCCGTCCCGAAGGTTTTGTCCGGGACTTTTCAGCGGAGCATCGTTTGAAGAGGCGAGTTGTATTGACTCTCACCAGCGTCGCCATAACGCTGGGCCTGGCAGGGTTTGCCCTCTATTCGCAGGCCTTCGTTCGCGACGGTGCAGGGGATTTCGAGGCCTCGCTGTCGACGATGGCTTCTCTGCAAGATCAAGATGAACCCGAGTTTTCGGTAGCCTCATCATACGACCTCAGTGCGCACCAAACCCTCAGTCGAGTCGTCATTCTTATCAAAGAGAACTACGTCGATCCGGAGCGCATTCAACCCTATGAGATGTTCCTAGCGGCTCTCGACTATATTGAAAAGACCGTCGCCGAGGTCATCGTCGATGACTCGGCCGCCCCCAAGCGGATCACCGTGTCTGTGGGCACCGCCGAGCACGTCTTTGATCTCGAGCGGTTGGGTGGTCTGGACCAATTGTGGGAGGTGACCCTCGCACTGCGAGACATCTTCCGATTCATCCAGAAACACATCGATGATCCCGAGCAACGCCGAGACATCGAATACGCAGCGATCAATGGCATGCTCTCCTCCCTCGATCCGCACTCGATTCTCCTCAAGCCCGAGAGCTTTGATGAGGTGAAGCTTTCTACAAAAGGTGAGTTTGGGGGTTTGGGGATTGTGATCTCCATTAGGGAGGGAGTCCTCACCGTGGTGTCTCCCATTGAGGGCACCCCCGCCTCGCGTGCTGGGTTGAAGGCGAAGGATCACATTTTCAAGATCGGCGAAGAATCGACGGTCAACATGACCCTCGAGGAGGCTGTTCAACGTCTTCGCGGTAAACCAGGATCCCGTGTGGCCATCTGGATCTTGCGCAAGGGCTGGACGGAGGCGCGTCGGTTTTCCCTGACCCGTGCGGTGATCAAGATCGAAAGCGTCGCCAGTGAGCTTCTCGAAGGCGGCATTGGCTATGTGCGGATCAAGAGCTTCCAATCCAACACCTTTGATGATCTCCACTCCCATCTCGAGCAACTGCGTCATAAGCGGCAAGGAAAACAGGTGACCGGTCTCGTTCTCGATCTGCGCAACAATCCCGGCGGCCTGCTTGATCAGGCGATTCTGGTGTCCGATCGATTCATCGAACGCGGGCCGATTGTCATCACCGTGGGTGAGGGTAACCGCCGCCGCGACGTGAAATCAGCGCACAGCTCGGGCACAGAGGACGAGTATCCCATCGCTGTGTTGGTCAACGGCGGCAGTGCTTCCGCTTCGGAAATAGTCGCTGGAGCGTTGAAGAATCACGACCGCGCCTTTGTGGTCGGGCAACAGACGTTTGGCAAGGGCTCCGTGCAGGTCCTCTACGACTTCAAAGATCGCTCGGCTCTGAAACTCACCATTGCCCAGTATCTGACGCCGGGGGACATTTCGATTCAATCGGTCGGTATCACCCCGGACGTCGAGATTTTGCCAGCGTTCATAAGCAAAGAGGGCGTTCGGTTGTTTGTTGACGACGATTCGCCGCGTGAGGCAGATCTGGAACGCCATCTGGAAACCCCTGCGGCTGTGTCAGATGCGAATGCGGTCGACTCGGCGAAACAATTGGAACCCGCGTCGTCGAAACCCGTTGCCCGAATTGTTCACGTGTTGGAGGAAACCGACGACGAGGCGGAGGATGCAGAGGTCTTCACCATGGATTTCGAGATCGAGCTCGCTCGTGACGTCTTGGCCCAGGCCAAGAGCGCAGACCGACGCAAGATTCTCGAACAGGCCGGTTCCGTGTTTTCCGAGGGTGCAAAGCGTCAAGAACAGATCATCACCAAAAAGCTCGACGAGTTGGGGATCAACTGGACATCTGGGGAGAAGGCAGGGGAGCCGCGGGCCGAGGTCACCTTCACCTTCAAGGGCGTCAAAGACAACAAGATCGATGCAGGACAGCCGCTGACCATGGTTGCTGAGGTCCGCAATCTGGGCACCGGCCCCCTGTATCGCGTTTATGGCATCACCAATTCCGACAATCCACATCTCAAGAATCGTGAATTTGTTTTTGGATACATTCCTCCGGGTGGCGCGCGCAGCTGGGAGACCACGATCAAGCTTCCCGCAGAGATGATTCCACGGGCCGATGAGGTGTCGGTGACTCTCGGTGATTTGTACAACCAGACCCGAGGTGTTTCCAGCGCGTCCATGGTGACAGTGGCCAACCTCCCTAAACCACGGTTTGCATTTGAGCATTGGGTAGATGACAAAAACGGCAATGGTGATGGTGTCTTGCAGGTGGGCGAAGAAGTGGAGCTCAAGGTCAGGGTCAAAAACATCGGCCTTGGAGATGCCGGTGAAACCATCGTGTCTCTGAAGAACCTCTCGTCGACAGCAGTGTTTCTCAAGCAAGGTCGAGCCAAAGTGGGCGCGTTGCGCGCCGGTGCTGTCGGTGACGCCACTCTCGAGTTGGCTTTGCGGTCGCGAGCAGATGCAGCGGAGCTACGGCTGTCAATTTGGGATTCGGATGTCGGCGAGGTTGTCTCGGAAGCCATACTTGTGCCTGTGCTGCCAGGGCGTCGTGGCAAGGCAGAGAAACGCATGGTACGCGCACAGAAAGGGCCCGTTCCTGTTTTGTCCGGTGCCGCCACAGGGGCAACGGTTCTTGGGGAGTTGCGCCCCGGTGCCCAACTGAAAAGTGACATGATGTTTGGCGGAGATTGGCTACGTGTTCAACTCAGTGACGGGCGGGTCGGATTCATGGCCCACAGTGATGCCAACCTCAAGGTGACGCGCGGGTCACGCAAGGCGACGAACAACGCAGTCGACTATGCCGAGGTGCAGGCGGCTCCGACGATCACCCTAGACCTTCCCAACTTGGTCGCCCAAGATTCCAAGTTGCGATTACGGGGTACGATCAAAGACAAACATGGCCTCAAGGACGCCTTCATCTTCGTCAACGACAAAAAGGTCTTCTACCAATCTCTCGCGGGACTGACTGTGGGCGCAGATGGCGTCAGCTGGGATATCGATCTACCCGTGGAGCTTGCGCCTGGCTCCAACACCGTCACTGTCGTAGCACGCGAGAGCGACGATCTGATAAGTCGCGAAGCCCGTGGCATCTTCTTGCAAAACGTTGCTGCGGTCGCAGATCGGAGTGTTGGTGCTCCAGGCAAGAAGTAGCGGCTCGGACCACGTTATACTATGGAAATGGGTTCGCTGAAGAATCATCTCGCAAAGAATCATCTCGCCAGACTGGGGCGCCAACTACCCGCCGGTTTGCGATTACTTTCCCTCGCGTGGGCTCTTGGGGCACTGACCCAGCTGGTGTGGAACGCCGATCGCTTCTCCCATGACGGACGGTATTTGGAGTTCCTGCGTGAGCATGGGTTGCAGGGTTGGATCTTT
>MGST01000278.1 GCA_001798605.1 Deltaproteobacteria bacterium RIFOXYA12_FULL_58_15 | reverse complement strand
TCAATCTCACGCCGACTTCAGAAATGCATCAATGGTGCGCAACAACGCGTCCTGATCTCGGCGTGGCAGTTTCTCGATTTCAACAACCCGTTTGAGGAGCTTTCGGCTGATGATCGGCTTGTCGGCCCCTTTTGCCAGATGGCCGAGCAGCTCATCTGTTGAGAGTTCCAACCGTTGGGCGATCTTCAGCACCATGTCGCTATTTGGACGGCACACATCGCGCTCGTAGTCTGAGACATTCGACTGGGAGACACCAATCGTCTCTGCCAGCTCGACCTGTGTGACGCCACGCCATTTGCGCAAACGCGCAAGACGCTGGCCCAGAGTTTCTTCAGATATCGTCTTCTTTCGTCGAACAGCTGCCATGAGGTTGAGCTCTCCCCAAACGAGACGATCGTTTGTTGTCGAAATCATAGGCTCAAAACCTCGGGGCAACCTTCTTGGCAATAGGTCGTCATTGACAAATATAGAATACACAGATATTCACTGCACAGATATTTATTTTTGTGTCATGTCGCTTTTTTGCGATTTCGCGATGACGAACTTGCCAAGGAGACCCGATGCGCATTGAACCGGAGGCAATCGACAAGCTCAAACGCGAGGTCGACCTGGTGGCGCTGGTTCAGGCGCACGGGGTCTCTCTCAAGAAGCGCGGCCAAAGTTGGGTGGGCGTGTGCCCCTTCCACGACGACAACACGCCATCGTTCACCGTCAACCTGCGCACCAACCTCTACCACTGCTTTGGCTGCCCCCAGGGAGACAACGGCGGCAATGCCATCAGCTTTCTGATGAAGAAGAAGGGTTTGAGCTTCCCGCAGGCCTTCGAGGAGCTGACCTCGGCTAAGAGACGCCCAAGCAAAGAGAGTCAGAAGCAGAAGACGGTCGAAGATCAACGAGCCAAGAACCGCCGTCAAAAGCTTCTCGGTCGCGTGGTGAACTACTACCGCCGCTGTTTCGATGAAAAACCCGCCACCCGCGAATACCTCGCCGCTCGTGGCATCCACGACAACGCCGCCATCGAGGCCTACGGCGCTGGCTACTGCGACGGCTCCTTGCTCACCATTGCCCCTGACGACCCCGAGGTGCTCGGAGATCTCAAAGCACTGGGGGTTCTAACCGAGAGTGGTCGAGAGCTGTTCTCTGGCTGTGTGGTGTTTCCTCTTTTGGATGAAACCAAAACACCGGTGGGACTCTACGGCCGACGCCTCCAAGACGGCGAGGTCAATCACCTGTATCTGCCAGGTCCACGCCGAGGGCTCGTGAACCGCTCGGGCGCTGCGGGCAAGGTCGTGCTCTGCGAGTCTATCCTTGACGCCCTCACTCTGAGCTGCCACGGCATCCAGTCCATTCCATGCTACGGCGTCGATGGCTTCAGCGATGAGCACGTCTCTCTTCTCAACCGCAAACAAGTCACCGAGGTCATCGTTGCCTTCGACGGCGATGAGGCGGGCCGCCGTGGTAGCGATGCCGTTGCTCGGCAGTTGAGAGAAGGGAACATCGCCACACGTGTCTGCGACCTGCCAGACGGGCAGGACATCAACAGCCTCGTGGTCAAAGATGGCATCGACAAGGTCAGTGAGATTCTCGGTTTCAAACCGATTGCAACAAAACCATCGGAGGCGACACAGTCATCACCAGAGGCAACGGTTGCGACCTACGAGCAGACCTCGTACGGCTTTGTTCTGCGGCGGGCCAACCGAATCTATGAGGTCAAAGCCTCAATCAGCTCGCCGAGGATTACCTGGCGCACCTCACGACAGCGGGCTATTCGCCGCTCACCATCCAGAACAGGCGCAGTCATCTCGGAAAGTTCCTTGCCCACCTGCAAACCATGGGGATCGAAGCCGCCCACGACCTACGCCGCGAGCATGTTGAGGATTTCGTCGACATGCTCTGTTGGCAGCCGACCAAGACTGGCATGCCCATGAAGGTCACGACCCGCAATGTGCGGCTGCGATCGGTGCGGTGCTTCACACAATGGCTCTACGAACACGATCATGCGAGTCACGATGCCAGCGCCAAGGTGGTGTCAGCCCGCGAGCCCGTCGAGCTACCCCGCAATGTGCTCAGTGAGGCCGAGGTATTTGCTCTGATTGCCGTCCCCGACACCCAGACCCTGCTCGGCTATCGCGACAAGACCATCATTGAGCTGCTCTATGCGACTGCAATCCGAGTGCGCGAGCTTACGCACCCCGACGTTGGTGACATCGACATCAAAGCCGGCGTCGCTCTCATCCGACACGGCAAGGGCAAGAAGGACCGCGTCGTGCCCATGGGCAAGCGGGCCTCAACAACGGTGCAGACCTATCTGGAAGGCATCCACTCCGAGCTAGCCAATGATGGTGAGGTGGCCCTGGTGGTGAGCTATCTCGGCAAGCGCATCTCAACCGAGGCAGTAGCCAACCTCGTGCGTTCTCATGGCCGCAAAGCAAAGCTCAAAACAAAGGTGACGCCGCACATCCTCCGGCACGCCTGCGCCACCCACATGATGCGGCGAGGCGCTCCCATCCGTCACGTCCAGGAGCTCCTCGGCCACGCCGACATCAAGACAACTCAGATCTATACGCGGCTCACCAATCAAGAACTCATGGAGGCCCACGCCAAGTTCCATCCTCGGGAGCAGGACGAAGCACTGTAGCCCCTTCTCTTAACCGCCCAATGCGATAAACTCTCGCAGATGGGGGAAGCACTCAAACGAGCACAGCCCGAGTCGCACTGTCGGTTGTTGCCAGCACCGCGATTGCGACGACCGCGACACGCTGGCACACCTCTGTCCGCTCGCCGGCAATGCCTTCGATTTCAAAAAGTGCTTGATCGGAAGAATCGAGCCTGGCTCATAGTCGCTGCAGACTATGAAGCGTTCGGCAAGGCGTGGGAGTATTTGCCCGAGTCCACCTCCCCACCCACCGTCGAGGTCAACCTGCGCTTCCCTGGGCAGTACCTCGATAGAGAGACTGGGCTGCATTACAACGGCGCGAGGTACTACGACCCCAACACTGGACGGTATCTGACGCCCGAGCCGATGTTGACCAACCCTTCGGCGATTCGCTACGCCGTCCAAGGATATGCATCTGGACCCTTGCCTGCCTATTCCTATGCACTGTCGAATCCGCAAGTCTATGCCGATCCAAACGGTTACCATCCAGTCGCAGTCGCAGTGGGGCTCGGAGCTGCTGCGGCAGCTCTCTACAACTACCTCAAGGCATCCTGGATTGTAGATGAAGCAATCAATGACGCCGATTCCAGATACGATGATGGAACGGTGGAAGGAGCCGGCAGGGCCGATGCGTATAGGCACTGCATGGCCAGTTGTGAGATGGCCATGAACTATGGTGAAGGACTGGCCGAGATGGCCGGCGATGGGTGGGAGAGCTGGTACAATAGGAATGCGGCACCCGAGAAGCAAGCAGACTTTTCTAACAACTCGTGCGGAAGGCAACTCTCCAGAGGCGCGGATTCCTACACCGATTGCGCCTCAGCTTGCGCCGACGCGTTGGAGGGCGGTGGGCTCAATTCCAATTGGCAGTGGAACTGATGACGCTGCGCTGGCGTGTTATTGGCATTTCGTCTGTCACATTGTTTGGGATCGTTGCATGGATTCTAACTTATGAGAGATGGCATTTGCTGGATTTCGTGAACAGTTCCCCGCGGATTCTGACGAAAGTTGGAGTTCAAGTGGATATCCCAGACAAGGGAAATCTTACAACTGGCCCAATTGGGCCGAAGAACATGGGAAAGCTGAAATTCGCCGCGCGCATGGATGGGCGATATCTCGTGTTTGTAGATGCAGACGGCACTCGGTCGTGGTTTCTGTGCGGAGATGAAGGAGGTTACCCAGGTGAGCGGGGCTCGATGCTGTGGTTAATGATGGCCACTCGAGAGACTCGCCTGGAGGTCGACACGGACGACAAGAATGAATTGCAGATCACGGCACAAATGGGCGCGCTAGAAGCACGTGATGAGGGAGTACGTCGATTGCCTTGCTCTCGCGCACCTGCGGATTGGACGCCTCCTGAACCAGCTCAGAATTAGAACGACAACTCATTGCGATTAAGTCCGCCCCGCCCCAAGTTCCGGAGCAAACGCGAAGCGGCTGCGCAGGCTTGTGCATAGTCCACGGGATTATGTAAAGGCTCGCACTCACGCTCTCGGTGCGAGCCCGACAATGCCACGCGGAATGGAATGGAGCGGCATATCACCTGTGAGGCACAGCCGAACCACACCACTTTGCCCGAGTATTTGCCCGACGCCCCTGCGTCGGCAAAGCGCAAGGAGGAGGCGAGATGGCCAATGGTTGCGAAGTAAGTGGGTGAACCTTGAGGAAGGTGAGTTTTCGATCGTTGAAGAAGACTGTCTCGTTCGCGTCGAGATTTTGCCACGCACGAATCTTCGATTCTGGCACGGTTTGGCGTTGTATAATTCGAACAAACCGCCTTCATTTTGGTTGGGGCCCGAATATGTCGAAATTGACAATGGGACTGGGCCTAGGCGTATTGGCCGTGAAGAACTCGGCAGACAAGTGGACAGACTCCACTTTGGTTTGCATGAGTTGGTTGTTGATGAGGATTTCTGGGATTTACCAGCAACTGTACGGGTACCACAAATAGTTGAGCCGCCCACAGAACGGCAATGAGAGCAGTCGCCCCTTCTCCAACCGCGCAATGCGATAGACTCTTGCAGATGGGGGAAGCACTCAGACGAGCACAGCCCGAGTTGCGCAGTCGGTTGTTGCCAGCACCGCGATTGCGACGACTACGACCGCGACCACGACACGCCGGCACACCTCTGTCCGCTCGCCGGCAATGCCCTCGATTTCAAATAGTGCTTGATCGGAAAAATCGAGGCCACCTCATAGGCGAGGTTAACTGTGAGAAAGATGGGGCCGGTTGTTCACGAAAGATGACGACGAGCTGTCATTGCTTGCAGGGGGGATAGGTGTTGGGCGCACAGTTTCGAAGACATCGCAGTTTCCACGTTCTGTCAATCGTCACAACATCGTCACAATCATTGTACTGGGATGCACTGAACCCGGCACCAACGAGCGAGAACCGCCTTCATTCATACTGCGTAGCGGAACCAGCCAGCTTGAATTGGCCATTGCCAGCTGCATGAGAAATTTGACAGCGCAGGGTTCCCTAGACTCTGTTCGCGGGAACCTGTTGGCCAAAGGCCCGAAAGGTGATGCCGTTGAGCGGGACGACACCACGCTGGTGCTCAATATTCAAAGAATGGCAGAGCAATTGATGAATCAGCGAGTTCGGGCGCACACGGTAAATGTGGGTGACGTGCACCTTGTGCGTCTTGAGAGGGGGTCTGCTGGATGGGCGATCGAGTTCGCCATCAACGCCGAGGTTCTCGGAAGTCTCAATCTGACCTTCGACCATGTTTCACAATCTCAGATGAACGACGTGACTCAAACGGTACAGGCATGGAACAAGTCTTGTGATGCCAACACCATAGATCACAGGGGACACAGCACCAAATAGATGGGCAGACCACTGTGGGTTGGAGTGCATAATGGCGATCTTGCTACTTCTTCTCTCGCTGGCCGCCGACGGGGATGCCTGCTCTCCGCCTCCCTGCGAAACAGACCAATGGGAGGTTCGCGATGCAGATGGTCCCAAATGGTGCTGTCCGATTCAGGAGAACAAGGGAGTTGAGTGGTTCAAATCTTCTGTTGTCATTGAGGAAAGGCCAGCTCCGTCTCCGCCTGGACACTGGAAACAAAGAGTGAGCGTGTGGCCAAGATTCGCAGGCTCATGGTGCGCGGATCGCGGATCGATTCTCGATCTAAAGAAGACGATCTATCGCTGCGCATTCGCCGAGCACCGTAAGGAGAGGGTCAAGATATTTGAGGGCACTTTTGGGATCACAATCAATTCTGGGGAGTCGTTGGTCAAAATTGTTCCAAATAGCCTTCCGTGGTTGGCGGTTTGCATCGACAGACATATTAAGAAGCCCTCGACAAACCAGGTACCCAAAGGGCCTTGCGAAGTGAAGGTGGCTCTATTCATTGATGACGGCGTCGGCCGACATCCTGCCCAACGGGTTAATGAAACAAAGGAATGTCCACAATAGCCCCTGTGTTGCACGCGGCACCGCTCTATGTTGAGTTTGAGAGGCACGAGACAAGCCCAGTTCGTGGTGTCACACACAGACACTTGACACATGCCAGTCCTTTCCGCCCCGCCCCAAGTTCCTCCGCACGCGCGCCAGCGTGGGCGGAGGCTTGTACGTAATGCTCGTTACGTAAAGGCTCGCACTCACTCCCCGTGCGAGCCCGAGGAGGCGAGATGGCCGGGGGCATGTTTTGATAAGGGCGCTCTTATCAGACAAAGGAGCGTAGCAATTGGCATGACCGCTGCGAACGTCCTCTCGGCGCGGCCGACGGAGAGTGAGCAGTGGGCGTGAGAATTGAGAATTGCGCGAGTGGTGCCCCGGTGACTCGGACGCACGCGACAGCGTGAGGCCGAGTCAGGCAGAGCCGCCTCCGAAGCTTGGGGCGGGGTCGGGGTCGGGTTACTTTGGCTTGAACCCAATGCGAGGTGTCTGTTTTGTCGGGGGAGCGATGAGTTGTCGGATGGCATCAAAGACCGTCTTGATCTGTTTGTCGTGGCTCTCGTACTTGCGTTCGAGCTGCGCGAGCTTTCGGCCAAATACCTCTTGGTTTGTAAGCATGCTGCGAAGACGCACAAATGCCCTCATGATTTCGATGTTGACTTCAACGGCACGAGGGCTGCGAAGCACGCTGGAAAGCATGGCCACCCCTTGCTCGGTGAAAGCATACGGAGGATAGCGCCGACCACCCCACTGGCTTGAGGTGCCAAAATGGCACCTCAAGTTCTCAAACTCCTGTTTTGACAGTTGAAACATGAAGTCGTCAGGGAACCGTTCTTGGTTACGTTTGACGGCTCGAACAAGAACTTTTGTTTCGACTTCGTAGAGTTCGGCGAGATCAGCATCAAGCATAACCGTCTGTTTTCGAATGAGAAGAATGCTGCCTTGGATGCGTTCAACAGGGACGAGGGCTTTAGATTGGGTCATCGTCAATGACTCTCAATCTCACGCCGACTTCAGAAATGCATCAATGGTGCGCAACAACGCGTCCTGATCTCGGCGTGG
>MGST01000277.1:11508-31423 GCA_001798605.1 Deltaproteobacteria bacterium RIFOXYA12_FULL_58_15 | reverse complement strand
GCTCGCCGTAGATGTTGGCGTCAACCGACCGCCCCAGGTTGACGCCGGTGCTGGCTTCAAATTGTTACCAGGGGGCAATGCTATTCTCGCGGGCATCGTCGACGATGATGGCTGGCCCAATCACAACCTGCAGGCCACTTGGTCGCAGAAGAGTGGCCCGGGGGCTGTCACCTTCGACGACGTCACGGATCCCCATTCATTGGTTACCCTCGCGGCGGCTGGGGACTACGTCTTGCGGTTGGCCGCGCACGACGGCGAGCTGGGTGCCTTCGATGACGTGTTGGTGACGGTTGGCAATAACACGGCACCTGCGGTCAGTGCCGGTGGCGATCAATCAATCACTGTCGGCGGATCGGTCCTATTGATTGGTGAGGTCGAGGACGACGGCTTACCTGGCGACGAACTCACTGTGTCATGGGCTCAGCTCGACGGACCCGGCACGGTGACCTTCGCCACGCCCGGACAACTCCGTACCTTGGCCACCTTCGCAGGCTTGGGGGTTTATACGATGGAGCTCGAGGTTTCGGACGGTGAGCTCAGTGCCTCAGACGCCATTTCTATTGAAGTGACCGAGCCCCCCGTGATCGCGCTTGAGAGTCCCAACGGCGGCGAAATCTGGGTTGTGGGGGCGACCCACTACATTGATTGGACTGCTCTGCGCGTTTCTGACGTGACCCTGTCGTTGTCCACCGATGGTGGTGACAGCTGGGAGACCATCGTTCCAAGCGTTACCCTTGAGTCCCCCAGTTGGGGGCATCAGCCCGTCGTCGTGCCCGACCAGGTGTCCGACCAATGCCTCGTTGCTATCTCAGCGTACATTGGCGCGGGCAGCCGCGTGGTTTCGGCTGCGCCATTTATGATTGCGAGAGCACGAACAGTTGATTCGCATAAAGGTGACGCCGACAGCGGGTGTCAGGCGAGTCCTGAGGCGCCTTGGGGCTGGCTCGTCGGATTGGCTTTGCTGGCTAAGTTCTGGCGCAGGCGTCGATAGACCGAAGACCGAGAATTGATGCTCACGGAGTTGTCGAATGACAGTCAATAGAATCGTCACGTTGTGCGTCTTGCTCTCGGCCTGTGCATGCGCCCAAGAATCGGCACAAGTGCCGTCGCGTCGATGTGGCAACGGCGTGATTGAAGCACCTGAGGTTTGTGACAACGAGGCGCTTGCGGGACTTTCGTGTGTTGATTTTGGCATGCTCGACGGCACACTTCGCTGTCAAGCGGGGTGTGGGGGTCTTGACCTGTCGGAATGTGAGCGCGACATCGAATGCGGCGACGGCCGCGCAGAGGCATCAGAGCTCTGCGATGGTTTGGATCTGCGTGGGGAGGAATGCGTCGACCACGGTTTCCTTGCCGGCACACTGCGATGCGCAGAAGACTGCGGTGGTTATGACACTTCGTTGTGTTTCGGTAGCGGCAATTGCGGCAATGGAGAGATTGACGCCGATGACGACGAGATCTGTGATGGAGATTCGCTCGGCGGTGCCCTGTGCGCTGACTTCGGATTCACCACTGGGACCTTGTCGTGCGGCACGGGGTGCACGTCTTTTGATGTTTCGGGTTGTCTGACTGGGCAACCCTGCGCATCGGATGGTGGCTGCACAGGGTCGCTCGGTCGCTGTGATCCGGTTTGGCGCATCTGCGTGGCCTGTATCGAAGATGCGGACTGTTCTTGTCATGAGACGTGTGCGGAGTCACGGTGTGAGGCGATTGGCGCGCAAAGTTTGGGTATGCGGTTCTATGCCCACGGGATGTGGCAGGGCATGACAGGCCAACCGGGTCATGAGTTTCTCGGATGGTGCGAGGGCGACAGCGATTGTGATGGAGATGAAATGTGCAATCCGGCGACTGGGGGATGTGTTCCCCAAAGCGCTGTCGGGCAATGTGTTCTCGGTTGCGCCGCCGACAGTTTTTGTGACACCGACTCCGGCCGTTGTTTTCCCGCGGCAGCGTGCGATACAGACCGCAACTGCTGTGGTGCCCCGGGATTGGCCTGTAACGGCGACGGCCTCCTGTTGGGGTTGTGCCTTGAGCAGCAATGTACCTCCCCGCAATTGATTACCGCGGCCTGTCCCCTGGCACCCAAGCTCGAAAGTGAGTGTGAAGGGGCCGATTTCTGCTCATCCACTGGCCATTGTGTCGCCTGTGTGTGTGACGCCGAGTGTCCACAGTCTGCGCCGCAGTGTGATGTTCTTACGGGCGAGTGTATGGCTGTCGGGTTCTGTCGTGAGCCCGCTGACTGTTCTGGCGAGGAGGTTTGCGACAGCTGGACCCACACCTGCGTGACGCCCTGTGCAAGCAGTGCCGTTTGCACCTTGGCGCAAGCTTGCGATCCGGTGGAGTTCGTCTGCCGTTGTGTACCCGATGCCTACGAACCGAACGAGCGTGCCTCAGCTGCGAGTTTGCCGGCACTGTCTTGGCCCGTGCCTGGGGCCGTGGCGACGGTGGTCGGAACTCTCTGCGAGCTCGACGAGGATTGGTTTGAGATCATGCTCGAGGCCGGGGATGGTTTCGGGTTAAGTGGCATGACTCGTACGGGACTCGAAGCGACGGTTCGCCTATGGGCACCCGATGGCTCTCTCGTTCGATCAACCGCGATTGGCGGCAGCCCGATCGACGTGGTGGTGACAGCGACAGGTCTGCACCGCGTCCAGGTCGGCGGCGATGGTACAGGAGATTACGTCCTCACCGTCAGACACGCGATGCCGCAGCAATGCGACGCCTTGGGAGTGGATGATGTGCCCTCGTTGGCCATACCCCTCAACGGCGAATCGATGCCCAGCGAATGCGAGCTCTCGAGCGGCAATCTCCAAGCCGCACACACGGTGCGGTGCGATGACGTTCTCGAGATCTGCCAAGGAGAGCTCGACTACTATGTCTTCTCGGCGTTCGACGGTTCTACTGCCACCGTCACGCTCGCTAATTTTTCGAGTGGCGATCTCGATCTGATGGTCTACGGTCCATTTGCCCCGTCGGACCCTCTCGCGACCACCATGATGGCGGGCTCATCCACGACCGAGAATCCAGTGGAGACAGTCAGTGTCGCAACACGCCTGGAGGCTCGTTACCTGGTAGTCGTTGCCGGCTTTTTCAACAGTTTCTCACCCTACGATCTGGAGATATCGATTTCCCAGTCGCCGTTGGATCCATCGTGCAGCGAAGACGTTTACGACGTGATCACCGCTACGCCACTGCGGTTCGATGTCTCAGGATTCAATGACAGTCCAGAGCGCGCGAGTGGCATAGCGTTGTCCCCCGACCTGCCCACGGATCTGCAGCTCAGCCTCTGCGCAGACGATTCTGATTGGTTCGTGCTCGGTTCTGACGCCGGTACACTTGTTCCCATCCCCGCGGGACATTTGCTTCGTGCCGAAGTGATTGCTGCAGATCCGGGGCCGCTAACGGTTGTCAATGTTGCGATTGGCAGTGACCCGGCTGCCGTGAGCGCAATGCTGGATGAAGGGATCCAGAGCTCGACAACAATGACGGCGGACGGCGGATTGCTCTATGTGGCAAGCGTGGCCCGAGCCAATGCCATGCCCCAATCCTATACTCTGCGGCTCGAGGAGCTCGAGCCGTCGCCCTGTGATCTCGACGATCTGGGTGATCTCGATGTGAGCAACCGCAATGATCTGCCAAGTGATGCCACGCCGCTCACAAATCCCCCTTGGCCCGTCGCGTTCGGAGATCCCACGTACACGTTTCCAGCCGACACCTCGAGTGTTTTGTCGTTGTGCGCCGCAGATGTTGATTGGTATCGCATCGACAATCTTGCTGACGTGCGGGTCGTGGCCGGGATCACCTACGATTCTTCTTTGGTGGATCTCGGCCTTGCCATCTACGACGCCCGTGTTGCCGCTGTGGCGCCTGCGAGCCCAACCGAGCCGCCCGCCGAGGGCCTGTTGGCAAAAAGTGAATTGCCAGACAGCGATGAGCAGGTGGTGGCCGCGGACACGGGTAGCACGGCATACCTATTGGTTTACAATCGCAGCGGTTGGCCGAGCGATTATGCTCTGACGGTCGCGACCTCGAGCATCGGAATTTACACCGATAACACCGTCGTCGACATTCCCGACGACGGTGGCTCAGCCACAACCTGTGGTGGCGCGGGAGCCATATCCCGAACGATCGATATTGCCGCGGTTTCCCGTGTGGTGGACGTGGATGTCGAGGTTGATATCACCCACACCTTCACGGGGGATTTGCAGATCTTCGTGCAGCTCACGGGCGCTTCCCCTGGGCCCGGCGAGCCGGCTGTCGACATTTGTGTGCCATTGAGCCTGAACAACGGTAGCGGCGGTAACCACTTCACCGGCACGATCTTTGATGATGAAGCGGACGTCGGTATTGCTGTCGGTTCTGCACCCTTCACGGGCCGATATCGGCCACAGATGCCTCTGACAGCATTCGACGGCCTGCCGCTCGCAGGTGCCTGGACGTTGTGGGTTGGTGACTCAATGGGCACGGACACCGGTACCCTAAACAGCTGGAGCCTGTCCATCGAACGATGGACCGCACAGTGAACGGCGTGAGTATTGAGTGGCGGAGCGAGAGGGGTTCGAACCCTCGGTACCTTTCGGTACACACGATTTCCAGTCGTGCACCTTCGACCACTCGGCCATCGCTCCGGGTGATAGCCCGACGATCCGACACCCTGAGGCAAACGCTACCGTTGCTTCCTTCCGGACCTGGCGGATTTAACGCGCCCCAGTCGCCGGGGTCGGGCTATCTCAAGCGCCACAAATGTGGCGCAACTCAATTTTGAAAGAGCTGGCGGAGCGAGAGGGATTCGAACCCCCGGTGCCTTGCGGCACACTTGATTTCGAGTCAAGCGCCTTCGACCAACTCGGCCATCGCTCCGCGCTTGCTCGGACCCCTTCTGGGGTCCGAGGGACCGCCATTACTACCTGAAGCCATCGGCCTCTGCAACAGATCCGCTTGCCATCCCAAAGATTTTGGCTCTCTGGGCAGCTCAGGAGGTCCGGCGGCATCACACTGGCGGATCCCTTGGGCCTTATGGGCCTCATGGACCTTATGGGTCTCGTGGGCCTCATGGGCCTCGTGGTTTTGGGGCCTTGAACCGGCCACGAATATTCGCAATCTAGTGGGGATGGGAAGACGTGGCTTGTCATTTGTTTCTGTCGTTATCGCCAGCGCTTGCGCCACCAACGGGACGAACTCTGGCAACACGACAGCACCGGTCGTTGAGGTGGTGCCAGTCGAGGTACCACCCGATCCTGGGCCGCCGGGACTGCGGGTGCTCGAAAAAGGAGCTGCACCACGCCAGGTCATGTGCCCCCGCGGCAGTGGAGCTCAGGGCTTAACTGGATCAGAAGTTTCCACCCAGGAAACGCTCCAGGAAACCGTCACTGTTGGGCTCACCACCGTGGCAGCTATGACAGTCGCGGGGATGGCTCTGCCGACCCTGACGGTTCCACAGGCAGTTATGATCTTGCAGCTGGACTCCACCATGGTGCCGACTGGGCAAAAGATTTCCGGAAAGGTCATTTCCATCGAGTCCACGCCGCAATCTGATGGAAGGCGAGACGTGGGTGCCGTGCCATTGTGGGAAGGATTCAAAGAGCGACTCAATGGGCTCGTGGGGGCGACAGGACAGCTGGAGCTCGATGACGATGGCAAGCTTTCGCTTCAGTCGGCCGAACTCGGAGGGATGTGGGACGTTGTTGCCCAGGGCCTGCTGCCGTTTCCCGCGACCCCCATCGGCACAGGGGCCCGGTGGCAGGTGGTTGGGGAGATCCTCTTTGAGGACTCTTTGGTCGTGGTGCAGAGGGCAGAGTTCTCCCTCGCGAAGACAGACAGCGACACCTTCGAGGTGGAGCTCGCTATCGAGCGCTGGTTGGTGCCAGGCGGGCAGCGTGTTTTCAAGATAGGCGCAATGCCTGTGAATGCGGCCTCCTTTCATGGCACGGTCCGGGGAAGGCTCACCGGAACCTGCAGCCGTCGGAGCCCCGTGCAGGGAACGATCGTTTTTGTTTCTGAGCTTCTGGCCACTCGCCCCGAGGCCAAGGACGAGAAAGTCTCACTTTCAGTGGAGACACGAGCGACGTTTTTCTAAATCAGGGCGGTGGTCTGCGCGAACGCCCGCTTCACTGATTCCGGGGCTGGACGGACGCCGGTCAGCTGGCTATACATCGGCCTTCCTTCACTCCGAGGTGACTGTGTCTTACCTGGTCCTTGCGCGGAAATATCGGCCTGGGAGTTTTGACGAGATTGTCGGTCAAGCCCACGTGGTTCGAACCCTCAAGAACGCCATTCGGCTCAATCGCGTCCATCACGCATTTTTGTTCACTGGGGCTCGTGGGGTAGGCAAGACCACGACGGCGCGGGTTCTGGCGCGGGCTCTCAACTGCGAGAAGGGACCCACACAGAGCCCTTGCGGGCAGTGTTCGGTGTGCAAAGAGATCGCTTCGGGCGTAAGTCCTGACGTCCTCGAAATCGACGGCGCTTCGAATCGGGGTGTCGACAGCGTTCGCGAGCTGCGTGAGACTGTCCGATATATGCCCAGCCGAGGTCGGCTCAAGCTTTACATCATCGACGAGGTGCACCAACTCACTTCCGAGGCATTCAATGCTCTGCTCAAGACCCTCGAGGAACCGCCGGAGCATGTGAAGTTCATTTTTGCGACCACCGAGCCGCAGAAGATCCCCGCAACGATCCTCTCGCGGTGTCAGCGGTTTGATTTTCGCAGGGTTTCGATCCCGGTGCTCACGGAGCACCTGCGCGGCATCCTTGCCAAGGAAGGGGCTACTCTCGGACCCCAGGCTGTTGCCGCGGTTGTCCGTGAGGCCCAAGGATCTGTTCGCGACGCCCTATCGCTCCTCGACCAGGTTCTCAGCTATGCCGGAGACGTGCCCGACGACGCCCAGGTCATCGAGGCGCTTGGTGTCGTCGATCGCGAGATCATTTTCCAACTGAGCGATGCGATCTTGGCCAAGGATGCCAACCGTCTGTTGGCGGCGGTTGCCGAGGTGGATGCGCGGGGTTATGACCTCAGTGATCTGTCGAGCCTGTTGGTCGAGCACTTCCGCGATCTCATGGTGGCCAAGATGGTCGAGTCGCCGTCGGAGACCCTACTCGATCGATCACCGGGCGAAATCGACGGACTCAAACAACAGGCCAATACTCTCAGTCGTCCTGACCTGCACCGTTATTTCTCCCTGTTGGTGAGCGTCACCGATGACGTCAGTCGTTCCCGATTTCCCCGCATAAGTCTTGAGATGGGGCTGTTGCGACTGCTAGAGGTCGAGCCTGCACAGTCCTTGGGGACCCTGCTGGAGAAGCTCGATGCTGTCTTGGTTGGCACCTCTGCAAAGGCGTCGGGAAAAATGCCGAGCTCCAAAGCCGGTGTCGATCCGGCTGGAGGCATGTCAGGTCCTAGCAAGTCCACGGCTCTACCGTCTACGTCAGAGCATTCCGCCAAGGCAAGTTCTCAAGCAGTCACCCAGTCTGTTTCGCAACGTCAAGTGTCAGTGGGTTCTCAGTCAGCCACGCCCGTCGCGCCTTCCGGCAACGATGGCCAGCCCAAGGGACTTTCCGGCGGCGATGGCCAGCCCAAGGCGCCGTCGACCGAATGGGGAGAATTGGTGGAGCGGGTGCGGCGACAGCGGCCAGCTTTGGCGTCGGTATTGGAACACGGGCGACCCGTTTCATTTGCTGCCACAGGGGTGGAGATTGCGTATCCCCCCAAGACTTTTTACTGGGAATCGGCCCAGGAGCGGGGCAATCGCTCGTTGCTCGAACAGGCGCTGGCTGAGCATTTTGGTGTGCCGGTTACTCTCACGCTGTCCGCTGCGAATTCTGAGGCTGGGAAGAGGATAGCCACGATCGCCGAATCTGAAGCGCGACGTGAGAAGAGCCGCGATCATGAGATTCGTACCGATGCGCTCAATCACCCGGCGGTCAAGGGGGCAATCTCTATTCTTGGCGGTGAGATCAAAGAAGTGATTACCCTTGAAAAGAGCGAGGGTGCCGACGAGTCGGCGTAGGAGTTATTCATGGATATTGCCAATCTCATGCAGATGGCGACCCAGGTGCGCGAGCAGCTCGCTAACAGTCAAGAAGCGGCAGCCAGGCTGCGTGTTACCGGCGAGGCCGGTGGCGGCATGGCGCGGGTGGTTCTCACGGGTAAGTATGAGGCGGTGGAGGTGAGTCTCGACCCCAAGCTTATGGAGTCCAGTGACAAGGCCCTGATCGAAGATTTGGTGCGTGCCGCATTCAACCAAGCGGCAAACAAGGTGGCAGAAGAGTTGCGCCAGAAGATGGGCAACTTTGCCCAAGGGCTCGGGGTCGATCTGTCGGCGTTTGGGTTCCCCGATGCCAATCGATGATCGAGACCTCGCTCTTGGCAGCGATCCCATCCAACGCTTGATTCTGGAGCTCAGCCGACTTCCCGGTATCGGCGAGCGCAGCGCCACCCGGCTGGCCTTTCACATCATTCGAGCATCCCCGCATCAGGGGCCTTCCTTGGCACGCGATCTGGCCAAGGCGCTGGTCGCTGTGAGCGACCAGGTGGGAATGTGCAAAATGTGCCAGAATTTGTGCAGCGGTGAACGCTGTCGGGTGTGTGATAGTCCATCGCGGCAATCCAATACTATATGTGTGGTTGAGAGCGTTCAGGATCTGCGCGCCATCGAATCCATCAGCGCCTACAAGGGCCTTTATCACGTGCTACACGGGGCGCTCGCCCCCCTCGATGGCATAGGACCTGAGGATCTGAAGATCCCACATTTGCTCTCCCGGCTTGAGGCCGGTGTGACAGAGGTGATTCTAGCGACCAACGCCGACGTCGAGGGGGATGCTACCGCATTGTATCTCACCGGCCTCATCAAGCCGCTGGGGATTCGGGTCACCCGTCTTGCTTCAGGAATCCCCTTGGGAGGCGAGCTCGAGTATATTGACCACGCAACCTTGGGGAGGGCCCTTGCCGAGCGCAGGGAGCTTTAATGCAGGTTTCTTCTGTAGATAAACATCATCGCGAAGGCGAATCAGTTGCTTGCACGCGAGTGGGTGGTCTGCTATTTAAGCACCCGTCATTTACTTGGTGTCACTCGTAGTCACGGCGTTTGAGGAGTGCTAGAGGAGCGTCATTGGCATGGACCAGCAGATGGTCATGTATGAAGAGGAGTTCAAGCTGATATCAGCTATCTGCGAACGCCTCACCAGAGAGGCGAATGCCAAGGCTGTTTTGCTCGTTGATAAGAACGGGCAGTACATAACCAGCCATGGGGAGATCGACAACCTCGATACGACGTCGTTGGCTTCGCTCACCGCAGGTAACATTGCCGCCACGAGTGGTTTGGCGAAACTGATCGGCGAGAAAGAGTTTCCCAATGTGTTCCACGAAGGGGAGAAGGACAACCTGCACCTCTCCATCGTCGCCCAGCGGGCGATCCTCGTGGTCATGTTTGATCAGAGGTCGAGCCTCGGTTTGGTTCGACTGCGGGTCAAAAAGGCGAGTGAGGAGCTAGGTGGTATTTTTGTCACGATGATCGCAAAGGCTCAGAGTCATGCGCAGGGGACTCCATTCGCTGAGATCACCGACGACGACATTGACAATCTGTTTAGCGAGTAACGGAACGCTACAGCGCCATGTCCTTTATTAATTACAGCTCCCGCGAGATTAACTGCAAGATCGTCTATTACGGTCCCGGTCTGTGTGGGAAGACGACGAACCTGCAGTACATCTACAACAAGACCAATCCGGAAGCGAAGGGGAAGATGATCTCCCTCGCCACCGAGACAGAGCGGACGTTGTTCTTCGACTTCCTGCCGCTGTCGCTCGGTGAGATTCGAGGTTTCAAGACCCGCTTCCATCTCTACACCGTCCCCGGTCAGGTGTTCTACGACGCGAGTCGTAAGCTCATCTTGAAGGGAGTTGACGGCGTGGTGTTCGTCGCCGACAGTCAGATCGAGCGCATGGAAGCCAATCTCGAGTCTTTGGAGAATCTGCGTACCAACCTCGCGGAGCAAGGGTACGATCTCGACAAAATCCCCTTCGTCATTCAATACAACAAACGCGACCTTCCCAACGCGGCGGAGGCACCGGAGTTGAGGCGTCTTCTCAATCCGCGACTGGTTCCCGACTTCGACGCATCGGCCACCCTGGGCAATGGGGTCTTCGATACGCTCAAGGCGATTGCCAAGCTCGTCCTCACCGAGCTGAAAAAGGGCGGTTGACGGCCTTTCGTTTTGCAGCAAAAACATGTTGGGTCGCGGTTCATCGGCGACCGTTTCCGAATGGACCCCAGTGCTGGCCCAAATCCACGATCAAGTGCTGTCCGAATCGCCAGATGTGCCGTTAGGTCGAGGAGATTTGGGGCTGGGTTAGGGCGTTGACCTGCATCACGGGGGGGGCTAACATCGCCCGATCATTGTCGCATGGCTCTGTGAGTTTGGCCGCAATCCTTGGCCTATAGGGACTTGATATGAGCAAAAGAAATGTTGCGCTGGGCGTATGGCTGGCGCTGTTGCTTGGTTCTGGGGGATCTGCGTGGGCACAGACTGTTGCCCCAGCTGTTGGTGAGACGACGGAAGACACCACTCCTTCCTTAACCGCCCCCTCGGGTGAGGCGCCCACAGGCGAGGAGATCAGTGAGGCAGCTGCTCCGCCAACAGAGCAAGGCTTCAATATCAAGCTTCGAGACATCGAAGAGCGTGTCAACGAGCTCAAAGAGAAGATATTCCAATCGAAGGCTCGCTTGATTCAACTTCAAGAAGTGGTCTTGCACGGTGCCATCTCCGGTGCCAAGGCTGTCCTGGTACACCAAAATGAAATGGGCAGCTCGTTCAAGCTGCGTCGGGTTCAGTACGCGCTCGACGGCGCACCCATTTTCAACCGTGCCGATTCAGGGGCGGGTGAGCTTGATGAGCAAAATGAAATTGAGGTGTTCAACGGCAGTATCGCGCCGGGCAACCATCAGATCTCAGTGTTTATGGAGTATCAAGGTTACGGTTATGGCTTTTTCAGCTATCTGAAGGGCTACAAATTCAAGATCAAGTCCAGCTTCACCTTCAACGCGGAGGAAGGAAAGCTGACGACGGTTCGTATCGTTGGCTTTGAGAAAGGTGGTCTGACCACCGAGCTCAAGGACCGGCCTTCGGTGCGTTACGACTTTGAGAGCACGCAGGCCCTGAAGGACACAACCGTTGCTGAAGAGGCCACCAAGAAGGCCGAAGGTGTGGACGGCGAGTGATTTCCGCAGGCGATGAGATGCGGGGGCTGGTTCGCGGCTCGAGGATCGCAATTCTTCTGGTTGCGATGGTCTCGCTGTTGTTGCCGGCTCGGGCACCAGCCCAGTCAGCCCCGTTGCAAGGGGTCAGCAACGACGTTGCATCCATGGGTGTCAAGCTCAAGACGTTGATTGGCAAATATGACGCCGCTGAGGTTGAGGGCAAACGTCGGAAACTCGAAGAGCGAGTCACCGATGCTGAGATCCTGTTTCTCCTTGGGGATTACCAGCGGGCGTCCTTGGCTCTGTACGAATTTATCGCCGATCGAAAAAACACCGGTGAGCCCGCATATCCCAAGGGGCTCTACTACCTGGCAGAGTCGCTCTACCAAATGAAGCACGATCAATCTGCGAAGCAGTTGTTCCAGCAGATTGTCGAGCGACGTGATCGGCAATTTCTTGAAGATGCGGTGAGAAGGCTCATCCAGATAGCCGATCGCAACGAAAACTGGAATGGTCTCGAAGAACACGTGGGCGTGCTGGAGGGGCGGGGCCACTTGCCACCGGGCATTGCGTATATTCGCGCCAAGAGTCTCCTGCGTCAGGGCTTACCGGGCAAGGTCAAAGAAACGCTCGCAGGGGTGCCGCCAGATCACGAACTTGCTCTGCGTGCTGCATACGTTAATGCGGTGGCGAGTCTGCAAGCGGGTGAGCTAGACGTTGCTCGCGAGCAGTTCGAGCGGCTGGCCCATTCGCAGAAGAGTGCTGCTGGCGCGGCTCAAATACGGGATTTGGCCGCCATGAACCAAGGGCGCATCCTACTTGAGCAAGGTCGATTCGGTGAATCCGCGGATGCTTATCAGTATGTCGCGCGAACGAGCCCGTTGTTTGAAGAGGCATTGTTTGAGGTGACGTGGACGTACGTGAGAGCCGCCAATGCAGCCGCGACCGACGCCGAGCGGGTTGTCGAGTACAAGAAAGCAATGAATGCTCTCGAGATCCTCCTGCTTGCCGAAGCTGAGAACCCGATCGCGCCTGAGGCGCGCCTATTGCTCGGCAATATTCGCATCAAGGTAGGGCAGCTCGAGCAAGCTGAGGAGGTGTTCGACGAGGTTGTCGATCGATACGGCCGGCCCCGTGACGAGCTCAATCGATTGATTGAGGATAACATCGCCCCGGAAGAGTATTTCGAGGCGGTCAGTGGAACTGGGGGTTCTCGAGGAGTTCTGTCGCCGTTGGCTGTCCATTGGGCGCGGGATGCTGGAAAGTTGCGACACGCGCTGGGGGTGCTGCGAGCCATCGATGAGAGTGACGAATCGTTGCGCCAAGCCGACGATATGATCTCTCAGTTGATGTCGATCCTTGATTCTGGGCGGCGAGCTTCATTTTTCCCCGGACTCAAAGGGGCTCAAGGTCTCATTCTTGAATACGGCAACACCCTGGTGAGTTTTCAGGAGCGTCTCACCACGATCGAACGTGGGCTTGTGCAGGGAGAGCTGGGTGATGCGCAAAGAGCAGAGCTCGAACAAGTGTTGGCACAGAGGGCAGCCTTGGAGCCAGAGTATCGCAAACTACCGCAGCAGAAAGAGGAGTATGAGGGGCGTGTTGAAGTCATGCGTGGAAACATGTTGGCCCTACAACAGCAAGCCTATCGTCTGAAGTATGACATCGACAGCATGCGAGCGCAGCTCAATGGTCTCAAAGCTTGGATTGGGCAGCATCGCGAAATGATCGCCGATGACGTACATGCTGATTACTCCGGTCGGATCGCGACGCACCTAAACGAAGTGGAGGAGCTCGAAAAGATCCACAGGATGCTCGAGCAGCAAATCGCCACAGAAAAAGCACTGATTTCCGTTACCAGTGAAAAGGAAGCCCGCGAGGAGGAGGTGCGGGCTCGTTATTCGGCAAATTTGGAATCTGAACGCGAGATTCTGTCGAGTGTCCAACACCTTGCGGCTGAGGCTGGGCAGGGACGCCGTGAGATCGAACGATTGCGAGAAGTCATTGGTGGTTACAACGCCGAGTTGGAAGGCTTCAAGACCCGGATCGGGGAGCTCGTCGCTCTGCGTTCTGTTGGCTTGAAGGAAGAATTGGCGAAAGAGCGGCGGGCTCTGCAGGCTCATCGCGATTCGATGGTGGCCGTTCGTGAAGAGGCCAAGCAGGTGGTTGGAGAAGTTGCAAAGGGATCACTTCGCGAAGTGCAGAAGAAGTTTCAGGCTCTCGTGTTGCGTGCTGATGTCGGAATTGTCGATGTGGCGTGGGCAAAAAAAGAAATGCGGACTCATGAGATCAGCCAACGGGTTGCAGAGCAACGCCGAGAGCTGCAGATACTGGACCAAGAGTTCAGCGAGGTGTTGAGCGGCGACTGAGGCGCTCGGCGAGCTTCGCATGGTGAGTGAGATTGTGACGCGAGTTTCAGCACCCAAGAGTGTGGCATGCACTGCGAAGTGCCCTGGCACGGTTTTGGCGATGATGGTGTGGAGTCTCGCGTCGCCAGCCTTCGCTGTCGAGTCCGGCGGAACGTCGCCGCTTGCGGCCAACGGGTTGCCCTCCCGTCCTAGCTACACCGCTGAAGAGAGTGCCGAGCTCGAATCTTTGGGGGAGACGGTTCGACAATTTGAAGAGCAGGCAGCCGAGTTTCGCCAAACCACGCGCCATCTCATCGAGCAGAAGTACCAACAGAAACGCAGCCTTTTATTTGATTCCTACGAAACCTTGATCGTCAAGTTGGAGCACGAACAGCGTGCCCGGCGCGATGCGGCCATTGCGAAGTTTGAGGCGTTTCTTGCCCGTTACCCTGACGATCCTCGCTACACGCCAGACGCCATGTTCAGGTTGTCGGAGCTCTATTTTGAACACTCATATGACGAATATTTTCAGGCGCGACAGACCTACGACAAGGTGATCGGCACGTGGACACCGAAATCGGAAGAACCCGAGCCCGAAGAGCCCACATTCCACTACGAGCCCACCATTGGCATGATGCAACGGTTGATCACCGAGTTCCCGGGCTATCGTCTCATCGATGGTGCCTATTACCTGTTGGGCTATTGCCTTGGTGAGCAGGGGGAGGAAGAGCGCGCCGTCGACGTCTACCTTGAGATGGTCGAGCGATACCCCGACTCACGCTTCGCCGCCGAGGTCTGGACCCGCATCGGTGAGTACTACTTCTCTGCCAACGAGTTGCAACTTGCGTTGGATGCGTATTCAAAGGTTCTCGGCCACTACGACAGTCCGTTCTACGACAAGGCGATGTACAAGCTCGCTTGGACCCATTATCGATTGGCGGATCCCGAGCGGTCACCCGAGGAGTTCCAGAAGGCGGTAGACACCTTCGTCGAGCTTCTGGATTTCAACGTGAAGACCAAAGCCGAGGGCAAAGAACGCGGTGGTGAGCTGCACCAGGAGTCGGTGCAATACGTTGCCATTTCTTATGCCGATGAACAGTGGGGAAGCCTCGACAAGCTGTTGCAGCTTCTCCAAAAGAACGGGGAAAAACCCTACGACCGTGAGCTGATCGCCGGACTTGGTGACGTCTACATGGACCAAACCCGTTTCGCCGATGCCGTCGCCGTGTACACCGTGGTGCAAGAACGATTCGGTGACCACGTTGACGCTCCCTTGATCCAGGAAAAGTTGATTGAGGCGCATGAACGAAACCGCAACTTCGAATCCGCCGCTCTGGCCCGCGCCTTCCTCGCGCGCAGTTACTCAGAGGGCAGTCCGTGGTTCGAGAAGCATCGCGACAATGAGGACGCTGTCAAGAACGCGGTCGAGCTGACCCGCAAGTCTTTGTACTCTGCTGCTTTGTTTCACCACAAACAAGCGCAGATTCACAAGCAAGCGGGTAAGATCGAGCTTGCCAAGTCATCGTATCAAGAAGCGGCTCAAGCCTACGGCGACTATCTGCGGCGTTTTCCGCATGATCGACAGTTGTACGAGCTGCGATTCTACTACGCAGAGTCTTTGTATTACTCGCTGCAGTTCGAAAGCGCGGCCGAGCAGTACATCCTGGTTCGGGATTCCAATGCCGACGACAAGTTCCGCGAGCAGTCAGCATTCAGTATCATTCTCTCCTATGAAAACCAGATCAAGTTGCTTGAGAGCCAAGGTGTCTTTGCAGCGCCCAAGGTGCTCAAGAGCAGCGATCGGCCCGAGGGTCAGGCCATTGCGCCGCAGGAAATCCCCGAGATTCGTCGCAATCTCGTCGATGCCTCAGACCGTTACGCGGCGGTGGCACCCATCGATGAAAAAGTGCCCAAGGTGCTCTACAAGGCCGCCGAAATCTATTACACCCACGATCACCTTGACGAGGCTCGGTCTCGGTTTCAAGCGATACTTGAGGTGTTTCCGCAGCACGAGGTCGCTGAGTTTGCGTCCAACCTGATCATCGAGTCTTACTTGGCGCAGAAAGACTTTGCCGCTGTCGAGAAGTTCACCCGTTCTTTGCTGGAACGCTCGTCGACTCCAGGACGCAAGGCCTTTGCCGGGGATCTCGTAAAATTCAAGACAGGTGCCATGTTCAAGCTCGCCGAAGATCTCGACACCAAGGGTGAATGGGAGGCGGCGGCGGAGATGTACCTCAAGCTCATCGAGGAGAACCCCGACACTCAGTTCGTCGATTCAGCCCTCAACAACGCAGCGGTCAACTTCGAAAAAGTGAAACGCTATGACTCTGCGTCGAAGTTGTACGAGCGCCTGGTCAAGGAGCGGCCGAAGTCACCCTTGGCAGACACGGCGTTGTTTAGGGTTGGGCTCAACGCGGAGCGCTTCTTCGATTTCCCCAAGGCAATCGAGTCGTATCTCAAACTTGTTGAGAACTACCCAAAGAGCGATCGGCGGGCCGATTCGATCTACAACGCCGCTCTCTCACTGGAGAACACTCAGGACTACGAACGCTCGGCCGTCCAGTATCAACGCTACTGCAAGCTCTTCCCCAACCGCGACGACGCTCCGGCGGTGTGTTTTCGAGCGGGGGCGGTGTACGAAAAAATGGGCGACGGTCAGCGGGTGATTTCGACCTACACAACCTTCGTCAAGAAATATCGTGGAAATGCGGCACACGCCGACAAGGTTGTCGAGGCCTATCTCAAGATGGCCAAGACCTACGAGAACCAGCGCAAAGAGAAAGATGCGGTCCAACACTACCAACTGGTGGTGAAGACCTTTCAGCGGTCGGCCGACAAGACGAAAGCTGCGCCCTTTGCTGCGGAAGCCCAATTTGCGCTGGTCGAGCGAGATTTTGCCCGATTCGACAAACTCAAGATCGAAGGCAACGGCAAGCAACAACAGAAGGCGTTACAGAAAAAGGCCGAAGCGCTCAAGAAGGTCGAGACTTCATACAAGGACATCCTGTCGTTCAAACAGATTGATTGGACCTTGGCGTCGTTGTTCCGTATCGGCCAGTTGTATCAAAAGTTCGCCGAGGCGATTTTGGCTGCTCCCTGCCCTGCTGATGTCAAACGGGCTGCGAAGGGCGGGGGTTGGAGTGTCGAGGAGGTCTGTGACCAGTACAAGGTTGCACTCGAAGACAAGGCCATTACCATTGAAGACAAGGCTGTGTCCGCCTTCGAAACAACCATCAGCCGGGCACGTGAGTTCCAGGTGGCAAACAAGTGGACGAAACGAACCTTGGTTGCCCTCAACAAGCTCCGGCGTCGTGAGTGGCCATTGCAAAAAGACGCAAAGACGTACGTGGACGATCTCGTGGTTTCTGCGCCGCCAATCGTCGATTCCAATGGCAAGATTTTTGAACCGACCCAGGCGCCTGAAACTGCACCTACACCACCAGCGCCAACACCTGCGCCGACCCCAAGGTCGGAGCCTGAAGAGGAGAGCCCTGTGCCTTCGGCGGCACCCGCGACCCCCGCTGCTCTGCCGGTGGCAACGCCAATCGAGCCTGCGGCAACGCCAATCGAGCCGGTGCAGCCCGAAGCAATGTTGCCTCCTCCACCCCCACCTCCTCCACCCCCAGCCCCAGCCCCGTGATGGAGGATGGTGAGAACATGTTGTCGATGATGCCTGTCCGGTTCGTTTTGCTCGCTGCGATAGTCATGGTGGCGGCCTGCGCTCCCGAGACCCAGGCACCGCCTGTGGAGGCCGCGCCGACGCCGGTTGGGTCAGTCGAGCCGGTGCCGGTGGAATCTGTCGAGTCGAAGCAGGAGGCTCCGGCTGCAGAGGCCACGGCGGCGGATGCAGCGAAGGAAGAGGCAAATATTCTCGAGCGCGTGAGCCCTGCGGCTCGCTCAGCCTATGAGAAGGGACTCATGTTGATTGGACGCGATATCGATGGAGCCCTTCTGGAGTTTCAGCGCGCAGCCAGCGAAAGTCCGGAGCTGTACCTGGCCTCCTACAATGCAGGGGCTCTCCTCGAAGAACAGTCGCGTTTTGCGGATGCGGAGAAGGCCTATCAGAATGCGCTCAGCGCTCGCCCAGGATTCGGTCCAGCGGTGGTCGGGCTCTCGTCTCTCAAGGTTCGCCGAGGCGATCTGGTGGGTGCCGAGGAGATTTTGACCAAGCACCTGGATTCGGGTGTCATGGTGCGGTCAGCTCTGGCTGTGGTGTTGGCGCGGGTTGGCAAGTTCGATGCAGCAATAGACAACGCAATCAAAGTTCTGCAGGAGGACGAGCGCAACGCTCGGGCGATGCTTGCCATGGGCATGATGTATCGGCGCAAGGAGATGTATGAGCTCGCCACCATGGCCCTCAATCAAGCCATTGATATTGATGACCAGCTCGGTGAGGCTTTCTCAGAGTTAGGGCTCGTGCTCGTGGCGAAGGATGAGAAGGCCCTGGCCGTGCAGGCCTTTGAGCGTGCCGCCGCAGCCAATCCAGGCGTGCCAGCAATTCTCAACAACCTGGGGGCTCTACGCAACGAGGTCGGGGCGTTCAAGGGCGCCACAGAGGTCTTGGAGAAGGCTGTCGCCATGGAGACGGGGCGGCCGCAATACTATCTCAATCTCGGCAACGCCTATCGTGGCGACCAGCGCATCGTCGAGGCTGAGACCTCCTACAAAAAGGCGCTCGAATTAGGTGGCGGTGCACCCCAGGCACTCTTCAATCTGGGAGTCCTGTATCTTGACAACGAGATTCCAGACAAAGATATGATCGCTCGGTACCAAGAGTGCATCGGTTATTTGAAGTCCTATGAGTCCAAGGTTTCCGTGAGTAGCGCTGAGCGGGAGGAGATCGCTGAACACATCGGCACCGCGGAAAAGGCCATCGAGCAGGAGGAAAAGCGGCGCGATCGAGCCAAAGAGCGCGAGGAGAAGGACGCGAAGAAGAAGCAAGAAGCGGCAGAGAATGCCAATCAAGAAACCAAACCAGACGTCCAGGCCGAATCGAACAAAGGTGATGCAAGCACCGAAGAGCCGACAGATGATCTCGGCGGCGAGGTCGTCCCTGAATCCGGATCTGATTCACCTGCGAAGAAGCCTTCCAAGGACCAAAACGGCACACCCGTCAAGCCCGCAGATGCCCCTGAAACGGGCGGTGTTTGAGGTAATGAGAATGAGAGACCAGAAACTACTTGCGGTGATGGGGGCCTATGCGCTTATTATCGCGCTTTCGATTGGGTCCATCGGTTCTGCACGGGCGCAGAATCAACCCAGACGAAAGGTAATAAGGTTGGAGGCGATCAAGGTCGAAGGTAGGATCCAGAAACCCCAGGCCTTTTATATTTTGCAGCGCAGTAATTTGAACTTTGAGGGTCTTGAGCTGAAGCAGAGCTTCATTCCCAAGATTCTCGAGTCAGTGGAGAAGGACCCTTTTTGATTTGCTTTCGTCAACGGTTTGACATTGGCAATTTAGGCGACATGGGCAACAGCAACGGCCCACAACTAGGAGGAGTTCGGGATGCTTGGAGAAATGGCAAAATTTTACACTGAGGGGGGCTTCTTTATGCACCCCATCTCGCTCGTCTCGGTGTTCGGCATTGCGATTGCTGTTGAGCGTTTTATCTTCTTGTTCTTCAAGTACAACATCAACGCCAATCAGTTCATGGCACAGATCCAGAAGCTGGTGATGGCTAACAACATCGATCGTGCCATCAAGCTTTGTAACGCCGCACCATCGGCTGCACTGCCCAAGGTGATCAAGGCGGGTCTCACCCGCGCCAACAAGGGCGAGATCGAGATAGCCAACGCGGTGGAAGAGGCGACCCTCGAGGTCATCCCGAACATCACCAAGCGCACTGGGACTTTGCAGCAGGTTGCGAATATCGCCACCTTGCTCGGATTGCTCGGAACCATCATGGGTCTGATCGACGCGTTCGAGGCAGTTGCCCATGCACCACCAGACATGAAGACCGCCATGTTGACCGCGTCGATCTCCATCGCCATGAACACGACGGGCTTCGGACTCATCGTCGCGATCCCCACATTGTTCGCTTACATCTTCTTGAACAACGTTTCGAAGAAGATCATCGACGAGATTGACCAGTATTCGGTCAAGTTGCAAAATCTCTTGGTTTCCCGTGGCAAGGGTGCTCAGAGCCCCCTCGACCGTTGAGCGTTTGAGTGTGTAGTATGAGCCTCCACACTGATGTGTGGAGACGTGAGGTGTTCCATGGCAAGGAAGCCGTCGGAGAGGCGAAACTTCAAAGAAGCGGACATGGAGATCAATCTGACGCCGATGATGAATCTCATCGCCATCTTGATTCCCGTTCTGCTCGTCTCTGCTGCGTTCGTCGAAATTGCGGTTATCAACGTTGCGGCCCCAGCGAT
>MGST01000277.1:11390-11472 GCA_001798605.1 Deltaproteobacteria bacterium RIFOXYA12_FULL_58_15 | reverse complement strand
GCCGGACAAGCCGCCGTTGAACTTGACGGTAACCATCACTGACAAAGGTTACACGGTGGCCGGGTCGGGGGGAGTTCTGGGC
>MGST01000277.1:0-11315 GCA_001798605.1 Deltaproteobacteria bacterium RIFOXYA12_FULL_58_15 | reverse complement strand
TTCGCAAACACAGTGCCGCCGCCTCGCGCCAAGAACAAGGCTGCGGGCAATTGCAAAGAGGGTGAGACGGGGGCCCGCTCCTTCTGGATTTACGACAATGAGGCGCTGGCCAAAAAGCTCATCGAGATCAAAGATGCATTTCCCGACGAACGCCGTATCATTATTGCCGCGGAGGCCGACACCGACTACGAGTCTTTGACCGACGTCATGGATGCGAGTCGTGAGGTAAAGGATGCAGGCGGCGAGATGCGGACGCTTTTTGATGAGGTGGTGCTAAGCCCCGGCATGTCATGAGCCTGAGTTCACGACATACAGGGCGCGGCCGGTTGGCGGCAGCATGGGAGAGTTGAATGAGTGATGCACAGCAAGATATTCCGCAGGAAATCAATGAGCTGCCAGATCCAAGCTCCTTTGCGGCACCTCCAGGAGGAAGCCGGAAGAAGCGCAAGCGTCGGGTGCTAACGGAGCCGGGAGGATTGTCTATCACTTCGCTCATGGACATCATGACGATTATCTTGGTGTTTCTGATCAAGAGCTACTCGGACAGTCCGGTGCAGCTCAAACAGGCGAAGGATTTGAAGTTGCCGTTTTCACAGTCGATGATCGACCCAGCCGACTCTACGGCGGTGACGGTCACGTTGAGCAATATTCTTGTCGACGACACGAAGGTCATCGACATGGAAAACGGGATGGTGTCCGAGTCGGATCGATCAAGTGGCGGCTTCCTCATTGATCCGCTGTTCCAACAGCTTCAAGAGGAAGTGGACAAGCAGAAACGCATTGCCAAAGTGCGGGCGGACGCGAAGTTCACCGAAATTGTGACGATCATTGCGGACCGACATGTCCCGTTTAGTCTGTTGTCACAGGTGATGTACACCGCGGGGCAGGCGCAGTTTAGCAAGTTCAAGTTCGCTGTCATCAAGCGGGAATCTTAACGGGTTTGGCCGCAGTTTCGGCTGCCCGCAGGTAGGGGTATGGTGCAGACATCGGCGTCACCAGTGACTGCTATGGAACCGCCCACTTCACGCGGAAGACAATCGCCCCCAAAGATTCTGCGTGCGTGTGTGGTCCAAAGTGGCAAAGTCATTGAGGAGCAGCGTCTTCGACGCCGCGAGTCTTTGAGTGTCGGCTACGGTCCGAGAAACACCTTCGTCATTGCGGACAATTCGCTGCCGAAAACGCATCAGCTGTTCGTTGTCAAGGGCAGCCAATATGAGCTGGTGCTCACCGAAGGCATGCGCGGGCGATTGTCGGTGGCCAACCAGCCCGTCGATTTCGCCACCCTGAAGAGCCAGGGGGTCCTGAAGAAAAAGGGCGACTTCTACAGTTTGGAGTTGAGTGATCAGCACCGTGGCAAGGTTGTCATCGGTGAAGTCACGATCATCTTCCAATTTGTTGTGCCGCCTCCAGCTCCCAAAAGACCACAGCTACCCGCCGCAGCTCGTGGCAGTATCTGGCAGAAGATTGATTGGCCTTACACTGCGGCACTTTTGGCGGCATTTGTTGTGGAAGCGCCGATCATCGCCTATTTCCAGGTCGCTCCGAGACCGACCAAGCTCAGTCTTGAGGACGTAGACGATCGGTGGGCGGATCTCATCGTCCCCGATCTCAAGAAAGAAGAGAAAAAAGAGCCCAAGGATGAAGCCAAGGGCGAAGGTGGTGAGCGCAAACAGGAAAAGAAGGACGAGGACGACAAACCCAAGGACGAAGCGGGCAAGGCCAAGGTTGCGGCAGCCCGAAAAGCCAAGATTCAACAGACGATTGCCGGAAAGGGCATGCTGGCGATCCTGGGTACCACAGGGATTGGTGCAGCGAGTGGCGCTGTGGCGGACGTGTTCGGGGACGGTGGTGTTGGCGGCGACCTCGACGCAGCCTTTGACGGCATCACGGGTGTTGGGCTTGCGACTGGTAGCACTCGTACCACCCGTGGCAGTGGTTCAGGTGACAAGGCGTCGATTGGCGGACTGCAAACCAGCGGAGGTGGACAAGTCGGTCTCGGCGGCAAACGGGAGACGCGGCTTGGCTCAGTGGCGACGGCAACCCCGGAGGTTGACGGCGCACTCGATCAGGAAGCCATTGCCAAGGTGGTGCGGGCGCGTAAACGCATGGTGCAGGACTGCTATGAGCGCGAGTTGAAACGCGACCCAACGCTAACAGGAAGAATTGAGATTGAGTTTACCATTGGCCCGAGCGGTGCCATTGAAGACGCGTCGGTGTCCTCTAACAAGATGGGCTCAGATGCCGTCGGCGACTGCATCGTTTCGCGTCTTCGACATTGGCGTTTTCCCAAACCCGATGGCGGAAGTGTGACTGTTAACTTTCCGTTCATCTTTACCCCAGCGAGTTGAATGGTTGCCCATGGCAACTGTGACACTTGCCTGTTTGACTGTTATGCGGTGATTTGAGGGGGCATGGAGATCGAGAACAAGCGAGAGATGCTGGCCGAGTCGCCGCTGTTCGACAATCTATTGCCGAATGAGCTGTCGATGGTGGCGGACCTATTCAGTGTTCGCCGTTTCAAAGAAAACGACATCGTTTTTCACGAAGGTGATGTGGGTGACGCGCTGTTCGTCATTGCTGCGGGCTCTGTCGATATTATGCGGAAAAAGCCCGATGGCGAGCTGGCCGCAATCGCGACTCTTGATGCGCCGATGTTCTTCGGCGAGATGTCGCTGATCGATAAGGAATATCGTAGTGCCACTGTTCGGGCAAAATACGACACAACTCTCCTCGAGCTCACCAACGAGAATCTTCACATCTTCGCCAAGAATTTCCGCAACGGTTTTACTTGGGTCGTGGTGAATATTGCCAGGGTCCTCAGCTCGCGGCTTCGCGAAGTTAACCGTCGTTTGGCAGAGAAACTCTAGCCACGTATCGTGTTTTTTTTGCGGCATTTAACACAATCGTTCACGATGAGTACTTTTACTCTCAGGCACCTGCCCATGTATTCGAGCTTGCATTGCTTGTTCTTCGTTGCGTGCATTTTGTCCCTGCCAACGTCAACCTCGGCGTCCACACCATTGACCGACAACCCCGTCGACTTCGGCCGGGTGACGCCCGTCCGGGGGCTCACCATTGCCAACATTGACGGCCGTGATGGTGATGAAGCGGTGGCCATTGTCGGAGACGGTGTGGCAATCATCGGTGGGGACGGAAAGCTTTGGCCAGGTTTCCCAAAAGGACTCCGCGACGCCACGTCGAACAAGACCATTCAACTCAAGGGGCCCCCAGCGCTCTGTGACTTGGATGGCGACGGTCGTCTCGAGATCGCCGTGGGAGGTTCGAGCCGCATGATCTACGCCGTGAACGCCCTAGGTGATGAGGTGAGTGGTTTTCCAGTCAAGGTGAACGGCAACCCTCGGGGCCCACTGAGCTGCATGCCCGTGAAGGGCTCGCGGCGCCAGGATTTGATCTTTAGCACCGACGTTGGCGAGCTCACGCTCATTCCCGGTGCCGG
The DNA here is from genome assembly GCA_001798605.1 of Deltaproteobacteria bacterium RIFOXYA12_FULL_58_15. Taxonomy (GTDB): domain Bacteria; phylum Myxococcota; class XYA12-FULL-58-9; order XYA12-FULL-58-9; family XYA12-FULL-58-9; genus XYA12-FULL-58-9. The sequence continues at coordinate 7,858 of MGST01000277.1, read as the reverse complement.
AGTCACCCCAAAGGTATTGGCAAAAATCGGCCGAGGTGCAGAGTCGGGTGTGGCGGTGACAGATCTCGACGGCGACGGAGATCTCGAGATGGTGGTCGGCGGTGGTGATTCCCGTCTCTACGTCATCGACTCTCGCGGAGCGGTGCGCAAAGGTTTTCCTTACGGGATGAGCTTTCGCACCAGTGGCATACCCTCCATTGGTGACATCGATGATGACGGTGCACCGGACATCGTGTTCGGTTCTCAAGACTTCAAGATTCATGCACTGTCCCGGGACGGGAAATTGCTGGAAGGCTTCCCCGTGCCTACCAAGTACCGAATCTATGGCGGCGTTGCCCTCGCCGACCTCAACGGCGACTGGGTTCTCGACTTGGTTGTCGGCTCCGGCGACAAACACCTCTACGCATTCGATGGCCGTGGCAAGGAGATCAACGGATTCCCTGCAAAGATGGATGAGCGGGTCGAGAAAGACAGCGTCGTTGGCGATATGGATCGCGACGGCAGTCCCGAGATCTTCACTGTCACTGAGGCTGGGACACTTCTGCAGCACGACCATCGTGGTAAGGCAAAAACGCCCAAAGTGGCAGGAGGAGGAAAGGTTGTTGCGGGACCAGTCATAGGCGACCTCGACGCAGATGGTTCCCCAGATCTTGTTGTTGCAACAAAGGATGGTCGTGTGGTTGCCATCGAAATGGGCGCAAGTGGCGATGCAGAGAAGGCGATCGTCAGTTGGTCAATGCCGGGACACGACGCCAAGCACACTGGTACCTTTGCTCCCAATCCAACACGTTTCAAGAAGGTCGGGTTTGTCTCTGACAAGCCCCCAACCACTGAGGCGCTCAAGGCGAGCTATGAATACTTTAACCTAGATTGGCAAAAGGAAAGCGGTACGCTGATTCGCTGGTATCGCGACGGAAAGCACGTATCGGAGCTCGACAATCTTCGCGAGGTGGCAACGAGCTGGACCGAGAAGCACCAGAAGTGGTCTTACACACTGCAAGGCGCAGCCAACTTTGCCGCGTATGGGGACAAAGGCAAGCTGTCGCAACTGTACACTTCGAGCCAGCTCGAGGTGAGAAATACCGCACCCACTGCCCCCGTGATTGAACAGCTGCCCACTGCTCCTCTGACAACCGCGGACCTCGAAGTGCGGGTCAAAGAGGCTAGCACTGATCCCGACGGTGACAAGATCAGCTATCGCTATGTTTGGCTCAACGACGGGCGGATGGTGAAACCGAAGGGGGAGCCGACGAAGGTTCCCGCCGCACTGACGAAAAAGGGAGAGGTGTGGCGAATCGTTGTCGTGCCATACGACGGAGAAGAAGAAGGAACGCCCACGGACGCGACCGTGCGGATTCTGAACACGCCGCCTTTGGCTGCACAGTTCGTTGTCGAACCTGCCGAGCCCAAAATCGACGACTCCGTGCGTGTCAAGATCACCAAACCGGCGCCCGATGCCGACGGTGATGCGATCACCTATGCCTATCGATACTGGGTCGATGACAAACCCCTGAGCCTGTCCCGAGCCAGCGCAGCCGTTCCGCCACGGACCTTGCGCAAGCATCAGAAAGTTCGTGTCGAGGTTACAGCTCACGACGATGAAGTCGCTGGCGGTAAGAGCGACACCGAGCTCAAGGTGCAGAACACAGCAAGTCCCGCTCCTGCCATAGCCATCTGGCCGATTGCTCCCAAGACAACGAGCACTCTTCAATTGGGGATTGTTTCACAAGAGCCGGATGCAGATCGCGACCCGATCGCCTACGAGCACCAGTGGTACGTCGACGGCGCCAAGGTAGCACACCCGACAGAGGTGCCGAGCTCGGCCACGCGGGCCGGGCAAGTGTGGCGTCTCGAGGTCGTACCGCTCGATGGTGAGTCCAAGGGGAAGGTGTCCTTTGTGGAAACTCGAATCATCAATACACCACCACAACCTCCCACGGTGTTGTTGGATCGCTACCGCTATCGCACTGACGAGATGATCGAACCTCGAGTGGTGGTGGACGCCCATGACGACGACGCAGATGTTGTGCAGCTGCATTACCGTTGGTACCTCGCTAAGGACACAACGAAGCCACGCGGGACAGCGGCCACCTTGGATGCCAAGGATACCAAGAAGGGTCAGGAATGGCTCGTTGAGGTGACGCCCAACGATGGCAAGGAGAACGGTCAACCTGTTTCCTTGCGCTTCGCCATTGAGAACACGCCTCCCACACCTCCGAAAGTTGAGTTTTCCAACGTGAGACCGACGGCCAAAGACAGTGTGGAGGTGAAAGTTGTTACTGCGTCGACCGACAAGGATGGCGACAAGCTGAGTTACCGATACGCATGGTATCGCGATGGGATCCGCCTCGGCAGTTGGAAGGCGGACAAGGCACGACTTGACGTCGGCGACACGGGCAAGGGCCAAAGATGGCGCGTGGAGGTTCGGGCGTTTGATGGGGAGACTGAGGGCGATGCTGGCATGGCGGACCTCCTGGTGATCAATCACGTGCCTGCGCCGCCGTCGGTGGAGTTGACGCCGACGACCAAAGCGACAACCACTGACACATTGGTGTGTGGACGACCCGTTGCGGGAACGGACCCGGACGGCGACAATCTCACCTATCAAGTCCGCTGGTTCTTGGATGGCCAGCCCATCCCCCTGTCGCTGTCGGGGCATGAGTTGCCGAGCACCATGACAAAGACTCGACAGACATGGCAGTGTGAAGTGACCGCGTCCGATGGTGCCCTCGTATCGAAATCAATCCGCTCCAAACCGGTATTGATTGTCAACACGCCTCCTGGAGCGGCAACCATTTCAATAGCCCCAACCGCGCCCACAACCGTCGACGATCTGGTGTGTGGGCTCGAGGGTCCGTCCGATGACCCCGATTTTGACCGCCTGAGTTATCGGTTCACTTGGTGGTTAGATGGCAAACCCTGGAGTCACAAAGGCGGCGACGACAGTGTGGTGCCCCACAGTGTCACGAAGCGTGACCAAGTTTGGGAGTGCTTGGTTGCGCCATCGGATGGCGAAGCCGAGGGGCGGTTGGTGCGCGCCAAGATTACGGTGCAGAATACCGCACCGTCGTCGCCGGTGCTCCGAGTTCTGCCGTCAACGCCCAAGGCTAACACTCAACTCGAGTGTGAAATCGTCGAGCCGTCGGTCGATGTCGACAGCGATCCGATTACCTATGACTTCGAGTGGTTCAAAGACGGCGTGCAGAAACAGTTTGCCAAGACTTCGTCTTCTGTGCCTGCTCGGTTGGTCAAGGCGAATGACATGTGGCAGTGCCGAGTTACGCCAAAGGATGGCACGACTTCTGGAGCGGCCGCGGACTCACCCAGCGTTACCATTGGCAAGAAATAGTTGAACGTGGACCCACCCGGGGTCGACGGGCGTCAATGACAGCCGCAGCCTGAGCAACCGCAAGCTTTGGTTTTGGGTTTGCACGTGTCACAACTCCCGCCACCGGAGAGCCGCGCCTCACCGGTGACAGCAAAACCCGACAAGAGCCTCTTTACATCACCGGTACCGCATTCGGGGCAGACAATCTTTTCGTCGCGTCGAAAGACCAGCTCCTCGAATTCGATTTCGCAGTTACCGCAACGGTATTCATATATGGGCATGCACCTACTCCGAGTGTGGATGTGAATGAACTTTGCTCAACCGAGGACAGATTTCAGGGCGAGGTCCACCGCGGTGATGGTTGCCTCGATATGTTGCAGCTCGTGGGCGTTTGAGACGAAGCCGACTTCGAATGCACTGGGGGCTAGGGTCACTCCTTGATTTAGCAGAGCGTGGAAGAAACGCACGAAAAGGCCGGCATCTGCTGATTTGATTTCGTCATAGCTCCGCGCAGGGCGATCACTTTGGGGTTTGAACCACAGATAGAAGATTGAGGCGACGCGATCGACGCGAGCGATATTTCCGTGGGAGGCAAGAACCTTATCCAAACCATCCGTCAGGGTTTTCGCCCGTGAGTCGAGGTCGCTATAGAAAGACGGCCGCTCGAGGCACTCCAGGGTGGCGATGCCGGCGGCCATCGCAAGTGGATTTCCCGAAAGTGTGCCAGCCTGGTACACCGGTCCGAGAGGGGCGACCACGCGCATGATATCCCGCCTACCACCGTAGGCACCCACCGGCAGCCCTCCGCCGATGATCTTGCCGAAGGTCGTCAAGTCCGGCGTGACTCCAAAGTGCGCCTGGGCACCGCCGAGACCCAGCCGAAAACCGGTGATGACCTCATCGAAGATCAACAGGGCTCCATATTTGTCACAGACCGAACGCAAACCAGGAAGGAACTCGGGCGACGGTGGCACGAGTCCCATATTGCAGGCTACGGGCTCGACGATGACCGCAGCGATGGTGTCTCCATGCTCAGAAAAGGTCGCCTCAACGGCGTTGAGATCATTGTAGGGCACTGTCAAAGAGTCCCGCACGGCACCATCGGGAACCCCGGCGCATCCAGGAATTCCAAGGGTTGCCACACCCGAGCCAGCATCGGCGAGGAATGCATCTGCGTGTCCGTGGTAACAACCCGCGAACTTGACGACCCGGTCGCGGCCTGTGAATCCGCGCGCGACACGCAGGGCGCTCATGGTAGCTTCCGTTCCCGAGCTGACGAAGCGCACCATCTCGACGGAGGGTACAGCCTTCGTGACGTGCTCAGCGAGCTCCACCTCTCGTTCCGTGGCCCAACCAAAGCTCGTGCCGTCTTTGGCCGCGCGGGCAACCGCATCAAGCACGGACCGGGGGGCGTGACCGAGAATCAAGGGACCCCACGAGCCAACATAATCGATGAAGCGCTGGCCATCCGCATCATAAATGTAAGGGCCCTGGGCCCGTGTGACGAAAATGGGATTGCCCCCGACGCCGTTGAATGCACGCACTGGAGAATTAACACCACCAGGAATGACGGCGATGGCGCGTTGGTAGAGCTGTGCAGATCGTTCGAGTTTCATGGACTTGCCTCGACGGGAATGTGACCCGGTTTGTGGTGAGAAGCGACAACAGTGGTGGCAATGCCGCCGCGAATATTGAACCGACCCTCAACGGTGATGGCGCGTGGATCGAGTAGCAGAACCAGCCTATCGAGAATCTCGTTGATGACGGCCTCGTGGAAATGGCCCTCGTCGCGGAAAGACCACAAAAAGAGCTTGAGGCTCTTGAGCTCGACGCAGAGTGCATCCGGTAGGTACCTGATGCTTAGATTGGCGAAATCAGGTTGTCCCGTCATTGGGCAAAGACAGGTGAACTCGTCAGTTTCAAACTGGACTTCATAGTTCCTCTCCTGTTTTGGATTGGGAAAGGTCTGCAGATCCTTGCTAGGTTGGGTCGACAAGGTTACCTCCAATGTTGATGGTATAAACACGATTGGTGGCGAAGCCAATGGTTCTAATGTGGGAACACCATTGGGTTACGGTTTGGCGGGTCAAGATGAATGTGCTGGGCACGCGAGACACCTGGTGGATGGCGCAGAGCGAGGCGGTGCTGCTCGCCGAGGGCATTGCGTTTAGGTGGGACGGGCAGGCTGGAATAGCCTTTCTCGACGTACCGGCGAGCGAGGTCGGCAGGGCGAGTGTGGTGTTGTCTGAGATGATGGCGGAGGAGCTCGCCCGCAAGATGGAGAAGGAACCCCCTCGTTCCAGTGGTCCCTTGTGGCTGGAGGCGGGCTTCGCCATGGGGGTGGGGTTGGCAATCACCACCGTTGTCTTTTTTGTCGTCACCGGGGGAGCGGCAACCCACAGCGAGTGGCAACAGCGAGGAGCACTGATCAGCGTCTGGTTCTGGGAGGGTCAATGGTGGCGGATCATCACCGCCGCAACTTTGCACGCCGATACCGCACACGCTGCGGGAAACGCCGGCTTCTTCGTGGTGCTCGGTTGGGCCGCGGAGGAGCGGTTTGGTGTGGGAGTGAGTCTACTTTGGTGGATCGTGACCGCCATGGTGGGTTTTCTCGTCAGCCTCATGTCTGTGGACACGTTGACGACCGTGGGGGCCTCGGGGGGTTTGTTTGGCCTCCTAGGGGCGGCCGCTGGGCATGCGGCACGTCACCGCCGTCACGACGACATTTTGCGACGCGGTATGATGCGCAGTCTCGGCGGCGCCATTCTGCTGTTGGCATTTACGGCGTTTGGTCCTCGAGCCAATATTCGCGCGCACGTGGCCGGTTTCGTGGCTGGCATTGTTCTTGGCGTCATGGCTCCACGGCTACAGCTCGGACCCCGGTGGCAAGCGATCGCGGCGCTCACCACCGCAGCCACAGTGTGGGGGGCATGGGCGTGGGCTCTGCGGTGAGGGTGTCTGTGGCAATGATGATTGGCCTTGCGGCCGGTTTCGAATATAGCATGGGGTCAACGTGATTTTTGAATGTCCAAAATGTCTCACGACCCACTCGAAGCCAGAGCGTGAAGTAGGCACCGGCAGAGCGATAGCCTGTCGCAAGTGCGGCCATGAGTTTTGGGTAACCACCGATGGTGCGTCTGAGGCCCTGCCCTCCGGCAAAGACCCGGAGCTTTCTGCCACTGTGGTGCGGCCGCGAAACGCCGCGTTGGGTCCCCAAGCGAATAAGGCCGATTTTGGTAAGGCATCCACCCAGATCATGACGGTGCCCGCCAATTTGGCGCAGGCCGCCGCAAAGGCCGCGGCCGGAAGGAAGGCGAAAAACGGCGCGGGCTCTGACGTTGACGCTTTTCCCGAGAGCCGTCCAGAGGGATTTCGGAGTGACCTGCTCCTTCCAGATGCACAGGCTTTCAACCTCGGAATGGATGCGGCCGCGGCGACCGTCGTCGCCAGTGCCGACGAGTTGCGGGCGATGCTCAATCAGTCGAACGCCGCGAGCAAGATTGCCGCCGTGCCCGCCGCACATGCCACGCCCGCCGCGCATGCCACGCCGGCTGTGCATGCCACGCCTGCTGCGCCTGCTGCGCATGCCGCGCCTGGTGCATCCGCCGAGTCCGTCGCGCCCGCCGGGTCCGTCGCGCCTGCCGTGCCCGCCGCGCCCGCCGGGTCCGTCGTGCCCGCCGCCCATGCGGTCTTGGATTTTCCCGACACCCTTGGCAACCTCGAGCAGGTCAACTCACCTGAACCTGAGGACTTCGGGGTTGCTCTGAGTGACGAGCGTCCGTCTCGGCGGCAAGGTGTGAAACCAAAGGCCGTGTATCAGGGGCAGATGCCGACTTTTCCGCGCGCAGAGCTGGTGGCTTGGGTGCACGGTTCATGGCGCTTCGCCCTTTCACGATCGCTTGCCGTCAAATCAGGGTTGGCTGCGGCGTTCGTTTTGCTACTCACCCTTGTGATCCTGATGGTTGTCGTTCTGGTCGCAGGCTCCAAGATGCGCCAAGCATTTGTTGATGATCCACACCCGATGGTTGCCGGGTTGGTCAAAGAGGGAGCCATTGAGGTTGGGACGCTCGAGCGGGGTGAAGCGGTTTGGGTCTTCGAGCAAGGAGCTGTTGGGCAGCAACTCCTGGTTCGTGATTATCAGGGAAGAGTGGGATACGTGCCGGCGACGATTGTGTCCGAGTACAGACCGGCTCCACGGGCCGGAGTGCCGTTCGTATCCTGCCGACAATCTCCCATGGACGAAACGGCACAAAGGTGTCCAGAGCGGGCGCAACAGCAGTACGAATTGTGTCGCGAGCTCTGCGAGCAGATTGAAGAGGCGAGTGGTGGCCAAGAGGTCTGTTTTGACCACTGTCAAAAGCAACTGACCCAATGTATCGCGGGCTGCGACGGTGTCGCTCTGGCAGTGCCGAGCCGTGAACCTGCGACCGACGCCCCGGTTGTGTCACCGGACGAAGAGCCACCAACGCATCAGGACGTGTCCAAGGGGAAAAAGCAGCCGCGCAAAAAGAAGCGTCGAACACGTTGAAA
>MGST01000276.1 GCA_001798605.1 Deltaproteobacteria bacterium RIFOXYA12_FULL_58_15 | reverse complement strand
AGGAAGTCTGAAGCTCCTCACGCTTTTCTGTTGGAACAGAGCCGAACAACTTGCCCGCCAGATCCCGATCCTGGTCGTTCATGAATGGCACATCGACCCGCGCACCATCACTGAAATTAAGGGACTGGGCTCGCTCGAATGAGCTCGCTGTGAACAGATTGAGCCGCTGCTGAGCTTCTTGCAGCTGGACCTGACTCTCGATGACGGGCTGCTTTCTAAAGACTTGTTGAATGCGCTCGACGGCCATGCGAGATCTCCGAAGTTGTGAGTTAGTACCCCATACACCCTATGGGAGGATTTGGGCTCCTCCTATTGAATCAATATTACCCTTTGTTTTCGGCCGGCTAGGCCGCTATCGCAGCAATCCGATTCAAGGGCGTGTTAAGCCCCCACGAAGCCAGAGGAGGTTTCGTTGCTGGCTGGGCAATCGGAATGGGTATCAGAGTCTTCTCGACGGCAGAGGTTATTGATTTCTGCAATGGTCGGCTTGCGCAATTGACGGACGGCTTCGACGTCGGACCAGAGGACCTTGTTGAAGGCAACTGCGCCGAGCACACCCACCGGGCCCCCTGCTGAAACGAGGGCAGCCCATGCGGCAAGGGCAGCGTGTTTCGCGGACAACCTTGAAAACGCCCTGGCCATACCCTTGGCGCCGATTGCCGCAAAGGCAGCGGCGGCCACACCGGCACCAATGGCCAGACCACCCGTTACCAATGTCGGCAACATATAGACGAGTAGGGCCGCGACCACGGGGCCGCCGAAGATCGTTATCAACAGCGCCAAAACGGATGCCACCGGCACCGCCCCGATGGAGGCGGCGCTCAACGAGAGCGCTTTGAGACGGACTGTGGCCGCCTTGTCCTCGACACGAACCGTGACTTCTTTCGTCGCCCCGCCAGCGAATCCTATCGTGACCGTGCCTTCGTGGATCACCGCTTCGCTTTGCTGCAGATACCCGTCCAAAGCCTCGTGGACCTTCGAATGATCGACCCGATCCACAAACCGCTTGAATGCAGATAGCTCATTGCTCTTGTTCTTCGATACCCAGCGGACCACCTTGCCACAAAAATCGGTGACGCCTCTGACCGCGTGGTCGATGGTATCAATATAATATTGACTCGGTCGTGGTGTTTGGCAGGTATCGTAGGCGGCGATGGCCTTGGTCCTTTTTCGATCGCCGACTCGGACGCCATTGACTACAACGAACTCGGCGTCTGGATTCTGCTCGAACGCCTTGCCGGCGAGCTTCATCTCGTAGGGCTTGAGCATTCTCGTGGAACCCACCTTCATGCTCTTTGGCTCGTCCGCATGGAACGCAAAATCCCCATCAACTTCTGGCGGCAATGTGGGAAAATGACCTCGGGTGCCGCCGCCGTGGCAACGATCGCAAGCCCTCTTGCCGAAATGACCACCACGATCTGTAGTACCGGTTGACCGGCGAGCACAAGCCTCTGAAGGTGATGCCACGCAGACCCCAACGGTGATTCAAAGGGCCCCTCCTCGAGCACTGTCACCTCGAGACTGGCCTCCTCGATGCTGGTGCTGTGTGCCGCCAGGATCTCCTGCGGTTTCTGGTCCGAGACTAGAAAGGTCACCGATACGGCCTCGCCCCCATGCCCCACAGAGCTCGCGGTAGGCAGTTTGTCATCGCGACTCGGCGCTACAAACAGAAGCGTTGAAAAATCGCTCCAGGTTTCGGGGATATCCAGCGCCAAACCACCGTGTCTCATCTCCATGTATCAAGTATCGCGGGTTCCCTCGCCTCGTTGCCGCAAATGCCATTCCTTCCCATTCTTTTCGGGAAACGGCAGCGTGCGAACAGCGCAGCAGTTACATCTGAAATAGCGGTTTCGCCGGTTGCAGACTTGACTCTGCAGCGATACTTCAATTCCATGCGGTTTCTCCTGTGCATGACCGAGCGCTGCAACCTGAGTTGCGCCTACTGCGAAAAGTCGCACATGCTCGAGAAGATGCCGCCGGACATCAACTACACCGACGATGAACTTATTAGATTCCTCAAATCATTTTCTGAGCTAGAGCTCGAGATCTACGGAGGCGAGCCGCTGCTACGCACTGACTTGCTCGAAAAGCTGGTTCGCGAGGTGCCTATCAAGCACTTCTTCGTACAGACCAACGGACTGCTTCTCGATCGCGTTGGCCGAGAGCTTGGCGAAGAAGTCGACGTGTTCTCCATTTCACTCGACGGACCACCGCAGTTGACCAACCGTCTCCGTGGCAAAGGCGTTTACGAACGCGCCATCGCCAATGCTAAGAGCTTGCGGGATCGCGGCTACCGAGGACGTGTCGATGTTCGTATGACCATTTCCCCCGGTGCGGACATTTCCACCGCCGTGGGACACTTTCTCGGCGAGTGCGAATTTTCGTTCGCCCAGATCTATTGGCAGCTCAACGTTCTTTTCCACGAGCTCTCCTGGAAAACCGAAGGGCCGTTTGTGCAACACTGGCTCACAAAGAGCTATCAACCGGGCATCGAAAAGCTAGCCCAACAATGGGGCCGCGCCTTGGAAGACGGACACCTCCAACAGATTGTCCCCTTTGCCACGCTCGCCCATGCCATGCTGACCGGTGAGCCCGCGGTTGGCGTTCGCTGTGGTGCCGGCTCAAGCGCGTATGCCATCGCCACCAACGGCAAAGTGGTCCCGTGTCCCGTCATGCGTTTCGCCCCCAAGTGGGAAGTGGGCGATATTCGCAACCCGGCAAGCTTCGGCACACTGCCAGTGGTCGAGGTTGGTGCACCCTGTGACAGCTGCGACCTCTTGGACCTCTGCGGCGGCCGGTGCCTCTACGCCAACAAGAAGCGGATGTGGCCCGACGAAGGCTTCACTCTGATCTGCGACACCGTGCGCTACTTATGCGACACCGTGCGCATCAACTTGCCCGCCGTCGAAAGGGCCATTGCCGCCGGCTGGTTGACTATCGATGAGCTCGACATGAGCGCCGACTATGAAGTCATTCCCTGATGGAACGGGCATCACCGTGTGGTACGAGTGGAACGACTCCGCTCGCCATGAATTCCGCTGGACAAAATGAAGTGGGGGTGATTACACAGGGCCCTTGACCAAATTCCTCTCAAATGTGCGCCGCAACTTGGCCGTCCAGGATTACGTTTGTGCCTCCTACCACCTCTTCATGTTGTTGCGGGTGGCGGTCGCGCCGGACAGCGATAGTGCGAACTCGGCACGTTGGGCCAATCTGGGCCTACTGCTCCTCACCGTTTCCACGGTGTTGTTGATTCGCAGCGAAGTCCTTCACGGAAAGATACTCCCTGGACTGATCTATCGCATTGGCGTTTTTGGCCCAATGGTCTTGTCTTACCTGTCTCTTCACTCACTGTTGCCGGCCTTGCAACCCGAGCTCCTCGACTCGGAGTTGCATGCCATTGACTGTTGGCTCTTGGGTGTCACCCCAGCCGCTTGGCTCAATCAATTCAACACCCCCCTTGTCATAGAGTGGTTCTCGTTCTTCTACTTCGGCTATCTCTGGGTTCTCGCCGCGATCCTGTTGCCCACGTTGTTCCTAGGCCGTGGGCCGCGCATGCTGGAGCTCCTGTTTGGTGCCCTTGTCATCACGAGTGTCGGCCACATCGCCTACACATTCGTGCCGGCATACGGTCCATACGTGTTCGTTGCGTTCGCTCAACCTTTGGATGGACGGTTCTGGTGGAGCATCGTTGATGGTGTGGTCTCGAGGTCCGGTGCCCTGCTCGATGTGTTCCCATCGTTGCACACGGCCCACCCTGTTTTCTTCGCCATTCATGCAGTGACCTATCGAAAAAGCCGGCCGTGGAAATACACGTGGCCATTCTTAACCTTCTTCGTGGTCAATATTGTTGCATCCACCATGGTGCTCCGCTGGCACTATGCAATCGACGTGGTTGCGGGCATTGCGTTGGCCATCGGCGCGCACCTGCTGGCTGTCTTGGTACGGCGCCACGAAAGCAAAAGAGTCTCGACTCTCGCTGTTCAACCTACTTGGCCACCTTTGAGCCGCCAGCCGCAAGACAGAGTTACCAGCTGAGCGGCGTGCCGCCCACGTCCACCCCGATGGCGAAATGAAAAATGTCTGCCTCGGCGACGTAAACCCCTCGCAGGCTCGCGCCGATCTCCAGCCAATCGAAACGCATAATCCAGTAGCCGACGCGGGCACTGTATCCGAGGTCGAGCTCAGTTGGAGTGATGGTCGAGTCACCGAGCGTCGATGAGATCAATAGCTGGAAAACTCCCATGCCAACGGCGATGTGTAAGCGTCCGAAGTCAAACGATGGCCCGGCGACCAGCCAGATCATCTCCATAGAACTATCAAGCGTCGTGGCGGTGCCGTCGATCCGCGCCGTTTCGTGCGTGGACACCAGCCCAGCCCACCCCAGATCGATGTGTGGGGCCAAAAAATACGGCGGACGATACCGCACCGTCAGGGCGATTGCCGGCGCGTTGCTACGACTGGTCTCGCTGTCCATCACCGTCGCGCCCCAACCGGCGAAAAAACGGAGATCGATCGCATGGTTCTGCGGGATCGCAGTCGTGAGGGCGACACAAATCAGGAGTGCCGAACTCATGGTGTCATCACCGCTTGGCCGTGGGTCTGGAAGCGATGACGAACAACACCGGGCCGGTTGGTCAGCACCGCGTTTGGCTGCGCCTCCTCAAGGATGGCGTCGATGATCTTCGGCTCGTCCAACGTCCAAAAGATGACGTTGCCCCCGATGCCTTGGACCCGTTCTACCCGCTCTCGCATCGGCCCCAGCGTCCAACGCGGTGCCCAGATCCTGCAGTTCGCATTCCAGAGCTCGCGCGGCTCAAGCTCCACCAGACACCGCGTTCCCGACGGCGGTGAGGCTGCTACGTAGGCGTCGATGAGCTCGTCCGACCAGAGTCCGAAGACAAAGTGGATGTTCCGGCCGCGACTCGCAGCGTAAGCCTCTGCCTCCCGCAGGATGCCGAGAACGGGAGCGACCGTCTCCGGCGTCTTGACGTCGAGCCAAATCCCTTCCAGGCGTGTGTCATCGATGGCGGTCGTGAGTGCCTCGGCCAGCGTCGGCACCGCCTCACCAAAGGTGAGGGTGCACAGGGCACGGACGTGAGCCAAGGTGAAGTCGGACACTGCACCATGGCAGTAGGCCCCACGAGTGAGGCGGTTGGTGAAGGTGGCATCGTGGTAGACGATCGGCACCCCATCGCGGGTGAGCTGGACGTCAATCTCGACGGCGTCTGCACCGAGGGACTCGGCCATTCGCAACACCGGGAGACTGTTCTCCGATGCACCGCAGGCATCGCTGGTGCGGCAACCTCCGCGGTGGGCGACGACAACAAAGCCACCGGTTTCGACGGGAGGCCGCTCGAAGGTGAAGGTGATTGGCTGGTCCGGCAAGACACTGTTGAGTCCCATCTCCCCGGCGAGACGCGGGGACTCGGTGGGGGATTCTCCGGCGCACAGGGCGCGCGCGGTCGCATCGGGCTGGACGAAGAGTCGCATCAGTCCGGTGCGTGGTGCCACGCCAAATCGCCAGACACCTTCGAGGACCAGACGCTCGCCATCCTCGAGACAACCGGCACGCAGGATGCCGTAGCTGGCATTGCGGGTGGCGAAGAAGGACACCGTCTCTGCGGTACTGTTCCACACCGACGACGATGGGAAATCCTCGTCGTCGCTGGCAACCGTGTAGTTACCGCGCAGCTTCTCGAGGATCTCGCCGCCGAGCGGAGTCGCCCGTGCGAGGAGACCGCCGTCGGGAAAAGCCGGCGTATCTACAACGTCGGAGGCAACACCGCAGGCTCCGGCAAAGAAGACTGGGAGCAGCAGTCGTGGTTCAAAAAACATAGCCGGCAAAAATCCTGCTGTAGAACAGAGTGAAAGGGTTATCTGCAAACGCCAGCCAGAGCTGATAGTCGAGATCAGCGCGGGCAACTGCGAAGCCATAGTAGATGAGACCCCCGCCGACGGGACTCTCGACGGTTAAACTACCAAAGAGGCCGCCCCAAAGGCTCTCCCAGTTCGAGACACTGGCATCGCCAAAACGTGTAGCTCGCCAATGGGGGATGATTGCCTCGACATTGAGCGTAAGGCGGTGGTCCCCGATCCGGGTGCCGACACCTACACCCGGATAGCTGGTCAAACCCAAGCCGGTCGTGTCAAAGCCGGTGACGCCAAGGTAACCGAGCCAAAAGCCAAGCCGATAGCGTAACGCCCAGCTCACAGGTCCTGTGTCCAGCGACCAGGCACCGCCGGCACACAGCTCATGAGTAATGATCGCGGTATTCAGGTCGATTTGTGCAGAGAGGTGGTACGGCAAACCGAAACGAACCGTGCCACCGACACGTACGATCTGACGGAGCTCTGACTCCACCAGGCGTCGGGGCAGGATGTCCATCCCGCCGCCAATCCCCAATCGCCAATTCCCCAACCCCGGCCCCTTGGGGTGAAAGAGAGCCCCGAGGACTGAGTCATCCGTATCGGGGACTGACTCATCCGTCCCGGGCGCTGACTCATCCGTCTCGGGCGCTGGCGCATCCGTCTCGGGCACC
>MGST01000275.1 GCA_001798605.1 Deltaproteobacteria bacterium RIFOXYA12_FULL_58_15 | reverse complement strand
AGCCGAGATTTGCTGGGCATACACCCAATCAAGGTGCTCCATCGCGGTGAGCTCGACGGTGAGTTTGCTAGCCTCATCGAAATCATTTATCCGTTCCCCAATCCGCTCGGCCAGGGCGGCTATTTGCTCAGCCAGGACCCGTCTGGCCTTGACGATCTCGTCGCTGGTAGGCGTAATATCCGCTGGCTCAACCACAGTCTCTGCGGGGCGCAATCCATCAATGGGGCCTTGTCCCATGAGCAAAGAGGACGCGATCAGCACGACCCATAGAGGTGATAGGTGCTTCACAATGGACATTTGCCAAACGGTATCAGGAATCGTCGCCACGTCACAAATCTGCGCGGCAACACGCCGTGGGCAATTGCCCCTGATATGTTGTATGTTAAGCCCATGGCAAATACTGCATGGCTTGTTGCCGCTCTAGCCCTCAGCCTTGTTGTCGGCTGTGACGGGGACCGGGACGCAGGCAACGGTGACGAAGATGACGAGTGCAGTGCATGCGAAGACTTCGACGCATGTACCGGTGACCTTTGCACCGACGATGGTTGCGAGTTCCTGCCGCTCGATGACGTGGCTATCGGCTGCTTGAGCGCGTGGACTCTGGCCCGTTGTGACGCGGGGCTCGTGACGGAGTTCTCCTGTCCGCTCGGCTGTGAGTCCCATGGCTACGACGCCTTTGCTGCCTGCGACCCCGCCGAGATTGGCTGTCCCTGTGGCTACGTGAATATCTTCGACGAGTGTGAGCCTGACGCTATCGCCTGTCTGACCAATGGCCTTTACATCGGTCGATGTGTCGCCGCCGCGGAGCTCGGCACCACCCACAACATGTGGCGCTCCTACCACTGCGACGAGATTTGCACGGACGCGGGGCTTGGGCCTGCGCTTACCTGCACCACCGATCTCAACGATCTTTCTCGAGAGGTTTGTTACTGCAACGACCCCTGCGTGCCAGAATGCCCACAGGGATCACTGTGCATGGGCGGGCAATGTTATGAGCAAACCAGCAGCGATCCCGACTCCTGCATGTTTGACGCCGAGTGCGGATGGCGCATGCGATGCAATCGCGGTGGCGAATGCGAGTGGGCGGAATGCACCGTCGCTGGCCACTGCGGTTGGTGCCAGCGTTGCGAGGGATACTCTTGCATCAGTTGTCAGCAGAATAAGGATGGCAGCTGCTCTTCTTCCTGCGGGTAACCCGCAACAGCCATCAAAGCTCAACGCCGGTACAGGGGCCCCACAAAAATTCTTGGTGGCGCACACGCCCCATCAATGTGGTCTCAGTTTCACATTCCCACTCCAAGAATTCGTATCTCCACATAAGATCAACCCATTGCACCTTCGTTGGTGGTGGCGCGAAGATTGCACATTCTTTGTTGATGGAAATCCCCCACATCCTGGACATTCAAGAGGGTGCGGTTCCGACCACCGCCTGCCGACGCCGATATCATCGTTCGGCTGTCAAATGGCAGGTGAAGATGGGCCTAAGTGACGGCACTTCAGTATTGGGTGTCGTGCGTGATGTCAGTGCCTTTGGCGTTTTCGTCCAATTTGCTCAAATCCCTCCAGAGTTGACGGTCGGTTCCAGGATCGACATGCAAATCGCCCTGCCTCAACCTGGCCGAGTGGTGCAAACAACCGCAAAGGTCTGCTGGTGCGGCCTCAATCCCAAATACAACCACTGGGGAATCGGCGTTGAGCTGCAATCCCGATGTCAATCCATCGCAGACTATTTTGGTTGTGATGGGGCCATCGACAAGAGGGACGCGCCCACTGCCCAGCAGTGGGACATGGTTACGCCGGCCGTGCGCGATTGTTGCCCTCCCACTGCCATCCAGTCGTCGGCGATGCTCATTTCTCTCGACAGCTCGACCGAGGGGCTCACCTACCCGCTGCGCAACAACGCCGTCATCGGCCGTGGCTCACTGGCAACGATCCGCATTGACGATTCAACCATGTCCCGCGCCCATGCCAGCATCGAGGTGGGTGAGGACGGCACCCACGTACTCACGGATCTCGACAGTCGAAACGGCACACGGGTCAATGGCAAGACGACATCCGGTTGCACCCTCAAGGATGGCGATACCGTTGCCTTCGGCGATGTGGTCTTTCGATTCATTCACCAACCCGAGCTCGACAAGCGACTGCAGGAATCCCAGCGGATGGAAACCATAGGACGCCTCGCCTTCGCCGCGGTCCATGATGTTCGCAATCTCCTCACGGTTGTGACCATGGTCGCCGATGTTGCCGCCAATCAACAACTCGATGCCCAAACGAAAAAGAGCCTCAAGCTGATTTCGGACGCCACAATCTCAGCCGACAACATCATGAATCAGTTGATGGGGCTGGCGCGAACCTCGAGCGCGGAACACATACGCATCGGCGTTACAGAAATGGTCGACAAAGTGGCGCAGTTGTGTCGGCATGCCTTCCCGAAAAACATCGAGATCAATGCCGACTTGCCGGACAACCTCGCGGCGATGGGAAACCACAGCCAGCTCGAGCAGGTGCTCCTCAACCTCTGCATGAATGCTCGCGACGCCATCGGCAATGCGAAGGGCGAGTTGCGTGTGAAGGGAAAATTGCATCGAGGCAACGATCAGGCGAGCTCTGCAGGCGGCCACTTGGTCCTGGAAGTCAGTGACACGGGATGCGGCATGGACAAAGAAACCCAGGAGCGGGCCTTTGAGCCATATTTCACCACCAAAGAAGCGGGGCACGGAACCGGCATCGGCCTTGCCGTTGCCCAGAAACTCATTAACCGCATGCAAGGAGACATTTCCTTGAAGTCCAGCCCCGGCAAGGGAACCACGGTCACCATCACATTGCCCGCAGCATCCTGAACATCACGGAGTCTTCTCTCGCGACCATGTGCGCCAGATGCCGTCGACAGCAAAGGTGGACCGACCTGAGGTTTTGGCTATTCTAACGACCATGGTTGAGTTGTTGGTATGGGTGATCGCGGCTGAAGGTTTTTTAACTCCAACAGCCCACGAGCTCGGCATCGAGCCCAACACTGTTATTGCGGGTGAGCTCGAAACGGTGGTGTTGCGCGCAATTGGCATAAGCGAAGCACGCTTCGAAGTTGAGGCGGGCACCGTCGGGCCCCTCACCCACCATGAAAACGGTATCACTGCCGTCTGGCATCTACCCACACAGCTTCCGCCCCGACGCCTTGCCTGTGCCGCGATTGACGAGACGACGGGCTCAGTTGTTTTCGCCGTCCTGGCGGTCAAACGACGTGCCCGTTTCGACATAGCCTCGCGTGCGGGTGCACAGGTGGAGCTAACACTGGACGGAACAGTCGTCGCCGCTGGCAGAACCGCCAACGATGGGCAAATGGTGATGAATGTCGTGGTACCACCGGGAAGAAGCAGAGCCACGGTCGCGCATCGATTGGCTGGAAAACTGTTGCAGACCGAGGAAATTCACCTTGGCACGGAGAACTCCCTGCGTTTGTGGGGTGTGTCGACAAATCGCGGCTCGAGGTGGTTCGCCTACCGCGATGATGGCTCACCCATTGATGGCGCCACTTTCACCGCGACGAATTCTACCAACCCCGTCCGGGCCCGTTCTTTGGCGTCAAATGTCTGGCATGTGCAGAGCCCCAAGGACCAAGAGGACACCATCGTCGAGGGTCGGATCGCCAAAGGAGCCGACCTCACCAGCTTCCATTTGGTCATGAGTCGACGCCCGACACCCGATGCGGGCCTTGGCGGTCAATGGACGGTCGCAGCCAAACCGGGGCTCATCACCGACTTCGATGGGTGGATTTCGCCAACACTGGCAGTAACGAGCATGCTTCACCCACCCTCCCTTGCTGACTTCGTGTTTGTCTTCGATGTCTCGACCAGTGTGGTCCAGATAGATGGCAAGCTCAGTGAGGAACACTGGCTGCTACCTGTCACCGTGGGCGCTGCCAGGATTTTCGAGCCAGCTTCGCCATGGCGAATCGAAGCGGGTCTCGGGACGGGAGCCATGCTGAGCTTCGTCGACGCCACCCGAACCAAGTCCAATGGCAAGAACAAAGACCTTTCATCAACCGCTGGCGACTGGATCATGAGTGCATGGGGCCTCCTCTCTTACCCAATGGGGCCCGGAGAGCTAATTGGAGAAGCTCGTTTTTGTCTCACCATCACCGAGCCCGAATCATGGAAGAAACGAATCTTTTCATTGAGCCCCTTGTTGGGCTACCGCGTCACTCTATAAATATGTATGTGATTGGTCGTTACCGATTGGTTAGATGCAACAAGCCATGGATGGACCTACCTCAGCCAGGAGAGATCGATGACCACAGGGATTAAGCTCACCATCATTCCAGCTACCTTCATCATTACAGCGTTGTTTGGCTGTGGCGACCCCGAGATGACCCTTTCCTTGATGGACGCACCGCCCCCCGGGGTAACCAGCGTTCGCCTCCACATCGCCTCCATGGATGTGCACGTGGTGGACAAAGACAAGGCCGCGAAGAATTCCGACCCCAGTGACTCTTCCATCGATGACGACGACAAGTGGCACTCACTGGATGTCGACAGCCAGATCGACCTGGTGGCACACCAGGGCGAGGACGCCGCCGCGGTTCTCGGTCAGCTCTCGATTCCCGAAGGCAAGGTGACACAAATCCGCTTGCACCTCGATGCCAGCCAAGAAAACGCAGCCACCAAAGATAACGTGGATTGCAATCTCGATCTGAGCAAGGTTCCCGACAAGGGTGTGAAGATCAATCACCCCTTCAAGGCCTTTGCAACCGAATCGGGAAGTAGCCACGAGGTGGTAGTAGACTTCGAGCTCGACAAATCCCTCAAGGCATCTGGAGACTGCTTCATTGTCGAGCCCGTGATCAAGCTGCACAAGGCGAAGACCGACGGCGAAGAGATCGACATCAGCGTCGATTGAGGTTACCGCGCCCTTGCCAAACACAAGCTCAAGTAGCGAGACGACTCGGTGAAACCCGTCGGCTCGTCAGAAACCCAGGCGTGGATTCGTGACCGCCCAGGCGAAGGTGAAGATGATGGCGATGCATTCTCACAGCGATGTCGAGAAAATCAGGCACGCCTCTATAGCTGGGTGCGGCGCATGATTCATCGGGAGGCCGAGGCGATCGAGGTCACCCAAGATGTTCTTATCCAGGCCTTTCGCGCCAGTCACAAATACGACCCACACCGACCGTTTCGCCCCTGGCTTTACAAGATCGCTCTGAACACTTGCCGCAACCACCTCCGCAAAGCCGCACAACGGGAATGTCCCGCGGATGTCAGCCACGATGTCGGTATGTGGTCCACATCTCCGATGACGCCAGAGCAAACAACCGGGGCCACCGAGACCGCGCACATGCTCGATCGCCACCTGGCTGTGCTCACCCCAAACGACAGCGCCCTGTTGCTCTTGCGCTATTGTGAGGAACTCTCTTACGCCGAGCTCAAGCAGGTTTTTGGACTGCCACAGACCGTGCTGAAAATGCGGGTCCACCGGGCGCTCAAACGTCTGCGCGACCTCGTCGACGGGGAAGGGCAATGAGCCCCAAACTCGACGACATCATCCTTCGTTTTGTCGATGGGGTGGCCTCCGCAACGGAGCGTGAACAATTGCAGCAGGCAACCCGTCAAGATTCGGAGCTGCAGAGACGACTTGAGCGTACCCGTTCCATTGTCGCTGGCTTGGGCGATCTGGAAGTCATCGACCCACCGAGAGATCTCGTTGCCACGGCCCGTGCCGCTGCCGGCGCAACTCCAAGCCGACTCCGCCTGGGGTTGTTGCTCACCTTTGCCACTGCGAGCGCTGCTCTCGCCATCATCGTATTCAGTCTCGTGCGCGCCCCAAGTGATCTGCCGACATCCACGCCTGTGGCACGCATGGTTGCGTCTGCGGTGACCGGCGACGTCACCCACGTTCAACAGGACGGTGAACGACAGGCCGCGGTGGGGGACATCGTCACCAACGGCCAACAATTAACGACCGGTACCGGCGCGATGCTCACCCTGACGTTGGCGCGTCACCAATTCACAATCGACGAGAAGAGCAGCGTAGAGATCATCGACACGAGCTTGGGAACACCTTCTCTCATGTTGCAGCACGGGGTCGCTCGCGTCGCAGCTCACGCCGGCACGGTTGAATCCCGATTGAGGGGCCTGTTGCACCGGGTGGTGGTGACAAACGGAGAGGCGGGACTCCTGCATGACCAGTCGCGCACCGTGGTCACTTGCATCGCCGGTACCGTGTCGATAACCGGTCCGCAGGTATCCGAAATCCTCATCACAGGCCAAGAGATGGACCTGCGCAGCGGGTCGGCTCCAGTCGCCAGCAAATCTGAGCTGCAACTCGAGATCACCTCGACCCGCGCTCACGGAGATACTATCGACGTCGTTGGCCACACCAACCCCAACAGTCAAGTGTGGGTCAACGACGAGTTATTGGCTGTGGATGAAGACGGACGATTCTCAAGCAACGTCCCTGTGTCGCAAGCAGGGTCGATAGAGATACGGGCACGGGACGCCTCCATGCGGCGTCAGCAAACCCATGTCACCTGGGACCACGGGACGCCTCCATGCGGCGTCAGCAAACCCATGTCACCTGGGACC
>MGST01000274.1 GCA_001798605.1 Deltaproteobacteria bacterium RIFOXYA12_FULL_58_15 | reverse complement strand
GCCATCTCAGGTGTCAGAAAGGAGTTCATCGAGCCATTCCCTTCGATCAAACAGGTCAAAGTACTCACCCAGCAACCTCTCATCCAAGGTAACTCGCAACAGCCGCATCAGCAAGCGGATGTCCTGCTCGTCTTGAATGCGACTCGGGTCATTGTGCATCGCTTGCAACTTGAGACCAATGAGGTCCTCTCCACGGACCATGTGTGTGTCAACGTTGCGGACGCGCAAGGGTAGGGCGCGCTCAAGCATGGCGCGGGTGTATTTGCGGCGAGCGAATAGGAAATCGAGGCGCAGCGTGTTGTCCAGCAGGTAGTTGGCCACATCGGATGTTGCTTGCAAAGTCTCACACCCAAGAGTCTGCATCAGCGAACGGACCTCCTCAGCGGCCCCCTCGTCGACCAGCAAGTCGACATCTACAGTGGCCCGCACCGCCCCAAGAGCAGCCATACCAACGCCGCCAATGAGTGCATGGGAATGTCCGGTTCGATTCAAATGGCTGGCCAAACGAACAATGGCACTCTCCAATGTCTCAGAAAGTGCCCCTCGGGGAACAGGCGAGCGCGACGCGGGTGAATCTGAGTGGCGGTGCACTACTACCGAAGAACGTCTTCTGGCAAACCGTCGGCCAGGCCATGATCGGAACGACCGCACACTTCGAGGGGATCATGCTATGTCAGACCGCGATCGTCCTGGGGACTGGAGCCTCGGTAAACGGACGGCTGTTGGCACAGACTGCTGTCACTCTCGATCAGAACGTCGTGACGGAACCCGCGCCTTAATCTAGGTCCGTAACTCCTGTCACAACACAAGCTGCGGCAGGATCTCACTTCTCGTCTTCTCGCGGCTCTGGTTGAATCAGGACAGGAAAAAAGACTCGAGAAGCATCGTGCATCACTCTGCGGCGTCCGATTTTAGACCGTGTTTTTGCAACAGGCCTCGGAAATAATTGCGATCAATTCCCGCGGCGCGCGCCGCCTGACTGATGTTCCAGTGGTGTTTCTTGATTTGCGCCAAGAGATAATCCCGTTCAAAGGCATCCACAACCTTGCGCTTGGCATCACGGAACGGTGCGCCCGTGTCAACATCAGCCTGCGACAACGGGTTGGGAGGAGTTTCCTGTTTGTCCTTGATCGAACTCGGAACCTCGCCGAAAGCAAGGGCACTCACAACGGCATTTCTCAGTTCCCGCACGTTTCCCGGCCAGTCGTAGCCCGTGGTGAACAGCTCAAGGGTTGATGGTGACAGTGAGAGGCTCCCTTGCCCCATCTCATCCAGAAACCTCTGCACCAGGAGGGGAATATCTTCGCGACGGCTGCGCAGCGGCGGCACCGATAGGTTGAGCATGGCCAAACGGAAATACAGGTCTTCTCGGAAGAGACCCTGGCGTACGTTTGCGGCAAGATCTCGATTCGTTGCAGCAATCACGCGAACATCAACCTTCACACTATCGGTCGCACCCACCGGCTTCACTTCTTCGTTCTGTAGAACGCGAAGAAGTTTCGGCTGAAGCACAAGGGGAAGCTCGCCGATTTCGTCCAGGAATATGGTCCCGCCTAGGGCTCGCTCAAACGGGCCGACATGGGACTCGTATGCATTGGTGAATGCTCCACGCTTGTGTCCAAACAACTCACTCTCCGCGAGGTTGACGGGCAGTGATGCGCAGTCGCAAACTTCGAAGCGCTTCTGGGCACGGTGAGAGTGCCGATGGATCTCCCGTGCCACCAAGTCCTTGCCAGAACCGCTCTCTCCTTGAATTAGCACAGTGTACTCGGGAAACTGTTCGACGCGCTCCAAGAGCGCATACAGGCGGCGCATGGCAGGTGAGGATCCACAGATTGATCCGTAGTTGCTCAGGCTGCTGTAGACGGCCCCGGCGACAACTCGAGAGGAACGGAAGGCGAGGCGCGTCCGTCCCAAGGTGAGCACAGCGCCTATGGGTACGACTGCCTGCTGGAGCCTCGTGCCAAGGTAGAGAGTTCCGTTTTTGCTCCCGAGGTCTGCAACGACAAACCCGGTAGTGGCAGCCTCGATGCGAAGATGCTGCCGCGACACGGTCGTATCTGTGAGGATGAGTCCGCAGTCAGAGCCGGTACCCACGAGCACGGCCCCATGTGTCAACTCGATCTCATGTCCCTGGTCCGGCCCCTCGAGCACACACACGACGCCACCCGATTCCTCCGCTTTTTCGGCAGGAATGAGCTCTGTGCTCGCGGCATCGTGACCCATGAGCTTGTTCTTCGTCATCTACGGTGCGTCGAGATATACCGTTTGCCGAACGAGCTTGCCAGCGTTTATCTCCACGGATATTTCCCGACGCAGTCCCCGCTCTGAGTTGACAATCTCGAGCCGCACTCGGCCGGCGGGCAGAGTCTGTTCAACCAAGGGACTGCCGCCCAAGAGCTTGCCTTCAAAATAGACATCTGCCCACGGTACCACTTGAAGGGACAACTGCCCCACGGCTTTGCGCTTCGCCTCACCGCTGCGCGACTCCGTTCGGTTGATGTTTCGCGTGGGGTGTTTCTCCTGTGGCCCAGCAAGCGGTGCTCCCGTGGTGTTGCCACCCGTCACCGCGGTGTCTTCTGTGGCGGACACCAGAGTCCGCTCTGGCGCGGGGACAGGTGTCGGCTTCGCCAAGGCATGCTCGGGCGGGTCAACAGAGTCGTTGGGACGGATGTGCGGTGGGGGTGTTTCGGGAGACGCCCTTCGCGAACCCCCGTCGCTTCTCACCATCATGCCGGCCGCGAAACCAACTCCGATACACACGAGCGCTACCGACAACCAGATGAACCGGGACCTGCCAAAGGATGACCGATCTTGAGGGCGTGCCCGTTGGTCTCGCGCACCCGCCTCGACAACCTGTGCCGCGGGTAGTCGGTTCGATGCATCATCCTGCTCAGATGTTGCCGGGGACCTCCTGGGATTCTCCTCGGTATCTGGAACCTCTTGACGCGCATCTTCTGCTTCCTGGAGCGGCACGGTCATCCCGTCGGACCATCCCGACACGATGATTTGTGACCCTCTTCGACTCCCGGGACGAGTCGAGCGCGTGCCTCTGGCCTCGAACAAAGACGTGACGTAGGTTGCAATGTCCTCGGGCAAAGGCGGCTCTTCATCTCCCCGGAGGACTTGAAGGGCCTTTTCCACTTCCAGCGCATCGGCATAGCGCAGCTCTCGATGGCTCGCGAGCAGGCGGAGTGAAAACATGGCCAGGTCGGTCGAGACCTGCCCGGTGTCCGGCAGCGCAGGCCTCCGCGGCGGCGGGGGCGCGTACATCGCGCCGTTCGCTCGTTCTAGGAACGACACGGAGTGAAAAGGACTCGTGTTGGTCAACAGCAGATACAGAACGACACCCAAAGAAAAGATATCGGTGCGGCAATCGAGCGGGTCACCGCGCAGCTGCTCGGGCGACATGTAGTCGACCTTGCCCTTGACCACGCCCGTCTCTGTGCGCCTGAGCTGAAACGAGCTCTTGGCAATGCCAAAATCGAGTATTTTTAGGACCCCGGTGGTCGTCAGAAACAGATTGCTTGGTGAGATGTCCCGATGGACGAGATTCAAGGGATCGCCTGAGGGGTGGCAGCACGTGTGTGCAGCAAATAGGCCTCGGCAAGCTTCAATTGTTAATGCCATGACGATGGGCAGCGGCAGATACCGATCCTGAGCCTTGAGCTCTCGGCTGATCGATGCGAGGTCCCAGCCCTCGAGGTATTCCATCGCTAGATAGCATTCGCCATTCTGGTCCAGGTCCACGTCGTAGACAGCCACGATGTTCGGGTGCAAAAGCAATTTTGCAATGCTGGCTTCGTGAATAAGCTGACGGTTTCTATCCGCACGCCGGTTTTCGCGGGTGTTCAATGGGCGTTTTAGCACGATCTGAAGACCCGAGGGGGCGCGCGCGAGGCTCACCTGTCCCATTCCCCCGTGACCGATGGGCTTAAGAACCTCGTATGGACCCACGTACACCATGTCGTTGCATCCCAGAAGCGTCATCTCGCCACCGGGACTCAATTCCAACCATAATCCAATGCGAGATTCTCTGCGAGGGACCCGACGATGCTGCATCGCGGTTTGTAGACAGGAAAACCTAGAGCCTGATTCGGAGTGGTTGGTTCGAGCGGAGGAAATTCTTTGCGCTCCCTGTTGACTCAATGATTGCCGGGGATGGTGCCGTCACAACGGCCGCAATCATCCGGGCAAGTGCCACACGCCTCGAACTCCTCACAGATCCCGTCGCCGCAGTTATTGGGCGCACATTGGCCACAATCCGCTGGGCAATCCTCGCAGGTTTCGTCCCCGTTGCAGGTCAGGTCGCCGCAGACGGGATGCCAATCCTCCGCGTGACCGACCTGGATTTCGGGACACACGCCACAATCCGCTGGGCATTCCTCACAGGTTTCGCCTTCGCGGCAGAACTGGTCCCCACAGACGATGGTTGGGTTGCAGCCGCAGCGAATCGGACAACTTGCTGGGGGGGCACACTCACTGCAGTTCTCCGGGCAATGGAGAGGGAACTCACACACTTCACCTTCGGGGCAACCGGGTTCAACGTTGCCACCCTCATGCAGGTTGGCGTCGGCCAACCCACCTCCGTCGTCGACTCCAACATCCAAATCGCCACAGCCCGCAAGGGAGAAAAC
This sequence comes from Deltaproteobacteria bacterium RIFOXYA12_FULL_58_15, assembly GCA_001798605.1. Lineage (GTDB taxonomy): Bacteria > Myxococcota > XYA12-FULL-58-9 > XYA12-FULL-58-9 > XYA12-FULL-58-9 > XYA12-FULL-58-9. The sequence goes on along the minus strand of MGST01000274.1, from coordinate 1,959 downwards.
CGCGAGCATGCCTGCAAACAACCCAGAAAATCGTTTCGTCATAGGAGCCTCCGTTTGAGTTCTGAAATCCATGAGCTAGATCAAAGCAAGACACGTGCCTGATCATGGGGAGGGCCTATTTGAGTGAATTGTAATGCTTAATCGCCAGTCCTTCGGGTAGCGGCAGATCGTGCTGCTCACCAAAGACCTCGCCCCCGGTCACTTGACGGAGCTTGTGAGCAACACCAGAACGGCCTGAAAACACCAGCCGCAGTGCCGAGTTGGGCGCGAAAGGCGTCGTGGCATGTCCAGCAGAAGACCGATGAGAAAACTCCGCACCCTGACAAATAGACTCTGCACTCTTCGGTAGGGCTGAGAACCTCCTACGTCTTGCCGCAAACCCGCGCCATTGGGCGCGGTCACTCAAAGACTAGCCGGGACGTACTCTTCACACAGAATCCATGACGTATGCGGCCCCATACGAACCTCTACCTGGGTCTGTTCTCCTGCCTCGAATACGAGCGGCAACTGTTCGGCACTTCCGACTACCGTCGATTGTCGGAAACCACAGACAACGAGCGTCATGCGATCGGGCGTTTGCGGCCCTTGGATGAACTCGACCTTCAATGAAGTCCGGTCCTCCGAAAGCGGGTGATTGTGTTCGTAGAAGGCGAGATCCCCCGGCACGGGAATCTCCGCATCAAACAACAGCGCATTCATTGAATCCAGCTCGGCAGGGATCGAGAACGCCGACAGGTCGATGTCAACGAGAACGGAGGCATCATCTTGGAGAACGGAGGAATCATCTCCGCACGACAAGGAGGTGACCGCCAACAATGCGGCACACGAGATGGTGCGCATCATGGAAGTTGCACCTTCACGTCGGGACGTGGCTGGGTCAGGTGGCCCTTAGTTGACTGTTCGTGGTAATTCCACCACAGACCCACTCCCACACTGGCAGCGACCACACCAACAGCAGCAGCAATCCACCAGTGCCACTGCTCCCAACCGCTCGGCGGATTCTCGACCACGAGCTGTTCCTCGGGTTCTGTATCCAATGCCGTTGTTGGTGCATGAACGGGAAGCCCCTCATTCATCATCAGCCTCACGGGCTGGGTCGGCTGTGCGGAGGAGGGACTTCCGGTCGGCAACGGAAGGATTGCCTGTGGGGGCGAGACAGCTGCGGGCTGAGGATTCTCCTCATGGGCCCGCAACGTCTCCCGCGCAGCCTCCCACGCCTTGGCGATGCGTCGTGACTCGTGGTCACCTACGGCATGTTCAGGTTCAATCGAGAGCACCTTGATGAAGGTTTCACGCGCCAGGCTATCCTGCTCCAGAACGGCGTAAACACGCGCAAGGCAGCCGAGTGCCGCCACGGTGTCTCCTCGCGAGAGATCGGGGTTCTTCAACGCTTGCACAATGACGCTGCGTGCGCCGCGAAAATCTACGGCCTCATACATTTCGAGACCGCGACGCACGGCCTGGTCGATCGGCTGCCCATCGACAGACAACAGCATTCCGGCCAGAAGGATCGCCGCACTCATTTGTGTTCCTTCGCCGATCACTTTGGACTCTCCCTCGAACCTGCGATTTGAACACATGCTACACATTGCTGGAATCGTCAATCCGTGGACCAAACAGGCAAGTTACGCGGTCCCAGAGTCGATCGGCGATCGGCCCGTGCTAAGCTGCGCACCAAATTTGAAACCGAGATTGACACTCTCGATCAGAACGTCGTGACGGAACCCGCGCCGTAATCTCGGTCCGCAACTCCTGTTTCTGTGCGCGCATGAGGTGGATGCGCGCCTGCCTGCGCGATAGGTCGTATTTTGCGCCGCTGTCCGTTTGAACTTCCTCCTTGATGTTTCGTCCTCGGGCATCTAGGGAAGCGTTGGCGGCGGCAAATCAACGGGGACTTTGCCTCTCAGAGGATGAATTCGCCACTCGGGACTTGCCGCGACGGCTCCTTCGGCAAAAACA
>MGST01000273.1 GCA_001798605.1 Deltaproteobacteria bacterium RIFOXYA12_FULL_58_15 | reverse complement strand
CATTGTCATCGAACCATTCGTTGAGAGCTCTACGCAACGTCGAGTCGATCCCGGGAAGCAGAAAGGGCGCACCGTCAAGCGAGCTGGGAAACCTTGGGCGCAAACCCGCGGCGAGTGGAGCTGCCGCGAAGAATGTCGTACCGCACTCGCCGAGGAGATGGTTGAATGCTCGCACAGGCGAGCCGGGTCCGGCCGGAGCGTCCGAAAACACGACATCCACCTCGCCCTGAGCCAAATCGCCCATGAACACCTCGACCGACCGGTCATTCCGACAGACGACCTCGACGTCCTCTGCAAAGTCAAAAACGGGTTCCAGGATTTTTTGTACAACGGATTTTGCCAGAGCGTCTGATATCCCAACAACCAGACGAACCTGCCGGCCGCACGGGCGGCCCTTGACTGTGTCCAAGAACTCCCTACCGAGGCCGAAGATCTCTTCAGCATAACGAAACGCCACTCGGCCCTCATCCGTAAGAACGAGGTTCCGTCCTTTTCTGACGAGTAGCTTCTGCCCGAGGACCTCTTCCAGCCGATGTATCTGGCCACTGATGGTCGGATGCGCGAGACGGAGCTCCTTGCCTGCTGCAACGATGCTTCCCTGTTTGGCGACGACCCAGAAGTACAAAAGGTGATGGTAGTTCAGCCATTCCATGCGCATTTTTCCCCGAGCAACATTATCCGCGACGCCCGCCGTGTTGGCTTACCGTTTCGAGCGCAGAGCCCGCTTCCCTCCGCACCGTCGCAACAATAGGCGGGTGAATCTGCCGATGAAAATGGTGACGATGTGCTTTAGGCTCGGCTCTTTCGACGGCGAGCTCGAGGGGAAACCGACGCCGCATTGTTCCCATAACAAGATCTTCGACCTCCCGGGCCGACTCGAGCTCTAGTGCCTCTGCCACCATTTCCTCTGCTTCGCTGAGACGAGTGGCGAGGATGACTGAGCGCACGGCCGGGATATCACACGGGGACATCGACAGCTCGCGGACGCCAAGCCCCAAGAGCACCCAGGTGAATGCGGAATCCCCGGCGATGTCCCCGCAGACAGCGATGGGCTTATTGGCGAAGTTGGCAGCGTCGATCGCGTGCTTGAGGAGACGAACCACGGCTGGGTGCAAGGCGCGACAGAGGTGGGCGACGTCGTGGTTGTCCCGATCGGCGGCGAAGGCGTATTGGATGAGGTCGTTGGTGCCGATGCTGAAGAAGTCGCAGCTCTTGGCCAGGTGATCGATGGTGAGAGCGGCGCTGGGCGTTTCGATCATGGCGCCGATGGGGACGTGACGACTGTACGGAACCCCCTCACGCTCGAGCTCTTCCTGGACGCTCTCGCAGACCTGCCGCGCGGCGCATAGCTCAGCGACACTGGAGATGAGGGGGAACATGATCCTCATCGGGCCTGCTGCCGAGGCGCGATAGAGTGCACGCAGTTGGACACGAAAGATGTCGGGCCGGCGAAGCGAGAAGCGGATGGCACGTACACCGAGGCTCGGGTTCGGCCCGCCGGGGATCCTGACACACGGGGGCAGCTTCTCCCCACCGATGTCCAACGTGCGAAAAGTGGCCATCCGTCCCCCAAGCGCCGTCAAAGCAGCCACCGCGTCCCGATACTGCTCTTCCTCGGTCGGCAGCTGCGGACAGTTGAGGTAGAGGAACTCCGTGCGCAGAAGGCCGATCGATTTGGCACCGAGATCAACGGCGGTGCGAACCTCGGCGAGCCTCTCGATGTTGGCACCGATCTCGATTCCCACACCGTCGGCGGTAACCGTCGGTTGTGTTTGGCTCGCCCGCAGCAGCTTACGTGTGCGACCGATCTTGGCGTCGCGGCGTTTTTGAAACAGGATGAGCGTCTCGTGATCGGGATTGGCGATCACTTCGCCCCGCCCGCCGTCGACGATGAGTGTGTCTTCGGGATGTACGTGGTCACACAGGTCTCGGATGCCGGGGACATATGGGAGCGCGAGGCCCCGTAAGATGATTGCTGCGTGGGATGTCTTGCCCCCACGCTCGGTCACGATGCCGGCGAAACCCATGCGCGATAGGCGAAGGGCGTCGATCGGGGAAAGCGTGGAACCCACACCGATCGCGCCCTTTGTGAAAACCGATAAGGAGCTCTCCGACAGCCCAAGAATCGTCCTCAGCAATTGATCACCGACGGCCTGGATGTCCTCGACCCGTTCCTGAAAATACGGGTCACTCAGTTTGTCGAGGGTGGCTGCCATTGTGTCGACGACCTGTCGAACTGCTGACTCGGCGGAAAAACATTCGCCGCGGATCAGCTTGTTCGATTGATCGGCGATTTGGCCGCTCTTGAGAATCAATCGGTGACATTCGAGAAGATGGTTTCCCTCGTGCTCCTCGCGTTGCGCCAAATCTTGGCCCAACACGGCGAGTCGCTGGTCGGTGGATTCGATGGATTCGGCCAGCCTGATGAGCTCGTCTTGCACACGCTCTCGCGGTATGCATCGGTCGAGCACGATCACTTTTGCCGCCAGCATATGTGCGGGACCAATAACAATGCCATCACATGCGCCGATGCCTTTGAATCGTCTCATCGCCTTCACAGATGCCTCCCGAGTAGCGAGTGGTGGAATCGATTTCCACTGCGCTCCATGGATCACGCAGAGGATGCTCTTACGACGGATCTGGAAGTGCAGACTATGAGGAAGTTCGGAGGCAAAGCATCGCAAAAGCCGACATGTCGTGGTAAACAGAAGAGCAACTAGCTTTACACTTAATATTGTTTTCTACTGTTTCATTCCCTGCTTCCCGGCGAAACCATACTCTGGCGGCTTTTGCCCCAAGCCAAGGATTTGGCCGGCAATTCTCTGGGCGTAGAAGTCTCCGGCTCTTTTCAAATTCTTAGGGAGGGAACCGCAATCTTGCCCCCGATCGCAGAGCTGGACGGGAACGTCACCAGCACAGGCCAAGTTTTCACTCAAAGCTTTCGCCTTTTTACTGGCTGGTTGAACGAAGCGTCCTGGGAAGGACAGGGTCTCCATCGCGCCTACTACACCTTCGACTTGACCTCGTTGCCCGCGGAGACCGTCCGCATCCACTGGGCCATGCTCAAGGCTCAAGGTGCTCTACCTCTCCCGAAGCTACTACAGTTGGTACGAACAGATGGGCCCGCTGGTCACGGACGCAGTGAACTACGGCGCGGATTTGGATGCCAACGACTTCAATCTCCCGATCGAGTATGTCTCGGTGTGCTCCGATGAGATCTGTGACTGGGTCCCGATGACATACGAGTTCGAATATTTTACAGGTTCAGGAGATTCCGGAAACTACATCATCACCTTCGTAGACGCCGGATAAACCTCGTTGCCCGGGGCGCTGACCGCCCCGACGACAACGAGGGAAATTTGTTACTGGTCGGTGAGGATTGGCACTTCTACGTACCACCTTCTACGCACTACGCACGCGGCTCCATGAGAGCTTCCCCCGCTGCGTGTGAGGCGCTCTTGAACGCCTCGGGCACCCGCGAAACGGTGTTCTTGGCGTCATTGAAATAGCCGGCGAGCTGCCTACGCGTGTCCCGGCCAGACTTGGGCGTCAAAAGGAAGGCGGCGAGTGCACCCACTACGCCCCCGCTCAATGCCGCGATGACAATGTGTTTGGTAGTGATTCTGTTTGTAGGTTCCATCTGTTTCTCCTCTGCTGTGTTGTTGAAACGTTGTTCTGTGTTGGTCTCGCGCTGCTTTCCGCCCCTGAAATCAGACGGGAAGACGGCGCATCTTGTTAGTTGACAAAACCGTAACACTCCGGGGCAGCATCAAAGATCATGCAGGCCCAGAAGTCGGTGCAGCCTTTGTCGACACACTCGCCGATCTGGTCGTTGGCTGCGGCCTGGTGCTCGTTGCCGCAGTCGTCCTCAATCGAGTTGCGGCAGGAATCGATACAGGCGTCAATCTCGTTATTGCTAGGGTCGGAGTTGTTGCAGTCGGCTTTCTTGTCACAGTAGTCACTGCACGTAATCTCCGAGTTGAAATTGTCGATCTCCTCGCCGCAGGAACTCGTAAGGCCGGCAGAGAGGAGCAATACGCCGGCGGCCACCATGCTGCCGGCTAACAAATGGGACTGCTTTACAGATTGGGTCATGGGAAACTCCTTGGGTATATTCGTCATTGACCAACGATGGTGTTCGTCGCCATCAATTCAAGGTGATGTTTCTGAGAAAAAATCATCAAACCGTGTCGAAAATCACGACGTGTTGAGATCGTTGCGTTGAGGCAACGAGGCCACAATGGCGGATCGTTGTGTTGAGGCAACGAGGCCACAATGGCGGGGCGTTGCGACGCGCGGCAGTTTGATGTTCAGAAAGTCAGGTCGATGTCGTAGGCGTTGTCCTCACCCGCATCGACATAGAACGGCACATTGCTGGCACTGTAGAGGACAGCGTCGCCAGCGCTCAAACCGTCGATCCACACGCGCCACGCACCCGAAACAACGTCGCCGTAGGTTACGCCCGCTTGGTCGCAAGGGTAGTAGGCGTAGTCGACCACTTCGTCGAACGGGTTGCGCAACTCCACGTGGACATCGACGACGTCGAGACAGGCGGCGCTGCCGACAAAGGTCCAATAGAGGGTGAGCTCGCCCGTGGCGGGCGTCAGACTGACGCTCACACTGCGCCCGGTATTGCTTCGCACCGCCGCGCGGAAGCTCCCGGTGTAAAGTAGACCATTGCCGCTGTCGTAGGCATCGAGGACGACCAGGTAGTCGTCTGCCTCGAGATCCACAAATGTGTAGGTGCCCGGCTCGCACGTCGCGCTGGCGCTGGCATCGGCGCCCTCATCGCCTTCGAGGGTGAAGTCGACACTCGCGACCCCCGCGCCATTACAACCAAGCCCCTCAAAGTCGTAGAGAACTGTCAGATCACCTCGCCCACCGTGCTCTTCGAAGACAGCCACACACGCGACACCCATCCCGCCCACTGACACAGCCATCACAACCGGCAACAGAACATCCAATCTCAAACGACGCATGGGAGACTCCAGGGCTCGCGCGGACGCGAGCCATTAAAGGGTATTCCTCACCACCTGGGGAGCTGGACGGCGGCTCCCGACGACCGATTCGTTTCGAAGCCTCACCGGCCGCGCTCCTGATTCGGCGGCTTTCCGTGCGGCTTGTCTGTCCGTTTCCCCTTCTTCTTCGCCTTTGGCTCCTCCTGGGGGCCTTGGCCGCTTTGGGGTGCCCGCGTCGGTGCCCCACGTTCATTTGTTATGTTGGGCCTGGCTGGGGAGGCCCTGTCGGAATCGGGTCGCTGCCGACCATCCGTGTCCGTCACCGAAGATCTGTGAACCTCGACGGGCGGGGCGTCTCCGACGGCACGGGAACCGCGTGCTGACATTGGGGGCACCCGAGCCGAGCGCGCCGGTGTGACGACCGGGCGGAAGATGGGCACGTGGCTGGGGGAACGGTTTTGGCCCCTGGTCGCCTCAACAGTCGCAACTTCTCGGACCGGTATCCGTGGAACCGACCGCCCGACCGCGCGTTCCACCTCCGCAACATTGACACTGTGATTCCGCAGGCGACCCGACGCGACCGTCAGGTTGGTCGTGTCTCGGGTCGTGCGTACGAGCTCTACGTTGCGCGTCAAATTCACTGCATGGTCGCGCACCCGCGGATCTGCAAATCGGCGTTCTTCGACAAAGGTCCAAGCGGGACTGAAGGTTGGGGCATTGAAATCGAAACCTCCCCAACCAAAGCCCGTGCTCACGCTCCAGGTCACCGCTGGTGGCAGCGGTGCCCAACCGACATAACCGTTGCCAACGCGCCAGGTGACCCAGGCCGGCGCCCACTCCATCCCCGGCTGCCAAAGCCATCCATCGTCACCGTCATAGAACCAACGGCCGTAGTGGAACGGCGCCCACCCCCATTCGTAATCCGAATCCCACACCCAGCCGAAGTCGTCGGTGTAGATCCAACGTCCGTCGACGTAGGGTCTCCAGCCGACTTCGACGTCGTTCGGAGACCAGACCCAGCCAATACTCGAGCGGTTGCTCCATTGGCCGTAAGGGGCGAGGCCGTCATAGAAGAAGCCGATATCCACCTCGACCTGCGCCTGCGTTGGCTTCGACCAAAGCACCCCCACAGCCATCAGGGTTGCCACAAAACACAATCGCCAGAACCGCGACCCTCTCATAGACATAGCGCCCTCCTCGAGCCAGCGAGCCAGCGAGCCAGCGAGCGCCCTCTAACGCCGAATGCTGAGAGCGTCGTGCACACTGGACCGTAAATTACGGTGGGTCCCACAAAGGAAAAATCAAGGCCTTTGTGAATGAGTGGGTTTGCGCCGAGTGTGCATGCGAAGAGAATCGGGCGGACCGAACGGACCGACGACCTGTCGCCTTTTTCATCGATCCGGGGCGAAATTTGCTCATCGTCGAAGTGAGTGGGTTGGCCGTAAGCTGCAAGACAACAACTGCGAAAGATGCACGCAAAAGAAGGACTGGAATAACGAAATGAAACGAATGACGACCTACCCATGGGGAGCTGCTGCGGTGTTGTACATTGCTGCATGTGGCCACGACACCGGCGGCCAAAACTA
>MGST01000272.1 GCA_001798605.1 Deltaproteobacteria bacterium RIFOXYA12_FULL_58_15 | reverse complement strand
TCTTTTTCGCTCATGAATTCCATGCCCCATTGTTACAGGGGAGGACATAATCGCTGAGCAGAGGGGGGGACATAATCGCTGAGCTACCACAGTGGAGGCGGTGAGGCTCGACCGCGGCCGTTTGGGCTGCTATGTACCCGGCCGCTTTCGTGGGTGGTTTGTGCCCAGGGTTTGATCCCCAGCCGCGAGGCAGGACAAATGAGCAAGAAAAGAGAGCCTGTGAGCCAGGCGGCAATCGATTTGCTTCTTCCCGGCGCAGACAAACCCGGTCGTTACATTGGCGGTGAGCCCAACTCGGTTGTCAAAGAGGGGCCGGTGCGGGCGCGGGTGGCCCTGTGTTTTCCCGATGTCTACGAGGTTGCCGAGAGTCACATCGGCCTGAAGATTCTCTACGACATATTGAATCGACAACCCGAGTTTGCGGCGGAGCGGGTTTATGCTTTGTGGCCCGATCTCGAACAGCGGGCGCGGGCGCAAGGGGTGCCCTTGTGGTCGTTGGAGACCCGTCGCCCCCTTTGTGCCTTCGACGTAGTTGGCATCACCCTGCAATACGAGCTCTCTTATCCGACCGTGTTGGCGATGTTGGAGCACGGTGGTGTGCCCGTGCGCGCCGCCCTGCGTGGCGACGACGACCCGTTTGTTGTGGGGGGTGGATCGGGCGCGCTCAACCCCGAGCCGATGGTAGATTTCTTTGACGCCTTTCTCATCGGCGATGGGGAAGAGGCGGTGTTGGAGATTGCTGAGGCCGTGGCCAATAACCGCGGCAAATCGCGAGCCGACGTGCTCACGGCGCTGGCCACAATACCAGGGGTTTACGTGCCGGCCTTTTATGAGGTCGACTACCAAGGTTTGCAGACGACGGCCATTCGCGTTCTGCCTGGCAAGCCCAAGGCCGACTGTGTGTCTGTGCATGGCATCCCACGGCTAACCCGCAGAGCTGTTGCCGATCTCGATGCCGCGGCGTATCCAACCAAGACCATTGTTCCCAATGTGGCGCCGGTCCACGAACGGTTCGCGATCGAGATTCAGCGTGGTTGTACGCAGGGGTGTCGGTTCTGTCAGGCGGGAATGACCACCCGTCCGACGCGGCAGCGATCCTGTGCGACGGTTCTCGCCCTTGCCGGCGAGGGATTGCGGGCGACAGGGTGCGACGTGGTGAGTCTGTTGTCGCTGTCCGCTGGTGATTATCCGGCGCTCAATCGAACGCTGACCACATTTTTCCGCCGATACCAGGACGAGCGGATTTCGGTGTCTCTGCCGTCCATGCGTCCTCAGTCGATGAGTCCGGAACTCGCAACACAGGTGGCCAACGTACGCAAGGCGGCGTTTACCTTGGCACCAGAGGCCGGCAGCGAACGGTTGCGAAAACTCATCAACAAGTCGAGCACCGATGAGGACCTCATCGACGCGGTGCAGGCGACGGTGGAGGCAGGTTGGCGCCACCTCAAGCTCTATTTCATGATCGGCTTGCCGACGGAAACCGATGAAGACCTCGATGGGATTGTGGAGCTCGCCCAAAGAGCGCAGTCGGCTGCGCGCAAGATTCGCAAGGATGCCAATGTCACGGTTAGTGTGTCGACATTCATTCCCAAGCCGCACACGCCGCTGCAATGGGATGGGCAGATTGGCATCAGCGAAACCCGCAGGCGTCAACATTATTTGCGCCAGCGTCTGCGCGAGGGGGGAATCACGTTGCGCTATCACTGCCCCGAACAATCCTTTGTTGAGGGCGTGTTGTCCCGCGGTGATCGCCGGCTCGGGGAAGCCATTTGGAAGGTGGCGCAGGCGGGTGCTCGCCTCGACGCTTGGACGGAAAATTTCCATTTGGCAAAGTGGACGACGGGATTCGCCGCGGCCCTCGAACCATTTGGGCTTGTGGCAGATGACTATTTGGCGGTGAGGGATGACCGAGGGCTGTTGGCCTGGGATCACATTGACACCGGCGTGCTAAAAAAATTTCTCGCGGATGATCGAGAACGCGCGTCGGGAGGGGTGCCGCTCGGCGATTGTGCCCATGGAGACTGCAGCCGGTGTGGCGGTTGTGATCTTGCGGATCCCTATTTGTCTCGGGACCATCTCACTGGCAAACGGCCCGTCGGCCTCAGGCCGCAGATTGTTGCCGAGGACAGTGACAAGGGCGACGAGCCCGAGATGGAGGTGGCGTTACCGGAGCAGGGGAGCACTGCGAGTACGGTCAAGATACGCTCGAGGTTACGGTTTCGTTTTGCCAAGGTCGGTGGAGGCATCCATCTTTCCCATCTAGACACGGCTTCCCTGATGCTTCGGGCCATTCGCCGATCCAAGATGCCGGTGCTCTACACCGAAGGTTACACCCCCCGTGCCAAGGTCGGATTCTCACCAGCGTGTCCAACTGGGATCACCAGTGAGGCTGAGTTCTTTGAGGCCGACTGCGGCGGTTTTCCCGATCCCGCTGCCTATCTCGACCGTTTGAACAGTTCGCTTCCTGCAGGGCTCGTGGTGCGCGAGGGCTGGGAGCTGGGAGCGAACGCGCCATCACTCAATGAAGTTCTGGACGTGACGACCTTTGTCGTCGAGCTCGGAAGTGTTGCGCTGGCGTCGGCGCAGGAGAAGATTGACGCATTCCTAGGAGCGTCGGAGGTGATTGTGCGAGTGACCCGCAAGGGCAAGGGCAAGCTCGTTGATGCACGCAAGGTCATCGTTGCCGCCGAGCTCGAGGACGACAAGTTGCGTCTGGGGCTGCAGTTTCACCGCGGCGGTTCTTTGAAGACCGCGGAGGCGATCGCGACCTTGTTTGGCATTGATGCCGCTTCGGACATTCGAATTCACAAGGAGAATGTTGTGCTCCGCGATGAGGCTCACCCGCAAGGGCCCATCAAACGTTTGCGAGAACAGGCTGCGATCGACTTGACGGGGGTAAACGAACGGCGTACGCAGAACGCATTCGATGAATGACGGCGACCCGAAGTCTAGCGAGCGTCTCTTTCTACGTGCTCGAGATAGGCTTTCAGAGCGAAAGTACTCCATCGGCATGTTAGCACCCTGCCCGTTCCCGAGCCATCAGGGTACTCAGGTCTTAATCCGCCACCTCGCTGCCGCCTTGGCCAGGGCGGGGCATGAAGTCCATTTCGTCACCTATGGGTATGGCGAATACGAAGGCGAGGACATTCCCTTTCACCTGCATCGAGCCGCCAAAGTTGACGCGGGCTTACGCAGTGGGCCCAACTTCAAAAAGCCAGCGGCGGACGCGGCTCTCATGCTTACGGCATTGCGGGTCGCCAAAGTGTACAAAATTGATCTTTGGCACGCACACAATGTCGAAGGTCTCGGTATCGGAGCACTGCTCAAGCTGCAGACCTCCTTGCCCCTCGTCTATCACGCGCACAACGCGATGGGGCCTGAGCTGCCGACGTATTTTCACGCGCACGTGGCACAGGCGTTTGCATCGGTTCTTGGCGAGGTGTTGGATCGCATGTTGCCGCGCACTGCAGATGCCGTCATCACCTTTGATAATGACCACAAGGCGTTGCACGAGGTCTACGGCATCGAGGAACAACGCATCCACGTGATTCCACCGGGCCTCGATGGTGACGAGATTGCTCGTCCCGCTCCCGAAGAGGTCGCGAGGCTCCGAGAGTTGCTTGGGCCCGGACCGTTTGTGCTCTATGCAGGCAGTCCAGACGGCTACCAGAACCTATCCCTCTTGTGGGAGGCGATAGCCCTGGTGCGCAAGTCCAGGCCCGATGTGAGGTTGTTGGTGGCCACGGGCCATTCAACTTCAGCCTTCCAGGGCAGCTCCCAAAGAGAGTGGCCAGAGGGGGTCGTGCTGCATCATTTCGAATCGATCTCTCAACTTCGGGCCCTTTTCGCGATGGCATCGATCGGACTTAGCCCCCGAACCCTTTGGACCGGTGCACCCATCAAGATCCTCAACTACCTGGCTGCCGGTCTACAGGTGGTGGCCTGCCGTTCTGCGGCAAGGCACATTCTCACACCAGCTTGTGGTTTGATGGTTGAAGGAAATGCCGAGGCTTTTGCAGGGGCAATATTGCAGCTGCTCGATAAGCCGGTCGGATCGTCGGAAAAACGCCGACGTGTTTTCGAGCGTTATCGCATCGATAACCAGATACCAGCATACGAAGCGGTGTATCGGCAGGTACTGGCTAGCTCATTGTAATAGGGATATGGCGGGCAGCCGTGATGTCCCGGGCTATTTGGGCCTTGAGCTCGTCGGCTCCGGAGAAGCGCTGCTCATTGCGAATCTTGGCCAAGAGCTGCAAGGACATCAATTGTCCGTAGAGGAGCGATGGTCCAAAATCGAGAAGGTGGGCCTCAATCTTGAGTGCCTTGGCATCGCCGAAGGTCGGGGTGTAGCCAATGTTGACGACGGTCGCATAGTCTCCGAAGGTACCCGAGGCCCGGCCCGCGTACACTCCCGTAGAGGGTAGCATCTCGTTGTTGGCTTTGAGGTTTGCCGTCGGAAAACCGAGTTTTTGACCACGCATCAACCCCCGCTCGACGACTCCCACCAAGGTGAAAGGTCGTCCGAGCAGTCGGGAGACACCTTGCATGTCGCCTTGGGTCACAAGCTTCCGGATACGTGTGGAGGAGACGATGAGGCCATCTCTCTCAATCGGGTCGAGCACATGCGTCTGAATTCCGCGAGCCGCGCCGCGTGTTTGCAGCAATTCTGTTGTGCCACGTCCACCTGCGCCAAACTTGAAGCCAGCGCCGACGACGATGTGACGGGCACGAAGGGTATTTGCCAGGATGTCATCGATGAAGCTCTCCGGGGAGATTGCCGCGAAGTCGCAATCGAATCGCTCCACCATGGCGGCCGACACGCCAAACCGTTCGAGCACTTCGAGTCGTCCCTCCAGCGACTCGAGCAGCTTGGGAGCTACGCTGGGCATCAGGACTTGCGCCGGGTGTGGATTGAACGTGTAGACCAGACTGTCGATCTGCTCCGCTTTTGCCAGCGCCAGAGTCTTGGACAGCAAGGCTTGGTGGCCGATGTGGACGCCATCGAAGATTCCCAACGCAACCGCGAAAGGGCCAATGGGCTGGTTGAGGCTGCGGCTGTTGGTCAGAATCCTCATCGGTTTCTCAAAGGTGAATGGGGCGGTTCACCGCAGCGTGAGCAGCCTCGAGTATCGCCTCTGGGAGAGTGGGGTGGGCGTGCATCGTTGACGCCAGCGTCTCTGTGGTCGACTCGAGCTTCATGGCTACGACCGCCTCGGAGATGAGATCGGTTGCCCGCGGCCCAATGATGTGAACGCCGAGAATCTCGTCGTACTTCTTTTCGGCGACGATCTTTACGAAGCCGTCGATGTTGCCCATGACTCGCGCTTTGCCGAGCGCGGCAAAGGGGAATCTGCCAACTTTGACATCGTAACCCTTTTCCTTGGCGGCTGCTTCGCTCAGCCCCACACTTGCGACCTCGGGGTCGGAGTAGGTGCACGACGGCGTGAGTCCGTAGCTCACCGGCTCAGGCTTGGTGCCGGCGATGTGGTCGATTGCGACCAACGCTTCGGCGCTCGCGACGTGGGCGAGTTGGGGCGTCGGGACGATGTCGCCGATGGCGTAAATATTTGGGATCGAGGTGCGCATCATCTCGTCAACTTCGATAAAGCCGTGGGCGTTAGGGCTCAACCCGACTTTCTCGAGACCCAACCCGTTGGTGTAGGGTGCTCGGCCGATAGCCACCAGCGCGACATCGGCTTTGAGATCGAGTGTCCCTTCTTTGCTCGTGGCTGTGGCGATGACCTCGCCACCGACGACCTCAGCCTTCTCCAGGCGTGTCGATGTGTAACTCTTGATGCCGCGCTTCTTGAGGAGCTTGCCGAGCTCAGCGCTCACCTCTTCGTCCTCGATTGGCAACAATCGGTCGAGCATCTCGACGATGGTGCACTCAGTGCCAAAGCGCGAGAAGATTGAGGCAAACTCGATGCCCACGGCGCCAGCGCCGAGGATCAACATCGATTTCGGCGGTTCTTCGATGGTCAAGAGCTCATCCGAAGTAAGTACGTGCTCACCGTCAATCTTGAGAAAGGGGAGCGTCTTCGGGACGGAACCCGTGGCGAGGATGATGTTCTCTGCGTTCAGTTCAGTCTTGCCATCGTCTCCCGTTACGACGACCGTGTGCGGGTCGATGAGCGTCCCGGTGCCTGGGTGTACGTCGATACCGTTGTTCTTCATGAGATAGGCGACGCCAGCGGCGCTCTTCTGCACCACCTTGCTTCTGGTCTTCTGGACAACCGCGAAGTCAAAACCGACCTCGCCGGTGATGATTCCGTGCCCTTTGGCTCCCTTGAGCTCGGAGAGCAGGTCGGCCGAGTGCAGCAGACTCTTGGTGGGAATGCAGCCGCGCAAAAGACATGTGCCGCCCAGCTTTGGATCTTTTTCGACGATGGCTGTCTTGAGGCCACGATGGGCAGCGCGAATGGCCGCCACATATCCGCCTGGACCGGAACCGATGACAATGATGTCGTATTTGCTCATGAGGGGGCACCTTTTACCCAAACCGACCTAAACAGGCAATGCCGTCATGCCGCCCTAATCCGTCACTACCCAGGTAGATCCCCCGGAATTCGATGCGCCTGGGCGAATCCTCGCCTCGGACATACCGGTTTTCTGGGCAACGCTTGGTGGCCACCGAACACTGC
>MGST01000271.1 GCA_001798605.1 Deltaproteobacteria bacterium RIFOXYA12_FULL_58_15 | reverse complement strand
GCCCGAGCCGACTCGTGCAGCGCCGCAATGGCCCAATCTCCGACACCTGTCCGAATTGCCGCGACGTAGGCCTCGTCGAGGACCTGCAGTAACTGCAATTTGCGTTGCATATCCTCCTGCGAGGTTGCCGCCGATTGAAACTGGGTGCCGTCGTAGGCCTTGTGGAAGATCTGGCCATACGCGAAGAAGGCCCGCGCCTGCCCAGCCTTATCGAAGTCACTGTTGCCCGCAGCGCCGACCGCCTGTGACAGCTCTCGTTCCGCCAAATCGCTTTTGCCAGACTCGGCGTACGCTATGCCGAGATAGGCACGTGCTCCCACCCACGCATCGTTCACCTTGAGGGCGGTCTGCGCCACATTGGCGAGGGATTCCCAGTCACCAATTTCGCGATAGATCTCCATAAGCTTTTGGTGCGCCATCACTCGCATGCCTGCGGGCCCTGACGAACGCAGTATGCGCAAGTCTTTCGCCGCCTGCTCATACTCACCAAGATAGACATGGATGTTGGCCGCGCTCATCAACACATCAAAAGCCTTTTCATCTTTGGGGAAACGCCGCTGGAATTCTTCGAATAGAAATGCGGCCCGCTCGAAGTCAGCAGCCCGCACGGCAAAAGCGCCCATGGTCTGCAACACGTCGGTCAGTCGTTTCGACTCAGGATAGTTGCCGATGATACGGGCACCAAAATCAAAGACACCGGCAATGTTGCCTTCACCCTTGTATTTGACAAACGCGGTATAAAGGTACTCCTCACCTTCCGCAGTGCCCTTCTTCTTCTCCCACTCGGCGAGCATCTTTTCGCTGAACTCGCCGGGAGCCGCGTTCAGCACGGCAAACTCGACCTTGCGTTGACGGGCCCCCGCCTCAATGGCCGCCACCTCCGTCTTGAACGCCGCGTCCGTGATGTTTTTGTCCGCGAGAAACTCTTTCGCAAGCGTCGAAAGCTCCTCGTACTTGTCAAGTTTGCGCAAGGCGTCGAGTGCAAGATGCCCAGCCTTCGCCATGTCGGCGTGAGTTGGGTATTGCTTCACAAAGGTTGTGAACAACTCGGAGGCCCGCTCGTACTCACCCTGTTGGTAGTACATGCGCGCAATGTTGTATTTGACGTTGGGAGTATTTTTGTCTTCGGGCCACGACTTCACATAAAACGCGCCAAGCTGTTTGAGACCCTCCCGCGAGCGCAGCAGCTGGAGTTTGTTGAGCAATCCCTCCATCGTCGGGTGCTTCTCTCGATATTTGGCGTCCTCTTGTATCGCCCGATGAAACGCCACAACCGCGTTGTAGATCATGTCACGCCGTTCGTTGCCATCGCTGATCTCTTTGGCGATCTCCTCATATTGCAGACCGGCCCTGAGGTGGTCCTCGGCTTGGTAGAGCGCTTCCGCACGATTGGTCTGAATGGTCTTGCGCTCTTTGGCGTTGGTGAACAGGCTCAGATACAGTCGATAGGCTTCGGCCGCGACTTCAGCGCTCTCCTTGTCTCGTTTCTTCTGGGCTTCGAGGTGCAACCGCGTTGCCAGGTCGCGGGCGCGAATCTCGAAGTCCTGCTCGAGCTGTTCTTTGTCCTCCTGTTTGAACTTCAGATGGTTCTCGAACCGCGCCAACGTTCGGACAATCGAGCTGACATCCTGTTCGGCGTTCGCATAGCGCTTTGGATTTTTTCGTGACATATTGCGCACCGAGTCGTAGATCCGTTGCACGTACTCGATATTCTCGCTGACATTCGCCGAGAGCCGAACGATCTCCCGGTACAACAGCGCGGCACTGACGTATTCGGTCTTGATGTAATAGCGATTGGCGAGTTTCCGGAGGACCACCAGATACGTTGTCTTCGAGTTCGACAAGCCGCGGAAATAGTCGACTGCCTGATGCGGTTTGCGCACCTCAGAGAACGGCCACACAATGGCCACCAACGCCTCGCGCTTGATGTCGAGACCACGAGCATCACCGATTGCACCCTTGCGGGACTTCACACTGCTCGTGACGGCGTTTTCGAACATGGCAAGGGCATCTTTGAGGCGCTCCTGGTTGATGCGGATCCAACCCATTTTGTACCGAGCCATGTCGTGAATGTGGCTCTCAGGAAACTTGAGGATTTCCATGAAGTACGTTTCCGCAGCCTCCAACTCCCCCTTGTCGAAATGGTAGTCGCCAATAATCTGGCGCGCCTCCATCGACCAGAGACTGGTCTCATACTTGCTGATGAGCTCCTTGTACTCCTTGATCATCGTCTCCCACTCGCCGAGCTCGCGAAACTCGTGGGCTTTGAAGAAACGGATTTGGTCGTTGTTTTCGTACTCCGGGAAATCCGTCAGCACTTTGTCATAGGTTTCAATCGCGAGTTTCTTGTTGATCTGTACCTCAAGGGACTTCTCGCCCCCGAGCGACCGCTGCCCCTCAGGCTGTTGTTCCATCAAGCGGTTGAAGGTCAAACGCGACTTCTCCACGTACAGCTCGGCCAACCGGAAGTAGAGATCAGCGAGGTATGGTGCATCAGGACTGCGCTTAATCAGGTCTTTGGTGACTTCGATGGTGTGATCGACCTTGTTGAGGTCGCTCGACAATTTTGCGATTAGGTCTTGCTTGTCCTCTGCTTGGTTACCGGCGTTGAACCGCGCTCCCATCAATAGCGGCGCCAAAGCCAATGTGGCTACGATCCTCATCATCATCTGGCGGCCTCTCTTTTTGAAGCTCACTCTCATTGAACTCACCTGAAGCCCAAACGCCTATGGCAAAGGTCACGGCCCCTTGTTACTCTCGAAACACCGACTGGTGATGAAATACTTGTAGGAGTGCAGTTCGTCGTTCCAATATTCTTCGTCGAACTCGTAATAGACGTTTGCGGAATCGTACGGAATGGTGAGTCCTTGTTCAGTTGAACGACGCGCTTGGTCGGCTTTGAGGCGTTTGAATATGTCGAGACCAATCTCGTAGTCGAGCAAGTTGACCTGCTCTTCGACCTCCAACAGCTCGAGCGCCGCTCCGTCAGAGGAGTCACGAAATTCGATGTTCCACAACCGCGACTGCTCGCGAATCTCAAGGTCGTAGACGCGACGCAAGTGTTTGTCGAGTTCGACATCTTCCCAGTAGGAATCGTAGTCCTCAATGAGACGACGTTCTTGTTCGAGGGTGCGCAAAAACGCCGTCCGTCGACCGACCTGCCCCTCTTGAGTGCCCGCATCGAGAATTCCCGGAATGCGCGCCATCGGCACACGGCGACGCAACATCTCGAGACTCCGTTGGTAACGAAACCGAAACGATCGGACGACCCGCTTTGCCGGAATGAAGTGGCAGAGGTCCTTGAAGATGAGACCGCGCAAGACGTAGGCGTCGGGCAAGAAGAAACCCTCATAGCTGGGTGCCTCAAGTGCGTGCAACAGTCCCATGGAGGTGCGACGGTCACCCATGAAGTAGGCGGCCCACGCTTTCTCCAAGATGAGCTCGGCTTGCTCGAAGCTCAGGTCGATTTGCTCAACTTCCCTGTACGTCTCAAAGGCATCGCTGTAGCGGCTGGTGTCAAACAAGAGCCGCGCGAGCGCTAGGTTCGAACGGTTCTTGACATCGGGCGCGTCAATGGGGCTATCGACGATGGTGTCAAACATCGCCAACGCTTCATCGTCTTTGTCGTTCTTCAGCGCAAAGACCGCCTGCACATACATCGCCCGCAGGGCATAGGGACTGTCCTTGGCGATTTTCGCGAAGTGCAACTGGGCCCAATCAACAAAACCGTTGCGATAATCGTAGAGTCCCTGAACGTACTGCACCCAGTCGTTGAGATAGTCGGGCAAGAACCCGAACTCGGAATCGTAGAGAAGATCCTCTAAGACCAGAGACTCGCTGTAGGGTCGCCGACGGGAAATGGCCTCAAGACGTCCCAGGGCGTCAGGAAGGATCTCGGGCTGCTGACGGGTGGCGGCGACGGTGTAATAGTAGAGAACCGCGGCGTGCCAAAAGCCGAGCTTGCGCAAACACTCCCCGAGAAAATACTGCGCCCACTCATAATTCTCTGCCGCCGGCTCGCCGAAATGAATGTAACCCCAAAAGCCCGCTGCCGCCTCGGCATATCGACCATCATAGAAATCCTCGAGGGCCAAATCGAAGATTTCCGGATCGACGTCAACTTCAATGTCAGATTCAGCCTCTGCCTCAACCGTGGCCTCGGTGGCCTCCGTGGCCTCGGTGGCCTCCGTGGCCTCGGTGGCCTCCGTGGCCTCCTTGGCAGCCTTGGCCTCCGTGGCCTGCGCAGCCCCAGCCTCACCCTTTTCTTGGGCAAACACCGCACTCGGGGCTGCCACCCACTGGAGCGCTGCTGCACAACACACAGCCGCCGTGCTCAATCTGGCCATTCCGTGTCTCCCTCGTGTTCGTCGGCGTTGTAGTAGTTGAAGGAGGCCGATATCAACAAGAACAAAGAGTTCTCGGGTACCCAAGAACTGAAGATGAGGTAATCGCGAACGTCGAGTCGCCACGACAGAGCAGGACCGGACCAAAACCGCATACCAGCTCCCAGGTTGATCGCCGGCCGCCAGAAGTCGCCTTTCATGAGAGGCCCGATGCCTGCCACAAAAAAGGTCTCAGAATAGATGACGTCGGCGTTGAAAATTGCAAGCTTCCCAAACAGGGGTTTGACGACCATGCTGGTGCTCGCCATCACGGTTATCTGCTCACCGCCACCCTGAACCGGTTCAACACCGTACTCATCAAAAAGATGCCCCTTGAGTCCAGTGCCAATGTTGAGTGAGTACCCAGCGCCGGCAATCTCCCATGCCCAAAAATCGGAGAAATGGTAGGTGTAGCCGGCGGTGGCGACCACGCCGACATAGAAGGCATCGAGGGGAAGCACTCCGAGCCCCAGCTGAAATTCGTGTCCCAACCGATACGGCCGTCTCTGAATTGAGAACACGCGTGGCCGTTCCGCGCCAAACTCCAACTGCGCACTGGCAGTACTCGGCCACAACGGCAAGGCCATGGCGACCACTAGGCAACATAGGTGCAGACGTTTCAATCCTCACCTCGCAGGTTGAAGCCAACACCGACGTGAAGGTGAATGGCTTGCTCGGGCTTGGGCACGAAGTAGACAAGCTCCATGATGTCGAACCGTAGGCAGACCCACTTCTCGAGCCACAGCCGAACACCAAAACCGGCATCAAAGCCAAATGGCAATGGATTGTCACCGGCGCTGCGACGCACAAAGGCGGGGCCAGCCATCAGATGCAACTCGAGGTGCACCACTTTGGTGTTGAACAAAGCCTCTTTGCCGTACAACGGCTTGAGGACCAAGTGACTCCCCACGACCCACTCGATTTCCGGGAATTCATCGCCGAGTTGATTTTGTCCGGCGGCCACGCGATCGAGGTCTTTTTTCAGCTTGGTCTCGATATTGAAAGAATAACTGAACTGCAGAACCTCCCATGCCAGCACTTGGTTGAAATGGAGGGTGTAGCCCAAAGTCGCGGTGACACCTTTATAGAAGGGATCTGCAGGGAATGTTCCACCGAGAAGCGTAACCTCATGCAGCATCTCATATTTGCGGTTCTGGAGAATATCGAGCCGTTTCTCGTTGCCCTCGATGTCTTCAACCTCGGGAATATCAACAGATTCGTCCTCGTCGGCGGCAAACGCGGGAGAGGCCAACGTCACAGCCAACACAGGCAAGGCAACTACGATGAGTATTCTAGGCCACATGAGCATAGCATTTTGTCCGGCAGATAGTTGTTGGTCAAGGCGCTCAGATGGCGCGAGACTTGAAATATCCCATATTCCGCGTGGTACTCTTGAGCCGCTGAATCAACTCGCGACAAACCTGTCGGTAAAAGATCGCGGCCACGTTGTTGTTGCGTTTGAGCAACTCCAGTGTCCGCGAGGCGTCGAAACGATAACACCGCGAGTCCACCTCAGACACCACCGCGGCGGTCCTATTCATGTTGCCGAGAACTTCCATCTCGCCGAAAGCGGAGCCCACCTTGAGAGTGGCAACTGTCACCTCATCGTTGTGTTCATCGATGACCTGCACCCGAAATTGGCCTTCGACGATCACAAAAAACGAGTCCCCCGCGGTCGCCGCCTCGTAGACGACCTCTTCGGGACCGAACGAGACTTCTTGGGCGATACCCGCAAACGCCGCCAGGCCGTCCTTGTCTAAGTCTCGAAATAAGCTGTTTTCAGCGAGCTCTTTTGCGGTGTTCATTGTACAACCGTCCTCACATGGGAATTTGCGAACAGCCGAGCCATCGGCAAACGCTACAAGTCAGCCTATTCGGTCACCAAGTCTGCGTCAACGCTCGCGAATCAGTCTCGATTTCTACCGCTTCGACAAAAACCTTGGTCACGCTGTTCAAGGCCTACTCCTGAATCTCCAGATGTGCTGCACCATCACGGCATTGAACGACCAAGGTCGATCCGTGCAAAACATACTGCGCAGGCAACTGTCGGCCCAGATCGGCGCGAATGCCACGGCGAGCGAAAAAGGTCTCCGTACCCAGGCGCATCCATGCAGGTCGGAAATAGGCCGCGCCGCTGGCAAAATCCACAAGATGGGTGCACGACCACTGCATCGGGTCAACCTGCGCGTCCTCAGGTTTGGGCCGAGGGGCGCGGGTGGCCTGAGAATGGTGCTGGAGCTGGCTCCTAAGCGGTCCCGTGGCGGCTCGGTTGAGAAGTCCCGCGAGCATGCTGCCGGCAAGCTTGCCGGCAATACGGAAAATGTCCGCTCCCGAAGCCAATCGCGGCAAGACAAACGGTTGCTGCGCAAAGATGGGGCCATGGTCTTCGCCAGCATCAAGCGAATGAAGGCTCACGGCCAGGTCCCGTCTTCCTTGGCGTAGCGCCCAGAAGACCGGTGATGGCCCACGAAGCTCTGGCAGCTTCGACGGATGGGCATTGATCCCACCGACCTTGGCCGTATCCAGCACAGCTCTCGTAAACAGCCGATCGAAACCGACGCACACCAACCAATCAAAATCGTAGTGGCCAATGATCTCGATGGCTCCACGACTGTTGACGTCGTTGGTTTGCAGTACCGGTATGCCAGCAGCAGACCCGATATCGGCGAGAAGCTCTCCCGGAGGCAATGGCCGCGCCTGTGCCGGAAGGCGACGATTCTCAACCCGGCTACTTTTCTTCAAACCCTGGACCACGAGAACAATCTCGTAGGCCCGCTGTTTCTCGAGCAACTGGCGCAGAGCTATTGGCGCATAGGGACCATTCTGGCCGAAAAGAGCCACTCGCAACATCCGCGCATACTAAACCCAATAAGAGCGCGACCCAAACGCCACGTGCCGATGACTCACACAGAATCCCAGGTGCGCTCGATTGCGTCTCCAATTGGGGCGTCTATCGCACAAGGCTATTTTGCACGAATACCGGCAACACGCTTGATTCCCAGTGCAGCATCGGGCAGCTTGCGCAGCAACTTTGGCTCGAGGCAAAACCGTAGTGACAAGCACATCAATTCTTCTTCGCATCGCCCTTCCATTCACGCTCCTTGTCGCATCTACCGCAAATGCCGGCGACGCCATTGACACCCGCGTGGCATTCACATTCGCAGATGATGACATTCTCAAAGGCCCAGAAGAGTCGGTCACCGGCTCTCCGTCGATCCCCAACTCCTTACCCTCCGCCGACAACCGTCTTTTCTTCGACGACTATGAGAAACGGGATACCGGCTTCGAAAACCTCACGCACCTGGCGCTCTACGCCCACCAACCGGGCTTTTTCGAAGGGCTCGACACCGAGGCGGCTCTGGTACTTCGCGCCGAAGTGCGGGACGAAGGCGACGTGCGCCTGCGTGACGACGGCAGTTACCTCAAGCTCACTCAGCAGATCAGTGACATGCAGCTTGCGCTCACGGCTTTTCCCGTTAGCGCTGATCGTTTTCGATTGGGCTACTCCTACGACATCTCCTGGGGTGGCAGCAGCATCTTCAAAAACTCGAAGGCTGCGCCTGGTGTGCGCGTGGATTTGAAAACAGAAAGCATCGGTGCCTTCATCGGTGCCAAGACGGGTTTGGGGCAAGTGACCAAGGAGGATGGCAACGTCGAGGTAGACACGGTTTGGGGTGTCCTCGGTGGTGCGGCCATCGACGTGGTCGACGAGCTGCGTATGGAGTGGGGAGCTGGGTATTTTTATCGGGGCACCATCGACAAAAACGAGCTGAGAGTTCTGCAAGAGGGACGTTTCAAGACTGCCCAGTGGCAGGGTTTCGGCGGCTCGATGCAGTTCGTCTATCACATCGGTATGCCCATAGGCGTACCCATCGATTTTCGCCTCTACAAAAACGATCCCCTGCAGCGGGAAGTGTTCTTCAAAGAAGAGACGTACGGCAAAGGCATCTCCTTTCTCGTGCAGTCCGAGTTTTCGGTGCTCGGGCAAACGCTTCAAGATCCCGAGTTTCCCAAGACCACCACGGTGCAATGGGGTGCCGCTGGCGACGTGACCGCCCGTCTGAAGATCGGCAAGGCGCGTCTGCATGCCCTCGCAGTCTACCGCGATCTCGCCTTCATTCTGTTCAACGTGCCCTCCCTCTCGCCGTTCGTCGATTTGCCCGATGCCATCACCGCTGAGCCGGAGCTGTTTGCCTCCGCCGGTTGCGACTATTACCTCGAGGACGCCCGCCTGACCCCAGGCCTGACCCTCGGCATCCAACGCCCCGCCAAAGTCACCGGCGCCACCAACGCCGACGCCAGTGCCGCCCAGATCCTCGGCCAGCAAACCTTGGTGGTTCGATCTCCCACCGATTTTCAACCGATGAACCCGGGCGATGATGTGGCCGTGATCTTTGCAGCCAAGCTCACAACGCGCTGGGACCTCTCCGAAGTGATCGCGGCCATCGGTGAGTTCCAAGTCTCCCATGACCCCAACCGCCGACGTCTTGTTCAAGATCTCTACGGAATCACCACCTACGGCGATGAGGATCCCATGATTTTGGGCTTCAACATCATGCTGCGTGCCCGATTCTAACGATCCGAGCTATTTTCACCCCCCAACACCTCCTAGTAAAACCATCCAAGCAAACGCTTGCTAGACCTTCGGTTGGTCGGTATCTTGGGTCTTGTGACTAATGACGATCAAGGCCCGCCCGTCCCTCCTGTTCCATTTGCGCCAACCGCAGCGCCCACACCTGTCGTCCCAGGAGCAATGGCCAAGCCAGCTCCGATGGCACCCGGTCCGATAGTGCCAGGCCCGATGGCACCAGGCCCGATAGTGCCAGGCCCGATGGCACCAGGCCCGATGGCACCAGGCCCGTCCGCCGAGGTCTCACCGATTCCTGCACCGGTGCCAGAACCCTTCGCCAGGCCAGCGCCAGCGCCGTCGAGCAGCGTGGCCAGTCCCCGGCCCGCAGCATTAGGTGAAAACGCACAGCCTGTCGCCCCGACTCCCAGCGTTGAGACGGCAACCGCAGCACCCTACGGTGGGCAGGAGGGTGGTCCCGTCATCGACCAGACTGCCTTCGAGAGGATTCTCAACTTCGGCGTCGAGCGGGGAATCAGCGACCTTCACTTCGAGGTGGGTCATCCGCCGCATCTGCGCCTTCAAGGGGATCTCTTGCCGGCCAAATACCCGCCGCTGCGCCCCGAGGACACCATCGCCCTCGCGCAAATCCTGCTCGGCAAGAAAAGATACGCCGAATTCTACAGCGATCGTAACGAACGGGATGTCACCTACACCATCCCCAAGGTCAGTCGTTTCAGAGCTACGGTGTTCTGGCAGCAGGGCTGGGTGGGTGCAGTGCTGCGAGTCATTCCACTGGTACTGCGCAGCTTCGAGCAGCTCAATCTGCCGAATTCTATCAACGACCTCTGCGTCATTCGTCGTGGCATGATCTTGGTCACTGGTGCCACTGGCAACGGCAAATCCACGACGATGGCCGCCATGCTGCAGCGAGTGAATCAAACCCGACGCGCTCACATCGTCACCATCGAAGATCCCATCGAGTTTCTTTTCCCGAAGGAAAAGAGCTTGTTCATTCAACGTGAGGTCGGCACCGACACACCGAGTTACCGCACTGCTCTCACCAGTGCCCTGCGCCAAGATCCCGACGTCATCATGCTCGGCGAAATTCGCGACTATGAGACCGCCGAGATTTGCCTCAAGGGCGCAGAGACCGGCCACCTGGTCATGAGTGCCATTCACACACCCGACGCGGTGCACACCATCGAGCGCTTCGTCGGTATGTTCCCACCCGAGGATCATGACTCCGCACGACTTCGTTTTGCCGAAACCCTGAAGGCGACTGTCTCACTGCGCCTGTTGCCCACTATCGAAGGCCACGGGCGAGTGCCTGCAGTCGAGGTCATGCGGGTGACTCGCACCATCCAGGAATGCATCCGTCACAGCGACAAGTTGGGTGAGTTGTATCACCACATCACCAAGGGCAAAGACCTCTACGGTATGCAGACCTTCGATCAACACCTGCTAGATCTCTTCCACGAAAAGAAGATCAGTTACGAGGTTGCCAAGATGGCGGCATCCAATCCTGAGGAGTTCCAACGCGCCCTCACCATCGAGTAGGCAAGCGGGCGTGCTAAGTCCCACACGACCGTCTTCATCTCCCCTTCAGGGGGAGAATCACGTCCAGCACTCACACCCAACGGCGGCCCTGACACTTCTGTTCGTCGGGCTTTTGATAACGGCGTGCCCCGAGGATCCTGCAGCAAAACCCAAAGTGGAAGTTGACCACTTGAAGACCTCTTCTGCTTTTGTTGGCAGCTCACCTATCATCACGGGGGTCGTCTCCCATTGCACCGGCACACCGCCAGCCAAGGTCCTGGCCAACGGCGTCGAGGTGGCCTCTGCACCTGCGGCGTTGTTCGAGAGCGATGAGGCTGTCTACCCGGATGGCGCAGCCCTATTCACCATGCGCATCGACGAGGCGGAGCTTTCACCGACTGTCTTTGGCGTCCCAGCTGACATCGAAGTCGTGCTGCAAATCAGATGTGACGGCGAGTGGGTGAGTTCGCCCCCTTACCCCATTTCCTACTTGAAGACGGCGGCAAGCATCGTTCCCCCGTTCAATCCTGTGCGTTTCTGGCCGGCCCAGACTCCAGGTGACCTCTTGGCCTGCCGGGACACCAAACTGGTCTATTTTGAGCAGGCCACCAATCCCACGGTGGAGCTTGAGCTCGGCTTCCCGTGCGCGGTTACGCAAATGAGTGAGGGCGTTGACGGTCGTCGTTATATCGATGGCAAATCCTTGGGCATCGCCGCGGTGAATTCCGACTCAACACTCGCATGGACCCGACCTGGCCTCATCGTCGATGTCTGGACCGACCCCATTCGCGACCCTGTCGTGCTTCGGGAAGAGGGAGACGATGTCTTCTTGGTCGTCCTCGATCAAGCGAGCGGTGCTGATTCGTACGGGCCACTGCCCTTAACCCACAATCCCCTAGGTCCCTTGGCAAGAGACAGCCTCAACAACATCCTCGTCTTGGAAAGCGAAACGGTTATGTCTCCAGCAGAGAGCAGAACCTACTACGTCGAACGTTTTGCCGCGAACGGCACGCCATTGGACCTACTTGCCGTGGTCACCTACAACTGGTTGGCTTCCTACCTCGCAGAGTTCGACCTCGCTGGCGAGCACGTCTACGTCGCCGCGGCCCCCGACAGCGAAGATGTCCGTTGGTTGGAAAAAATCGAGCTCCTCGGCGGCACGGCTGTGTGGTCAACCTCCCCAGAGGACGGCTGGCTCCACCCTCTGGGAGAAGCCTCCGGACGAGTCCTCGTCGCCTCAGAAGATCAGTTGGTGTGGCTTGACCCGCAAACAGGACTCACGGCTTCCGAACCTTTTGCCCCGGACTCGGGAAAGATCTTCCTGCGCGGTGCCGTTGAAGAAGATGGGTCAGTCGTCCTGCTCGCCGACCCGAGCAGCAACGTCGCCCGCGGCCTCTACCTGTTCGCCCCAGATGGTCACCCTGTGGTACGTTTCCATCCGGAATCAGCGGTGTTCCGTTGGATAGCCCCCGGCTGGGGCAGCGGCACCCTCGTCAGCTATTACGACGAGATCCACTGGCTCCATTCACGCGCCGAATACGAAGAGCTCGTCGGCGATTGAGAATCAAAGGCAGGCCTTGCGGGCCATCCACGCCGCGATGTGCCGACGTTGTTCGCTCTGGGTCCCCTCAAACTGAACCCGCATGCCCAAGCGGTTCTTGAAGGTGACCATGTCCACGACCTTGCCGAGGACGCGAACTGAGCTGTGCTCTCCAGGAAGGATGAGGTCGAGTTCCATCACATTGCCCGGCCAGGTGATCGGCCCACCGGTACACATCAAGCCGCCAAAGGAGATGTCGATACCCTCGTAGCTGCAGCAATTCTCTGCGTCGCGGACAATGAACTTGACGTTCATCCGCGGTACAAAGCGACGGTTGGCTCCTGGGGGACCGGGATTGGTCAACAGCAATTCAAGCACAGGCGTTGGAGTTGCTAGGTTTTCGACTCTGTCTTCGAGTAGCTGGGCGGTTGACGCCATGGTTGTCCTCCGAACGTTTGTTGCACACCGGCGGCACGCGCACACATACCGCTGGTTTCGAGCATGACATCGACCCAACGATCTGACAATTTTTCGGCGGGTCCGCGACAGGTCCGCCGCTCCGACCATCAACGGCGATCGTGCTCACTGGATAGGACAAATGACAGATCGCCATTTCTTGTCTTCTCAGAGCGGTGTCTCTTTTCGGCCCGCTTGAGCTTCGACTCCAGGTCTGCCATGGATACATTGGAGTCAGGATCCACAGTCATGCCAATCGCAGTCATCACTGGAGCAGGCAAACGCGTAGGTCGCGCCATCGCTCTCGAGCTCGGAGCCGCAGGCTTCGACCTCGTTGTTCATGCCCACTCATCAACCGATGAGCTCTCCACCCTGATCAACGAACTCAAAGGAATGGGCCGCACTGCATGGCCATTGACCTCTGGCCTCGCTCACGCTGAGGAGCAAGATCGCTTTGCCGATGCCGTGATCGCCCGGGCCCCAATCATCGAGGCGCTGATCCACAACGCTGGCATCTACGAACGACAGCCTTTTGCGGAGACGACCCGGGCGAACCTCGAACGCATGATGCAGATAAACCTCGAGGCACCGTTTTTCATCAGTCAACGACTGCTGCCCGCACTGCAACTGGGACGGGACCCCTGCATCATTCACCTCACAGACAGCGCCACCGAACGGCCCTACGCAGCCCACGCGCCCTACTTCATCAGCAAGGCTGCATTGGAAAACCTCACACGTTCCCTGGCCGCAGAGCTTGCCCCATTGATTCGGGTCAACGCCGTTGCCCCTGGCACTGTTTTGTTTCCTCCCGGCCTCGACGCGGCCACCCGCGAAAGTATCACGGCAGCCATCCCCTTACAGCGAATCGGCAACGAGAAGGATGTCGCCCTCGCCGTTCGGTACCTGGTTGTCGATGCCCCATTCGTTACAGGTCAAACCATCGCCGTGGATGGAGGGCGCTCGTTCGCACCATGACCCGGAGCAAACTGGACAGAGTACGACTCGACGGCCTCGAGGTTGACTGCATTGTCGGCCTCTATCCCAACGAGCGCGCCAAACAACAACCACTGCAGCTCACCGTCGATCTCTACTTCGACAGTCGTCCGGCCGGCAGTGGCGCTGGATTGTCCGCAAGCGTCGACTACGCGAGGCTCTGCGGTGAGATCCGCTTCCTCCTCGAATCGAGTCGCTTCGTTTTGCTCGAGGAGGCAGCCGAGGCTCTCGCCCGTTACACTTTGGCGGAGCCAACCGCTGATGCACCACGAGCCCAAATCCAAGAGGTCGTCATCACCGTGAAGAAACCCCGGGCCCTCGGTGGCATAGCCGTCCCATCGTTGCGGGTCTATCGGCACCAACAGGACGTCGCCTGTGAGGTGGAGACGCAGAACTTCGGCAGAGTCGACGTCATCTACGAAGCCAACCGTTGCGGCATTTACCGCCTCCGCTTGGCACCGGGCAGCGTCATTGCCCCCCATGCACACCAACAGATGGAGGAGCACGAGCTCATCATGGGCTCAGGGCTCACTCTGCAGAACGAGCCGGTGGTCGCAGGGACGGCTCGCAGTTGGCCCAAGGGCTTCACCCACACCTACGCCAACGTCTCTGATGTTGAGCAAACCATTCTATGCGTTGACCGTCCGCGCTTCATCGCCGCGGATGAGGTCGCAAACACAAAACCACTCGACTCTCTCGCCGAGATTGACGTCAAGCAGTACTACGCATCATTGCCCTAGGGCACATCGTAGCCAAGGCGGAGATCGGTACCGGGGTTTGCGGTGCCGGGGTTTGCGGTTTGGTCCGCGAGCAGAGCCGTGCTATTCAACTCGTGTCATGCGGTACGTTTGTCCAAATTGCGGCCGTCTGTACGAAGAGCGGCCGACCCATGGAGGATGTGTCGACTGTGATGGAATGGCGGTGATAGACCGTTACGACTCTAAAGAGAGCGCTGCTGTTTCTGAACGAGTTGCTGCGTTCCACAAAGCCTCCCGTTGGCGCAATGCCCTGGTGCTGGGAGGACTCGCCGTGGGAGCAGCTGTTGGCGTTGCCCTTACTGCAATCAGCGACCAATTCAACTTCCTGAGTCCGTTTGTTTTGTCCCTTCTTTGTGCCGGGGCTTTTTGGGGCATTGGCACGACGATCTTTGAGCGCCGGCACCATCTCTGGGCCACGCGTTCTCGGGCATCACGGAATTCTGTTGGCCTGACGGGTGTCTTGTCGACCGGTGTTCTCGTCTTTGTTGGTTTGGCGGTGGCCTTTTCAGGAACGCTCGGCCATTGGGCGAATGAGAGCAGCAGCAGAGCCAGGCGCATGTGGTCCGACACAGTTGAGGCCAAAACGGCATCGTTGGCGAGTTGTTTCTCACACGATGATGCGGCGGCCAATCTGAACGTGCGCATTGCCTGGCTCGAAAGTGGCAGTGCCGTGGTATTCGACGAATCTGCAGAATCCAAGGGCGCTTCTGAACGGTGTGTGCTCGAAAGAATTGGCACCGTGGAATGGCCGCCGATGGGGCCATATCGGTGTGTCACGTGCAAATTCGAGGCCTTCGTCGACAAATCGGGCTTGCCCACAATCAGGCAACCCGACGACGGCACCACGGACCCGTACCGTTGCGTGTGGACCTCCAACCGCAATTGCCGTTAAGGCCGTTGAGAACGGTCATGCTTTGCTAACGTGCGGGTTGCCCCGCAGATAATACCTCAGCAGGCGGCGTGCCCACGCACCGGCGTAGTCCACACCAATCCGCCGACGAGCGACAATGACGGGTGACATCAAAGATCGGGCATGGATTCTCTCGACAAAAAGCGCGTCGCCGTCGACAAGATCGACGCCATCGAGACGGCGATCGATGTCCAAGGCTTGGCACAAGCGAGCAGGTCCAGAGCAAAGCTCAGTATCTTTGCGGGCGGCCTTGCGCCGTTGAACCATCTCCTCACGCCCCTCATCGGGTTGCAGCGCTCGAATGAGAACCGCACAAGGATCTTCCGAGCGACTCGTCACGATATTGAAGCAGTGGTGCATTCCGTAGGTGAAGTAGACGTAGGCATGACCGCCGTCCCCCCACATCGATTCGTTTCGTGGTGTTCGCCGGCCTTGGCAGGTGTGCGCTGCCTGGTCCTTTGTGCCCAAATAGGCCTCGGTCTCGACGATCACTCCCGACAGTCTTCTGCCGGAAGTCACACGCACCAACCGCATTCCCAGAAGCCCTCGCGCAACGGACACGGGATCTTGCCGGTAAAATCTTCTGGTTAGCCGACGGGTCATCTTGCAATAGGTTCACTCTCGCGGGGTAAAACGCAACAACAAATTGTCTTGTCATTAACCTGCTGTTCAAATCAGCTATGGGTGCTGTGTTTCAACCCAAAGGCAAACGGATGGGAGTTCGCCAGACATTTATTTTTTGAAAGTGGCGAGTGATTCGGATTTGATTGATGCAGGAATCGATGTGGGGATTCCTTTCTTTGGCGAAGTGCCAGATTTGGGCGCTTGGGAGTACAATCCATGATGATTTCCAAAAGGCTCTTTGCGCATGAAGACGCGGTGGGCACATTTGTGCCCTGGGTATTATTTGCAGCTTTCTTTGTGTCGGCCTGCCACGGCGTAATTTCAGGAGGGAATGAGCAGATAGAGCCTTGTCCCGATGGGGCTGTCATCCAATCGTGCGATTGCGGTGGTGAGAGCGTGAGTTCTGGTTATTGCTGCTCACAGCGGTCTCAAAGTTATGGCTGTGATGTGGGAGCGTGCGAGGAGGGCGCGGTTATCTCCGAGTGCTTGTGTGGAGGAGAGCTTGTGAGTGATGGCAATTGCTGTTCGGGTGAATACGAACCACGCGCCTGCGAGCTGCCCGCGTGCGATTTGGGGGAGGTGCTTTTCGACTGTAGCTGCGGGGGCGAAGTCGTAAGTGCGGGCTATTGCTGTCGTGATGTACACCAAGACGAGGCTTGTTCTTTCAACGTGTACTACGTGAGTCATCGCAGTGGGAGTGATGACAATTTGGGGACGAGCGCCTCTTTGCCATGGAAGAGTTTGGAAAGGGTGAATACCGTGACGCTTCGTGCGGGGGATGCCGTTCTTTTTAGAAGGGGCGATGTGTGGAAAGGCACCATCACCGTCAGCGCTTCGGGGACAGAGGGAAATCCCATCACCTATGGGGCTTATGGAACAGGACCAAAGCCGATGCTTTTGGGACTTTCAACCGTAGACGAATGGACGAGTGAGGGCGGGGCGCTATATTCCTCAAGCCTCATTGCCGAATCCGCGCCTCAAATGGTGCTGATCGATGGGGTTGTGCGCGCCATGGGCAGATGGCCGAATGCGGGGTACCACACCCTGACGAGCGGTTCAGAGGGGACAGAGCTATCAGACGATGTCAACTTAACAGGAACACCAAATTGGACGGGCGCGGAGGTGGTGATTAGAACAACGCGCTGGACCTTGGAAAGAAGGGCGATAGAAAGCCAATCGACTTCTACCTTGACCTTTGCCGCAACAGACTATGCCCCGCGTACCGGATTTGGATATTTTATTCAGAGTAGCTTGAGTGCCTTAGACGAGGAGGGCGAGTGGTTTTATGATGCAGCAGCGAGCCGCATCTATATGTATTTTGCTTCGAGCGACCCGACGACGAGGACAGTCGAGGTCAGCACGATAGACAAGGGGATTGTGTCGAGCCACAAGCGCCACATCATCTTTGACGGCATCCATCTCAGGGGAATGAACACGCAGTCGATATATCTCTGGCCTGAGCCAAACGATACGACCGTGCAGAATTGTGAAATCACCTATTCTGGTGGAAATGCTGTCCTTGCCCACTATCCGAATGGATGTGAAGTTAAAAACTCGACCATCAACTATACCAACAATTGCGCCGTTTGGTTTTCAGATAGAGGAGGCGCGGTAGGGGAAAACCGAGTTATCAACAACACCATCAGCAATACAGGAACGATTGCCGGTGCTGGAGGCTCAAATACGGATGGCGATTACAGCGCGATCGTCTGCAAGAGAAGACAAGGAGTTGTGGAGTACAATCACATCGTGAATACGGGATACATTCCGATCAAATACGGAGGAGAAAACACGTTTGTCGGTCGAAACTTCATCGACACGTACTGCCACATTCTCGACGATGGCGGTGGGATATACTGCTGGGATGATATGGCCCCGGGAAAACAAGTTTTGAACAACATCGTCATGAACGCTGTCGGCGCGACCGACGGTACGACGGGAACTTCTGCTTCCGCGAATGGACTCTATGCCGATGGATTCTCAGAGCACATTTTTTATTCTGGAAACACGTTGGTAAACATCGCCTCAAACGGCTTTCACTCAAACATTGCGGCGAATATGGATATCACCTTGGTTAACAACACATTCTACGCGTTTGATAAGCTCATTTCGCTACAACGCTGGAAGACGGATTTTTCAACAGGGTTTAGGTTTACAGACAACATCGCCGTCACGACGGCCCTGAATTCCACGAATGGCCTTTTCAAATACAATGTGGACATGAGTGAAGGTGGTCAAATGCCACTTTACAATGATTCACTGCTCGAAGAGGCAGCGCATCTCGGCGTGATAGACTTGAATTACTACTATTCAGACATAGACAAGGGTGCATTGTTGTATTGCAGTGGCGAAAACCCTCAATACTATCAATATACGAATGCGGAATATCAGGAGAACTTGGGCTACGATGTCCACTCCACCTTTGTCACAGGGATTTCCGACCCTGGGTACTACCTCTTTGAGTACAATGCGACAACGACGCCAAAAACGGTGGAGCTTCTCGAAACGTGGATGGATGTCGAGGGAAGGCAATACTCTGGGCACCTCACACTCGAGCCATACAGCTCCATCGTGCTGCTCCCGCCGAAAGTGAATAACGTCTACTATCTCTCTCCTGCAGGTAGTGACGAGATAGGAGATGGAAGCATCGACTCTCCATGGTTCAGCTTGAACAAGGCGTGGACGCAGGTTTCGGCGGGGGACACGGTCTATTTGCGTGGGGGAGTCTACGAATACAATGTCTGGCAAAATCTCACGGGGAAATCAGGGACGGTGGGAAACCACATTCGTGTATTTGCTTATCCGGGGGAAAAGCCTTCGATTACCCGTGGTAGTGCGTTTGGAAACTACTCGATGATTTATGTTTCGGATAGCGCTTTTCTACATTTCAATGGAATAGAAATTTCTCACTTTGAACAGAAGCCTGATGAATATCCTTTATCTGCTTTTGCGTTTATGAACGTCAATTATTGTATTTGGGAAAATATCGATTATCACCATAATGCAGCCTCGGCGTGGATCCGTGGCAATTCAACAGGCAATCTCATGCTCCGTTCGGATTTCCATCACAATTTCGATCCGTACAGCAATGTACCGTATGGTGGCGGTGACGGAGCTGCTATTCAGTACATCAATGAGGGGTTAGAAAATGTAGTCAGGGAATGTAGGTTCTGGAGTAATTCAGATGACGGTATAGACCTTTGGGAGAATGATGGAAACGTTATTATAGACCAGTGCTGGTTTTGGAAGAACGGCTACAGAGAGGACGGTGTGACGACAGGCGGAGATGGAGCAGGAATTAAGTTGGGCAAGACTCTCCTTTCGGACAATACGACCTTCAACAGAACGGTGACAAATTGCTTGGCCTTTGACAACCGAACCATCGGTATCACGTCAAACGCTTCTTTCTGCAAGATGCATCTTTACAACAATACCGCCTACGGCAACGCAATTGGTTTTTATCACTCAGGTTCATGGGGTGATGCAGAGAGCTTCATTAGAAACAACGTCGCTTACGGCAACAGCGAAAATGACTTTCAGATGAGCCTTCCATCCGCAATCATCGACCACAATTCTTGGAATGGTGATCACAGCGTCGACAACTCGGATTTTGTGAGCCTTGATAGTGCAAGTGCCGCAGGCCCAAGGCAAGCGGATGGGAGTTTGCCGGACATTGATTTTTTGGAATTGGCGAGTGATTCGGATTTGATCGATGCGGGAATCGATGTGGGGATTCCTTTCGTTGGTGATGCTCCGGATTTGGGCGCCTATGAGTACAACCCATGATGGCAATCATTCTTGGCAGATCATACTCATTACGGCCAATCAAGACCGAGCTGTTCCCGCTCCCTCTCTTGGCATTCAGATCTTCAATAACATTTTCTACACAAAGTATCCGATGCCGCTCATCACCGCGGAAAGCGGGAGCCTCACTGACTTTCAGAGCGATTACAATCTGTTCTACTGTGAGACGGGTGAGCCGGTGTTTTCGATTGACGGCGCCCTGCGCACTCTTGAGGAGTGGCAGGTTTTGGGCTTCGACACTCATTCCGTGGTCTTGGATCCACGATTCATCGATCTTGTGGATTTCATTCCGACCATGGCAGATCGGTGCCCGAGTTTATGCGAAGGAAGTATGTGAATGACCCTCCCATCGTCGGTCTCAAGTGTTAGTTTTGAAACGATTCTCTTGCTGCTATTTGCATGCGCACCCGCCTGCCGCGGCACGATTTCAGAAGGGAGAGAGGGAAGCGAGCCCGAGCTTTGTGCCGATGGCCTCGTCAGTCAGGCCTGTGATTGTGGTGGGGATCTCGTTGACGATGGTTATTGCTGCTTAGGCAAGTCTCAAAGTTATGCTTGCGATGTGGGGGCCTGCGAGGAGGGTGCGATATCCGGTGAGTGTTTGTGTGGTGGCGCGTTGGTGAGTGGTGGCTCCTGCTGCGCGGGTGAGCACAAACCACACGCGTGCGTGGTGCCAGCATGTCCCTCAGGGGATGTTCGCTTCGACTGCCTTTGTGAGGACGAGGTCGTGAGCACAGGTTATTGCTGCCGTGAGGTGCATCAAGAGGATTCCTGTTCTTTTAGTGTCTACTATTTGAGCCCCGAAGGCAGCGACGAGTCGGGAGACGGCAGCAACGATTCTCCCTGGTTTACGCTCCAGAAAGCGTGGAGCGTGGTTTCTGCGGGGGACACGATTTATCTCCGCGGGGGAACGTACGCCTTCAGCGCACGCCAAAATTTGTCTGGGAAATCAGGGGCCTCTGACACGCCTATTAGGGTCTTCGCTTACCCGGGTGAAAATCCGATTCTGACCAAGGCCGCTCCCTTTAGCTCCACATGGCCTTATACGCTTTTGTATTTACAGGGCAATTACACGCATTGGAAAGGCATAGAGATTACGGGTGTGACCCAGGAATCGGAGCACGTCTGGACGGGGATGACGCTGGAGAACTCTAATCACAACATATTAGAACAAATGAACAGCCACCATAACGGACATGGGATGGTCATCAAGAACAACTCATCCCATAACTTGGTTTTAAATTCCGACTTTCACCACAATTACGATCCATTGACTCCCATTCCCTACGACAATGGCGACGGTCTGAACGTCGCATATTTGGACGACAATGCGGTCAATAACATCAGGGGATGTCGTTTCTATTACAATTCAGACGATGGTCTCGATTTGTGGGAAAACAATGGCCATGTCACGATTGAAAATTCGTGGGCGTTTAGAAACGGCTACAGGGAGGACATGACCACCGCAGGTGGCAATGGGGAGGGCTTCAAACTTGGGAGGACTACGACGGCGGATGGAAGTCTTGTGTTGCGGGTGGTGAGAAACAATCTTTCTTTTCACAATCGCCGAGACGGCATTTCTCAGAACGACGCCAATTGTAAGATGTCTTTATACAACAACACCGTCTATGCGAATGGTTATCGGGGAATGGAATTCTTTACGCATGCGAACGAAAACGTTATCAGAAACAACATCGCTTTTGCTAATGCAAATGCAGGGTATTCCGGTGACCTCGGAAACTCGACGATCGATCACAATTCATACGATCCCGCTTGGCAACCAGATGGCCCTGTCATTACCGAGGCCGACTTTATGAGCCTCGATGCGAGTGGCGTTGCCGATCCAAGGCAAGGGGACGGGAGTTTGCCAGACATTGACTTTCTAAGATTAGCGAATGATTCGAATATGATTGATGTGGGAATCGATGTGGGGATTCCTTTCTTTGGCGGTGCGCCCGATTTGGGCGCTTATGAGTACAACCCATGATGATTCCCAACCAGGCCGTGGGTTGAGCACCCGTGTTCTCGACGGGTCTTGGCTTTCCGCGACGGTCAATGCCGGGCAACCCGATCACGTGCACTCCAGGTTCCGCAGAAAACCAACCACTCGATCCGTATACGCTTCGAACGCTTCGACGTGGGGTTGATGTTGAGCTCCCGCCAACTTCCACAGTTCACTCTCCGCAATCGAACGGGCGATCATCTCGGCATGCGCGACCGAGAAGAAAGGATCATCGATACCATGAATAACCAACGTTGGGTACTGGATGGCCGGCAGCTCCATGGAGACATCCCAATCCCAGAAGCTCGGGTCACACCAACGTTGCCGCCAACGATCGAGGACGGCCATCCCCTTGTCACCGTGATGACGACGAACGCTCTCGAGCGCCTTCGTTGAGCCACAGATTTGCTGGTAGACGTGCTCTACGGCATCGGGACACCGGGGGACCTCGACACTGACGTGCGGTGCCTCGGCCACAACCCCGAGTATGCGCCCGGGGTGCTGGGCTGCGGCCAAGAGAGCTGCGGTGGCACCGTCACTGTGGCCGATGAGCGTGGCACGATCGATGCCAAGGGCATCCAACAAGGCGATGAGATTGACAGCATCTTGCCGATGGTACTCGTGTCCCCAGGCCTCAACCGGCCCAGAACCGCCGAAACCAGGTCGGTCATAGGCAACAACGCACCAACTGTCCGTTAAACGGGACGCCAATTTCTGCCATGATTGGAGCGACGCGGTTCCGTGGTGAAGCAGCACAACACGAGCCCCCGCACCGGTCGCCTCACCGGTCAACTCATAATGGAGGCGTTGGGGATGGGATTCACAAATGGGCATTGGTACATCTCGCACGGGGCGGCCCTCCAGTACCACCGCCCGGATAAACGACGCAACACTGAGGAATAACGTTGGCTGTGCGAAATCCAAGACGTTTCCAATTGCCTAGGTGGCTGACAGCTCGAATCCCAATCGTGGTCATTGACGATGGCGAATGATCACGAACACAGGGATCAACAGGTGGCTGCCGATATTTTCGCCGTACACCCATTGGCCCACAGCGAGGGGCAACAAGATGGTGGTGGCGTTGAAGGCGGTGACCACGACGACCGCACGTCCGGCCTGATAGGCGGTTTGTTGCAGCACCAGAGTCAGGCTCATTGCCACCGTTGCCGCGACAATGAATCCCCAGCTCGAGGCCGAAGACAACAAGTCGCCCCAACCCAAGATGGACAAGCGGGTGGTGAGGAACTTTACCAAGGTGATGCCAAGGACACTCGCAGAGGCGGCACCAATGGCGAGGGGCATTCCTTTGAAGCGAGGGCCAATGAACCAACTCACGGCGGCGATGACACCCAGGCAGGTGCACAAAACCAAGGATGGCGTTGACCAAAAGGCCTCGTCGAGGGTTTCCAGGGAGGTGAAGGTCCTGCCTTCGCCAGCCATCAGTCCCATCACCAACACGCCTGCGGTAATGAGAAACATTCCCATGATCGTGCGACGGGTGAGGCGCTCACCCAGCATCAACCAGGCCGCAAGGGCCAACACGACCACGCCGAAACCGTGCACGGATTGGACCACGGAGACATCAGCAAAGGAAAGCGCGGCAAAGTTCAGCGCCAAGGAAATCTGCACCGACAGATAGCCGAGCAACCATCGTCCGCTCCTCACAACTGCAATGACACTGCGGCGAAGGCCGAGACTCTTTAAGACCTGCGGTTCGAATCAGTGATGGGTGCTGTGTTTCAGGCCAAAGGCAAGCGGATCAAAGAGCTTACAGAGTGTTCCTATGGTCATTCCTCGGCGATAATCGGACAGATATCGGTACCGCCGGAGATGGACTATTCGGCTTACGAAGACATGGCCCTTTTGGCACTTCCCTGGGACGATTCACTCGACTGGCGTGACGAGAACACATTGAATGTTGACCGGGCTGAAATGAATGATGGGCCTTATTCATTTCCGGGGACCTATGGGCTCATTGGTCCCATGCCGGAGCCGTCGGCGCAACTCGACGTCATCGTGATCGTTCGAATAAGGGACCTCGAGGGTGGAGAGCCCGATCTCTTTGGCCTGGCTCGCTCCACCGTGTATGGCCCAACTGACGACGGCACGACGGCCCTTGTGCCAAGGGATAAGCTGGCATTATGATTCGTGAATGAGAATGTTGGGTCGTGTCTCATGGCGTCGCGGCCTTTGAGCAAACTCCCCAGTTTGACGACCGTCGCCACGGTGGATCCTCTTTCCCTTTGTTACCGTTCGCCTGCGCCGCGCAGGGAGGTTCGTTGAACACTCGAACAGGAAAGGCCGGGTAATGCAATGACCAGGACCCCGCAAGAGACGCTCTTGGCGTTGGCGGTCTGTGCGCTTGGTTCCTTCGGTTGCACTACCGGACAAGTCGGGGTCGACCAAAATGCGAACACTCCTTCAGACCCCTGTGCCAACGTAACCTGTGACACCGCCTGTGTTGACGGCACGTGCGTGCCTGTCACGCCCTGCGACACGAATGGCGACTGCGTAGCGCCGCACGACACGTGTCGTTACGGCTCGACATACGCGACCACCACGACCTGCAGCGCTCCAGGTGGAGTTGGCGAGCGCTGTGATGAGGTGGCAGATTGCGCCGTAGATTTGGCCTGCCACGAGGAAATCTGTGCGGCCAACCTCGGAGTGGCGTGCGGCAGCGCGGTCGACTGCCAGAGTGGATTCTGCGCCGATGGGGTCTGTTGCCAGACCGCCTGCACTGGCGACTGTGATCGCTGCGACACGAGCGGCGATGGCAGCTGCGTGCCAGACAGCGGTCTCTGCGGCGAGGCATGCGGCGTCTGCGACGAGACGACGGGCAATTGCCAGGCGGATGACTCGTTGTGTACCGGCAACTGCGATGTCTGCACTCCTTCGGGTGGAAGCGGCTGTGAGGTGCTACAGGTGTCCGGAGATCCGAGCCCAGATGTCACGGGTCGTTACCTTCATGACGGGAGCTCGGACGAAGTGAATAGATACAAACGTGACGGCCTGGTAGGCGGTTCGCAGTACTACCTGTACCGGCACACCTGGGATTACCAAGGCTCGAATACGGCCTGGTTTCTGACCACCGACGAATCGGGGTATCCCGCCAACGCCGCGCCCTGGTGGTACCATTACGGCGTCGAATTCGGCACCTTCGATTCGGGCACGGGCTTGGCGACTGGCAATCCCACGGCGGACGCGTCGTCGTGCACGAGCGCGGGTGCGACGAAGTTCAACTGCACAGCCACCGCGGCGTTGTGTACGGGCAACTGCGATACCTGTGTGGGCCAAAGCACGGCATTCAACTGCGCGGCTGACTCGTCGCTGTGCGCCGAAAGTGTGGCCTGCACAGGAGCCGATACAAGCTTCAGCTGCGAAGCCACCGTCGTCGAAAGTGCGGATTACTATGTGGCGCCTGATGGCAATGATGTCACGAATGACGGAACGGAAGGACACCCATTCGCCACTTTGACGAAGGCCTGGAGCGTAGTGAGCGCTGGCGACCTAGTCTACTTGCGGGGCGGTACTTACTGGCTTTCCGGTCGCGTGACCCTTTCTGGCAAGAATGGCGGTGTGGGAAATCTGATCAGAGTGTGGGCATATCCTGGCGAGACGCCAGTGTTCAGCCCGAGCGAGAATTTTTCGAACACGCAAGCGATTGTCATTTCCGGAGACTATCTCCATTTCAAGGGTCTCGAGGTTACGGGGTTCGAGCAATTGGATGGCGGCAGTTTCTATTGGGCGATCGTCGCCGGGAATGCCAATCATTGCATCTTTGAGGGACTCAACGTCCACCATAACGGGTTTGGCTTCTCCATCAGCACGTGGAACGACACAGTCCACTCAACGGACAACCTGGTTCTGAACTCCGATTTCCATCACAACAGCGATCCGTTGACCTATGCTGAGGGCAATCAAGCCTATGGCGGTTCCGACGGTTTGACGATTCGCGTTAAGGACCCAAATGCCGTCAATACTGTCCGCGGTTGCCGTTTCTGGTGGAACAGTGACGACGGAGTCGATTTGTGGACCACAGAAGGCATGATCATATTTGAAGACAATTGGTCCTTCTGGAATGGCTTCAAGCCCGGGACTTTCGAAACTGGCGGTGACGGCAACGGCTTCAAGCTCGGGCCAACCTTTGCCCCTGGAATGCCGCTCAAGAGACAGTTCTACAGGAATCTGGCCTTTCAGAACAGGATGTGGGGCTTCGAAGACAACAACGCCCGCTGCAATATGGAGTTGTACAACAACACCGCCTATCAGAACTGTTATCAGGGTACCACGACCTTCTGTGGTGGTTATCACTTCGCGTTGTACCCTGACGTTCCGTACTACATGCGCAACAACGTTGGTTACAACGATGTCGTGGAGACCCGTTTGGATGACCTCACCCACATAGACCACAACACCTGGGATTCTGCGGTCAATGTCACCGACGCAGATTTCAAGAGCGTTACACCCACGGGTGTAACTGGACCGAGGAAGCCGGATGGTGGCCTGCCCGACGTCGATTTCCTGCATCTCGCGGAGGGGTCGGACCTGATCGATGCTGGCGTGGATGTGGGCCTGCCGTACTCCGACGACGCACCGGACCTAGGCGCCTTCGAGAGTCTTTGAGCCCGGTCGGGCTTGCTCCGCTCATCGGGCCCGTTCATGCCCGCCCCTAGCAACGGGGCCGGGCACGACATCGACGTAGGGTATGTCCTCGTCGTGAACCACGTGAGTGGCCACAAAAAACTCAAGCGATGTGTGCCGTCGACGGAGGTTGCAGGCCTTCATCGAATCAGAGATTCAAGTCCGGTTCTGAGAGCGCCTCGGGGTGCGATTCTCCGGGGCGACTCACCTGCAGGTTTACGTCCGCAGTGAGCGAGCCGGCCAGCGAGTGATGGAGAGCGTTTCGGACTTCATCACGCGGCGTTTCAAGCTCCGCGTCAACGCGGCGAAGAGCAAGGTGGCGTCGGCATCGGCATGCGAGTTTCTCGGCTTCACCTTCACCCACGGGCAAGCGCGCAAGCGGACCATTGGTCCAAAGGCGTTGTGCCGATTGAAGGACCGAATCCGAGAGCTCACCCGTCGCACGCGCGGCACCAGCATCCAACAGGTGGTAGCCAACCTGGCGCGCTATCTGCGAGGATGGATGGCCTACTTCGGCTTCAGCGAGACAGTGCGCCCGCTGGAGGACTTGGATTCGTGGATCCGTCGACACCAACATCAAGGCCATGCCTATGGCGGTCGAGCTCATATGGAGATCTGCTCTCGTGTCTGCATGTCTTCTCAGGAATGTCGCCGAGTGTAATCAACACAACGCAACTGACAACACTATGCGAGCTGGACGCCTGGGCCAAACAAAGTTCATGACCCACAGACTCAGATGCATGACCCTTTCGAGTCGGTGTGTCAGTTGGTGCAACTCGGTCAGTGGTGAAGTTTGTACTTGTTGATCTTGCGGCCCAAGGTCACGGGATTGAGACCGAGCTCTTTCGCCGCCCGCCGGGTGACGCCTCCGTGGCGGGCCAGTGCCTCTTCAATGAGGTGCCGCTCTAGCGCCTGCGTTGCACTTTGCAGGGCTCTCGGCTCGCCAGAGGCGTCTGGAGTGTCCGACGACCCCTGGCGGACAGCGTCCGGCAGGAGATCGAGGTCGAGCGGTTGATTTGGTTTTGACAAGAGGACCGCCCGCTCCACCGTGTGTTTCAACTCCCGGACGTTGCCGGGCCAAGAGTAGCGCGTCAAGGCTCCCTCGGCTCGTAACGAGAAACCGCTGGCGTTCTTGCCGAGTGCGCGATTGGCTTCGCCGATGAAGATCGAGGTGAGAGGCAGAATCTCTTCGCGCCGTTCACGCAGGGGACTGAGGGCGATTGGAAATGCAGCGAGGCGAAAATAGAGGTCAGGCCGCAACCGACCCAAGCGCATCTCTTCTGCGAGGTCGCGATTACTCGCCGCGATGACCCGGACGTCGACACGACGGGAGATGCTTTGACCGATGGGGCGGATCTCCCCGGTCTCGATAGCACGGAGGAGCTTGGCTTGAACGTTTCCAGACGCATTTTGGATCTCATCGAGCATGATGGTTCCACCGTCGGCGATGACGAAGAGGCCCGGATTCGACGATATCGCCCCGGTGAAAGCACCTTTCACGTGACCAAAGAGCTCGCTCTCGAGCAGTGTTTCCGACAGGGCGCCGCAGTCTTGGACCACGAAGGTGGCACCCGACCGGTCACTTCTCGCGTGTATCAGGCGACCGACAACTTCCTTGCCCGTGCCCGTCTCTCCCTGCAGCAAGACGCTCGTCCGATGCGGCGCGACAACCTCCACGAGCTCGATAAGTCGGCGTGTCGCAGCACTTTTGGGAATCAATCCACCGAGATTTTCCGCGTCTGGCCGCGACGGCAGGCGATCGCGGGATTGCTCTCGGGCCAATGCCAGCTCGAGAGCCAAGGCCACCCGGTGTTGCTCGGTTCGCAGGCCGTGGTCACCGCAGGCTCGCAGCACGGTCTGAGGAAGGATGGTTGAATCGAGGGGTCGCGACACCACGCTGTAGATCCGGCCGTGGTTAAATTCCTCAACCAATGATTCGGCTCGCCCTGCCGCGCAGTAGACGACCCGTGGCAGAAGATCACTGGCCGTACTAATGCCCTGCAGGCCTTCAGGTATAGAGGCCACCCATGCGAGCAATTCTAGCGCTCGGTTTTCGTCGTCACCGCAAACGACGATCGTGGCGATGTCGCCACGTTCCACGATCGCCAACACGTCCTGGTGGGTGTCGCCAAAGTGAAGCATGGCCTCATTGCCCAAAACACGTTCGGCCAACTCCTTCTCGGACCGCGAAGCATAGGCCACGGCCA
Organism: Deltaproteobacteria bacterium RIFOXYA12_FULL_58_15; assembly: GCA_001798605.1. Taxonomy (GTDB): domain Bacteria; phylum Myxococcota; class XYA12-FULL-58-9; order XYA12-FULL-58-9; family XYA12-FULL-58-9; genus XYA12-FULL-58-9. Next base: position 3,412 of record MGST01000271.1, on the reverse strand, counting down.
CGTGCGGACGATAGGCGTGCAGATAGCGGGCCAATGTAAGGGCGTCGGACTCTTGCAACTTCGTGAACCGGACCCCAAGCGAGATACCCGTACTCGGGTCATGGGCGCCCGGAGCTTCGTAGATCCAACTGACGCGGGCAAGACCGCGTACCCTTGCGCCTGAGCCCGGAAGGCTGAAGTCCACGCGCACGGTCTGTTCCTCGGCAATGGGCGGTTGATTCGGCTCACGCCCTGCGACCAAGCCAAGTCCACTGCTGCTCAGATTGACCGCCCAACAGTTTCGCAATCCCCGGTCGACTCGAACCGGGACATATAAGGGTACACGCAACTCTCGTTCGGTAGATCCCACCCTTACCTCACCTTTGCATCTCGTTCAGAGCGCGTCGCCAAATTGCACGAGAATCAATACTGAAACATCATACGCCATTAATGAAGCATTAAACTTGAATTATATCGATTAATTAAATTCGATATTGCAAATGTGGTCTGTCGTGAATGCATGGCAAAGCCCATTGGCGCCAACGGTTTGACAACCTTAGGTTTGCCTTAGGTTTCTTAGGCTAGTCCGGGCATCCGGATATGGAACGACTCGTGCAGTGGGAATCGTCAAATGCAGATTGCAGCAACCCAAGTCAAGCACACGCGTTGGTCGGTATTCGCCACTGTGGTGCCGAGTTTTCAGCAACCCTGTCATTGGACCGCGACCAACATCAGCGGTGGGGGCATCTTTGTGACAGGCACGCCCATCGTCAAGGCTGGGAAGCTCTTGCAGCTGGAGATCGTTCTTCCCGGAGCGTTTGGGCCGTCATTGGAAATCCCTTGCGTGGCTCAAGTGGTCTGGTTTCGTTTGCCAGGTGAGGTGGCACCCGGACGACCTGCCGGCATGGGTATGAGGTTTGCCAAGATGTCCCGGTACCACTCGAGCGAGCTTGGCGCCTACATCCGTGAGTTGAGCGAGTACCACAGAACGACAAAACCCCGAGGGTCAACCCCTGCGGGCACAGAGATCGATTTCCAAAACGGCGACGGTGAGATCGGATTACCAAACTTCGAGTTGGAAACCCTTCCTCCAGCCCCCAGTGCCACCTCCAAGACGACCGACCACGAAAGCCCTCCGTTATCCGCTTTCGCGGTGGGCGGTACCCTGCCGGGGCCGCGTTCAGCTACCGCAGTCATCGGGCGTGACAGCACCGTTGGTTCCTATCGCATTTTGAAGAAGATCGGCGAAGGCGGAATGGGTCAGGTGTTTCTCGCCGAGCATCGTCATCTTGGACGTCAGGTAGCGATCAAACTGCTCGGCCCGCAATTCCATCACGATCCACACGCTGTGCGTCGGTTTTTTGACGAGGGTCGTTTGGTCAACCGCGTGCAGAGCGATCACATCGTCCAGGTGACCGACTTCGGCGTCGAGCAGAAACAATATTACTTCGTGATGGAGTTTCTCCGGGGCAGGACTCTGACCGATGTTGGTGAAAAAGAGGCGCCCCTCGACACCAACCGGGTGGTGCACATTGCGACACAGCTTTGCGATGCACTTTCTGCAGTGCATCGCGCCGGGATCATCCATCGCGATCTAAAGCCCGCCAACATCATCCTCGTAGATCGGGACGGTACAAAAGACTATGTCAAGCTTCTCGACTTCGGTGTGGCCAAACTCCGGCAGGCCCAGTCAGGCGACGCCGCGAAGACAGTGGCCGGCGTCGTGTTGGGAACTCCCGGTTTCATGTCACCGGAGCAGCTGCTCGGCAATCCGGTCGATCACCGCTGCGATATTTACGCTTTGGGTGTCTTGATCTATCTCATGTTGACCCGTTCGCTTCCCTTCGATGCCAAGACCTGGCCAGAGTTGATGCTCAAACAGACGACCCAACCTCCGGTCCCCCCGAGTCGAAGGCTGAGGTCTGACGTTCCGAAAATATTGGAGTCTGTGGTGCTCGACTGTCTGCAACCTGAACCAACGGCAAGACCGAGCTCGATGGACGTCATCAAACAACGCCTCAGTGGCCCGACTCGTTAATCGAAAAAGGGTTCAGCACCTATGGACGACAAATCAAAGCCCGACCCCCATCACCTGTGGTCTTCCCGCTCGGTCTTCCCATGGAAGATTCTTCTGCACGGCCCGTGCAGCCAAAACCAGGCGAGGTTGCGGCACAAGCTCACAGCCATGGGCGCCAAACTCTTCGTGACTGACCATTTTGATCAAGCCCTCCCCGTCATCAACGGCAACAAATTGGACGGTGTGGTTCTCGATTGGGGCGCACCCGACAGTGAACGTTTGGCTCGTCGGGTTCGCGTCTCGCGTTCGAACTCTCGGACATTGGTCGCGATTCTCGGCACCGAGCCGGAGCGCCACCATCTGAACGGTCAGTGGTTTTGCAACATGGGTTGGTTTCGCACAGCGAGTGAAGTCGGACGATTCTTCCAATTGAGACTCAACCATTTGCTCAACGAACGCTTGCTCTATCATCGCGTCGAACAGCCTGGGTTGGCGATATGCCTGTGGAGTCGGAGCTCTGCCAGCGGTGTGGTCTTGAACCTGTCCACCTCTGGAATGTTGTTTATGGCGCAGAACACCTCACCACCGGAGACGAACGTCTCGTGCCTCATCACTATCTCTGACCCTTGGGCTACACTAACGATGAAGGGGCTCGTGATACGCAGAACGAGGAGGAATGCCGGACCTGGCGAAGACGGTCAGCCAGTGGAATTGTTGGGGGTCAAATTCGAATCCGTAAACCAGCGCCATGCACGACGACTGCGTCAATTCATCAAACAATCCTGGGCCAAAGAATACGACAGGTGGCTCGTAGGTGGCCACGGTGCATCGCTGACCCGCGCCCTCCATGCCTAAACTCTCGGCCGGGCTAAGCCTGGTTGTCTGCCCAAGTCTTCACCCGAGCGATGTCCGCGCCCAGCAGTCCTACTCTGAATCCTTGCTGCTGCAATGCCTTGGTTGCCCGTTGATTCGCTGCCAACTGTCAGCCGTTTCTGCAGCGTCGTCACAGCAGGCATCCGTGTAATGGCCGCGGAGGTCGCGGGCACCGCCGTTGGGTCAGATGCAGTTCTCGTTTGTTCGGTGGGCAGCCTGACCGTTTTCGATGCTGCTCCCATTTTTTGGTTGCAACCTCCCCGACCGACACGCATTGGTGTATGCTCGTGTCGATTCTTAGGGCAGAGCGGTGGTGACCAATTGCCGCTTCATCGGTGTGGAGCTAGGTTCCATGGCCTTCATGGCTCTTACGTTCTCGCCGGATGTCCACTCGGGGTTCGACACACGCTTGCGTGCTGCCATTGGGCGATACTAGAACGAAACTCTTGCCGAAACCAGCCCAGTGGCGTGGATTTGCAGTGGCGTGGATTGCCCGCGAGTACCTTCAAGGCACCCTGTTTCTTCCGCGTATGCGGGCTCGTT
>MGST01000270.1:351-6577 GCA_001798605.1 Deltaproteobacteria bacterium RIFOXYA12_FULL_58_15 | reverse complement strand
CCGCCTTCTCGGCGAGGACGCCGAGGTCGACGCTTAACTGAGTCATCAGGGCAACATTGCCGAGGGCCACGACATGCCCGTCGACGTTGCCACTCACGCCCTTCCCGGTGATGCTCTCGAAGCCCGATGCCTCCGCCAGTTCGACAGCACGCTCTTTACTCCCCACAACGATGGCAGCAGCGAGTGGATGCTCACTGCCGCGCTCGAGCGTCGCCGCGAGGCGGAGTAGCGCCTGCTCATCGAATCCCGAAACGGGAACCACAGTCACCAACTTCGGTTTTCCCTCGGTGAGTGTGCCGGTTTTGTCGACGACGAGGGTGTCGACCTTGCGCATGACCTCGATGGCCTCTGCATTGCGAAAGAGCACGCCTATCGAGGCACCTTTTCCGGTGGCGACCATGATCGACATGGGCGTCGCGAGACCAAGGGCGCAGGGGCAAGCGACAATCAGCACGGCCATGGCGTTGACCAGGGCATGCGCCAGGCGGGGCTCGGGACCGACCAGGCTCCACACGATGAAGGTGAGGACAGCGATGACGATGACGATCGGAACGAAATATCCCGAAACGACATCCGCGAGCCTCTGGATGGGAGCCCGGCTGCGTTGGGCATCGGCCACCATGGCCACGATTCGTGAGAGCAGGGTCTCGCCGCCAACCTTCTCGGCGCGCATCACCAGCGACCCGGTGCCGTTCACAGTCGCCCCGACCACACGGTCTTCGGCGTGTTTCTCCACGGGAATAGACTCGCCCGTGACCATCGATTCGTCGATGGAGCTCGCACCCTCGAGCACGACGCCGTCAACCGGAACCTTTTCGCCAGGACGTACCCGCAGTCTGTCACCCACAGCGACGGCGTCGAGTGGAACGTCCTCTTCCGAGCCGTCTTCGTTGAGGCGGCGCGCGCTCTTCGGGGCGAGGCCGAGAAGCTTCTTGATCGCGTTGCCGGTCGCCTGGCGCGCTCGGAGTTCGAGCACCTGACCCAAGAGGATAAGCGTGACAATGACCGCTCCCGCTTCAAAGTAGACCGCCACGACGCCGCCCTCGCGGAACGAGGCGGGGAAGACATTGGGGATCAACGTTGCGGCCAGACTGTAAAGGTAGGCAACGCTCACGCCGAGTCCGATCAGCGTGAACATGTTGAGGCTCTTATTCTTCACCGACTGGACCGCTCGCACGTAGAACGGCCAGGCCGCCCAGATGCAGACCGGAGTCGCGAGGAGGAGCTCAGCGAACGTACGCACGCGCGCCGAAAGCAGCCGTGCGATCGGATGACCCGGCAGCATGTCTCCCATCGCGAGGATGACGAGGGGAACCGTCACGGCAGCGGCAAACCAAAACCGCCGTTTCATATACCGGAGCTCGTGGCTCTCCCCGTCGTCGATGCCGGCGGATGCTGCTTTCGGCTCGAGCGCCATACCGCACTTTGGGCACGTGCCCGGCTGATCCGCCTGAACCTCTGGATGCATCGGACAGGTATACGTGCCTGCGGTCTGCGTCTGCGTCTGCGTCTGCGGGAGGCTCTCGCCCTCGCCGTTGTGCAAGTACCGGCCGGGATCAGCGCTAAACTTCTTAAGACAGTGCTCGCTGCAAAAGACGGTCTCGGTTCCATTGCCGACAAAGCGGAGTGGACTCCCAAGCGACACTTTCATGCCGCAGACGGGATCGACGCCTGTAGGGGCGCTCGACTCCGGTGGGTGTTGGTGATGTCCGGTCCGCTCTTCCATCGTTCACCTCGACACAGCAGCCTTTCTAGGCCGCGACGGGCATGCCGACTATTAGGAAGTTCCAATGCCGATCGTCGCAAATTACGACATATTGGCAGGACACCGATTTGGAGCGTCCGCGCCAACCGCTCCTCGCTTCCTGCGCGAGCTCATCACCCGTCCAACCCTTTTGTGCCAGGGCCGTCCGCGGTCGGCGTGGTTACAGCGTTCTTTGGGGCTCGATAACGACGCCAAAAGCCGAAATGGGTAAGAGACGTGGCAATGACGATTCGCTCGACCAGGCGCAGGCGCAGTCCGCGATGCAACAGGCGATAGAGGAGCACGAGAACCGTCAGCATCAAGGCCGCCTCGAACGCGTTGCGTAGCAGAGCGACTAGGACCCCATCACCCAGAGAAGGTGAGATGATGGGGGGTAGCGCCGGATAGACCAGCGTCGTCAGGACGATCGACAGCAGGGCTGGAACTCCAATCGCGAAACCGTGGGCGGTTTCGATGGCACGCTTGGGACACTGGTTCATGCAGCGCATGCAGCTCTCGCAACGGTAGGTCCAGAACGGCCGGCCATCCACGAGCTCGAGCGCGTTTGTCGGGCACTGCGCAACGCAGGCACCGCAGGCATCACAGGCGCGCGAGGCCACGAAGGACTTGGAGAACCAGAAGCGCCCAATCAGGTAATAGCCAAGCGAGATCGGGGCAATCAACAGATCCAGAGGCAGGTCCCAAAGCGCGCGCAGGTCGCGTTTGCCGTCGAGCAAGCGCTCGGCGAACCGTCGGGTGATGGTCTCACAGCGTTCGAAGATGGCGCAGATGTTGTCCTCGCGCAGGCCGGGGTGGAGCGAGATCCAGTTCGACGGCAGGTCGATGGGACGCATCCCGACCACGCGGTAGCCCTTGAGCAGGAGGACGAAAGCAGCAAGGAGCTGCGCAACGCCGCTCAGTCCCGGTAGACACACCCCGAAGAACCGAACACCTGCTCTCGTGTTGAGAACAAAGGCTCGATTTTTGTTTGGAGCACGAGGAAAAGCGAAAAGGAATCTGAGCGTGATGGGCGGGAAGTTGAAGCCGTGCGTCGGCGAAGCGATGCCCACCTCGTCATCGGAGTCGATGCGGATGGAGTGAGTCTCAACCTTGGCAAGGTCGACGATGTCGGCTGAGCGGTCTCGGTTTCGCCAGGCAGCGACGATCCAGTGCGCGACGCTGCGGGCGTTCCCCGTGCCCGAGAAGAAGAACATTCGCAGCATCAGAGATACCCCGCAGCGGGAACAGCGAGGATCTCGGTCGTACCCATGGAGGCACCTCCGGATTCATCCGGAAGCTTTACTCGCAATTACCGATGGCCACAACATGTCACAACACAAGGCAGTGGTTTGCCTGATCGACTTGAGTCTGTTCCCCTAAAAGAAAAGACCATGTTGACTCAGCGCGAAGGCGGCGGCGTGCGCATTTCGGTCAGTGTCAATAGATCGAAGTGCCTGGCAGACACGGCTTCTTCTTGTTTTTCACAGGCCCGACCACGGGCCCGGACTCTCTTGTCGCGTAGCTCGAGCAGTGTGCCTTCGGCCCGGTAGGACACGACCCATTCGTCTGCTTTCGTCTTCAACAGGGCACCGTCGGTTCCCTTGCCAAAAGGCCGGATCACAATCGTCCCTTCCAGGGACAGCACCTCACCGGTTGGCGTACAACCGGAACCATTGCCCCAGTTATGAGAGAATCGGTGCACGGAATGCTGGCCCACCGATTCTGCCTGCGGGGCGGACGGCTCGGAAGATGGCGACTCCCCAGCCGGCCCCGTCGGGTTAGGGGTTGCTGCGCAGGATCCTGCGACTATGGCTACCACAGCCATGAAGAGCGACCTCATGACGTGTGTCAATGTTGGAGAAGAATCACGGCGCAGCAACATTGGTTATTCCTTCTTGTCAGTCGTTCTTGAATGCGATGCGGAAGTGCAGTGTGCCGAATTAGGTGGACTTTGAGGAAGCGTTGACGACAACCGGTAGCTTGCCGTTCCAGTCGGCCCACGACTTCGGGTTTGTCGCCAGTTCGCACATGAAGTGCGCGACGTTGGCCATGTTCGTACTTCCGGGCGCGAACAGGCCGTTCACCAGGCCCTCGTGCATCGTGTACTCCGAAACCTCGCTCTCGAGGAGCGTGTCCGGCCGAACCACCGCCCACTGAACAAGGGCGTTGGCCGAGCCGATTTTCTCGAGCAGGAAGTCCGCGGCTCGTTGGTTGTCCATGGCTGGCGGAAGCACGCCGCGGAGACCCCAGAGGAAGGCCCTTTCGAGAGAGCCCCGACGCGCGTCTAGGCCGCCCGGACGATGGACCGACACGCTGCTCATCAAGATGAACTTGACCGGCGCTGGGGGGTCGAGCCCTTCGACCGCACGGCACAGGCGCATCGTCGCTCTCGTGACCAGGTCCTGCGGTGCTCCGAAGATGCCCTTGAGGCTGATGACGTGCCCGAGACAGGAGATGACGGCGTCGCAGCCGCGCAGGTGCTGCTTGAGGTCCTCGTCGCGCAGCGACAGTAAGCTGGCCTCGATGACAGTCAAGTTGGGGTTCCCCGCGACTTCGGGCGGGAGCTTCCCGCGCGAACGCACAACGGCGCGTACGCTGATGCCACGGGCCAGGAGCTGCTGCAACACGCGCCGGCCGGTGCGTCCCGTACCGCCAACGAGTAGAATGTTCTGCTGAGTGGACATGACGAGGTCTCCTTCAAGGACCATCGTAGCCTAGAGTCATGGTGTCAAGGTGGCCGAGAACCACGGTGTCAAGGCGGCCGAGCAGACCTCGATCTCCGAGGCATCGACACGGGCTAAGGCGCGGGCCAAGACGGTGACTTGCGCGGTGCGGAAGCCAGCCAAGTGGTTCCCTAATCAAGGTGATTTGTCTTTGCCATCGATCGACCTGCACTCCGAAGAGACTCTGGACAGTCCAGCCGACCAGTGTGAATTTCGATGAAGACGAGGCTGTCCGTTGTGGCAGCCTTACTCAGTGCGTGTTCGAGCTCACCTTCCGTCCGGACATCAAAGCTCAGACCTTCTCCGAAGACATCCACGAGTTTGTGATAGTGCCAGGGTTGGATATCGTTGTAGGGGTGATCACTGATCACCCGCTCGATCGTATAGCCGTCATTGTTGATTAGGAAGATGAGAGGCTTGAGATGATTGCGGATCATCGTCGAGAGATCTTGGCACGTCACTTGAAATGAACCATCCCCAACGAACAGCACGACCTGCCGGTCTTTCGCGGCCATGCCAGCGCCCAAGGTTGCCCCGACCGTATACCCAATCGATCCGTAAAAAGTCTGCCCTATGAAGGTCGTTCCTCGAGGCATGAGCATTTCTGCGGCACTGAAAAGAGACACACCTGTTTCAGCAATGACGATTGAATTGTCTTTTAGGAAATGACTCAAGCGATCGAAGAAACGTTTGATGGTAAGTGACTTGGGCGCATCAGGACGATATGGCTCTGTGTGTCTGTGCACGCAGCCATCGGTTGCACATTGGATCTCCTGTGTTCTAGGGTCCCGCCTTGACAGTTTTTCCTTCAGTCCAAGGATGAAATCATGGAGTGTGACGTTCTCGTAATAATGGTGTTTCATCTTCACCGAGCGGATGTTGGCTCGGATCGTCTTTGATTCGTCGAGGTTCGTTGTGAAGCCACCCGTGTTGAAATCGGTCAGCAATGCCCCGAGGTGTAAAACGCAATCAGCGGAATCGACTCGATTCCGCACATAATCGCGACTTCGATCTCCTTGAAAGAGACCAATGAATTGCGGGTGGTCTTCCGAAAGGACGGCCTTGCCTAACATCATGGTGACATAAGGAAAGCCTGTCTTGTCGAGAAGACCCGCGAATTCCTCATGCAGTTTGAAGCGTATCAACTCCGCGTCGCCGATCACTATTGGTTTCTGTGCCTTATCCAGCGTACTAACCGCTTCGTTGACCGCCTCTCTGAGGGCGTCCTGATCACTCGACGCAGGCGCTCGCAAGAGGAGCGCATTCGGCCGCTTGCACTTCATCATCACCACATCTGTTGGAAGACTGATGTAAACCGGTTGCTGGTGAGAGAGGCACGCCGATAACACCCGGTCGATCTCAGCCGGAGCTGTTTCAGCCGACATGAGCTGGGTAGAGGCCACGGTGATTTTTTCATACATCCGCAAGGGAACCTGATAATCGCCCAAAGTGTGATGCAAAAGCGGTCGCGTCTGGAAATGAATGGTCGCTGGTGAGCCGGTGATCACCACTACCGGCACGCGTTCGGCAAATGCTCCCGCCACACCATTGATGGCACTTAGTTCGCCGACACCATACGTTGAGGAAAATGCACCTATGCCACGAATGCGTGCGTAACCGTCGGCAGCGTAGGCCGCGTTGAGCTCATTGCACGTCCCAACATAGGTGAGCTCGCTCTTGAGTACCTGGTTGAAGAAACCCAGGACAAAATCTCCCGGCACACCAAAAAGGTGATCCACCCCGATCTCCTTGAGCCGGG
>MGST01000270.1:0-324 GCA_001798605.1 Deltaproteobacteria bacterium RIFOXYA12_FULL_58_15 | reverse complement strand
CTGAACGACCATGGGTGTCTGAACCACCATTCTCCGGTTGTTTCAAAGGATTCTTCTTCATTGCAGTTCCTTCTGTCTTCGAGTTCCGCCATCGCGCGCGGTTTCCCTGCTCGGATCGTGAGAACTTCTGCTCGCAGGACTCATGCGCGTTCAGAGCGCAAATCAATGATTTCTAGGCGATGGTTGGCTCTAGGACGATTTCGCGAAGGGCCTTCTGTTAACACCACCAACCCATCTTCCAGCCCTTCGCTTTGAACCCACTGCCGCGCAAACACGTTCCAGTCCTCAATGGGCTCCGGTGCGTGGACCGGAGACACTCCGTAT
>MGST01000269.1 GCA_001798605.1 Deltaproteobacteria bacterium RIFOXYA12_FULL_58_15 | reverse complement strand
CAGGAGAAATCATTGAAACTGCGAACAGGCGGTGCCGCACCTTTGTAAACATCAATGGAGTAGCTCATCGTCTGGAAGGTGTAGAAAGAAATGCCGATGGGCAGGGTGATCTGCCAAACATCAAAACCGCCAGCACCGACCAGCTCAAGCGCCGCGTTGATGTTCTCCTGCAAAAACACCAGATACTTGAAAAACCCGAGCAAACAGAGATTCGCGCAAATCGAGACGAGCAGCGCTGTCTTGCGACGCTTACTTGACGCTCCCTCGGCGGACATCACCCGGCCGGCGGTATAGTCAACCACCGTCGAGAGCAACATCAGAGAGACAAACCACGGCTTCCACCAACCGTAAAAGACGTAGGACGCTAGCGTGAGAAAGAGGTTCCGCCAACGGTTCGGCAGGGCGTAGTAAATCAACAATACCGCAGGCAGATAGTAGAAAAGGAAAATGTGGGAGGTAAAAACCATGGGTCGATGACTCGTCTATTTGGCCAGGTTGACTTCCAGGCACCAGTACCGCGGCGTCTTGCGCCCGGCGTCGGTGTTGTCCTCTAGGGCATTGCTCCAAATTTCATCGAGATGCGGTGACAACTTCATCGTGTGGGTGTCGCCGACCTTGAATCGACTGAGCGCCCCCGCAACAAACCTCCTCATGTCGTCGCGCACGTCTTTGCGTTTCTGTCGCGGATTGAAGTGGGCCACATAGATCGTCTCGCCCTTCTTCTCGCCATTCTTGACCACGTACTTCATCACAAAAGCATAGTCGTAGAGATCGTTGGGCGGAGGTGTGCCAGGCATTTCGACCAACTCAGCCTCGACCACGAAGACGTCCTTTTTAAGAAGCTCGTCAGTTGCTGGAGCACCAATGACAAGAGCCGCACAAACAACCAGAGTTGGCATCTGCGTCTTTCCCCTCTCCGAATTCGGCGTACACCCTAACACGCGCCCATCGCGGAGTTCGAGCAAATTTCAGACGGTGGGCGTTCCGCAGTCTTGCATCCAAGGGGTATCTCTGTTTACCAAATGGATTGCTCAACCGACGGAGTGGAACCGTGATCTTGGTCTCCGGTGGATGTGGTGTGATGGGGGCACGGGTGGTGCAAGGCCTGCTTCGGACAGGCCATCCTGTCCGCGCCCTCGTCCTCACGGGCGACCCTCTGATCAGCCGCCTCGACAATGTCGATTGCGAAATCTGGGAAGGCGACATCACCCGTCCCGATACTTTGCAAGGGGCATTTGCTGACGTCGACACGGTCTATCACCTCGCGGCAGTCATTCTCTCCCGAGATCCAACGATCTTTGCGCGCATTAACTGTGGCGGCACCCAAAACATGGTCGATGCCGCGCGCGCTGCCATGACCCAACACTTCATCTACGTCTCCTCCGCATCGGTCACCTACCGGACGACCACCCCCTACTCCGAGTCAAAGCTCGCAGCCGAGAACATCGTGCGTGCCCAGACGCAGATGCGCACCACCATCGTTCGCCCCACCCTCACTTACGACGACGACGGCGGCGAGGAGATTCTGCTCTTTTGGAACTACCTTAAACGGTTCCCTGTGGTGCCATTCATTGGCAACGGCCGCGCCCTCAAACGGCCGGTGTGGGTCGAAGACATCGTCAAAGCGTTGGTTGCCATCGCCAACAATCCCATCACCTACGACAAGATCTACAACCTCAGCGGCCCAGAGGCGATGCCGATCGCAGAGATGGCTCGCGCCATGCTCGAGTGTCGGGGAGGGCCGCGCCCCTTCGTACATCTGCCAGAAGCTGTTTGTTATGCCCTCGCCCAGAGCATGACCAAGCTCATGAAGAACCCGCCATTGACCTACAACGCTGTCGCTGGTGTTACACAGGATGCCGACCTCGACTGCGAGCTCGCCCGACGTGAGCTCGGGTATGATCCCATCCCATTTCGCGAAGGACTCGCCAAGTGTTTTCCACAAGTAGCCCGGAGCTGAACATGAAACATGCCCGAACTGTTCCCCATCGCCCCCAATCTGCCTTCATCGCCGTCCTAGCCATGGCTGTGAGCACTCTGTCTTGCGCAACACTCGGCAGCGCCCCCACCGGAGGCGTCCAAGAGATCGACGACGAGCAGAAGGCGGCGATGACCGCAATCGGCACCCAGGTCAGAGCAACCATCGTTTGGTCGAGCTCGCGCTTTGGTAACCACGACATATTCAAGATGAACGCAGACGGGTCCGGGATCGAACGCCTGACCGCAGGGGACAACGTCGACTGGTTCCCGCGGCTGTCTCCCGACGGTCAAACAATCCTTTTTGTTCGCAGCAAAAAGGGCTGGGTGAGTGAACGCGACGCCAATCGCACCGAGAAGTGGGATCAGTTCACCATGGACATTCGCGGCCAGAACGTGACCAAGGTCGTCGACAATGCGAGCTGGGGAAATTGGCTCGGCAACGACCGCGTCATCTTCGTGCGTGGATCGCAAATCATTATCAAGACCCTCGTCGATGGTGCGGAAGAAGTCTTCCTCGATGGCGAGACCAGCGAAGATCTCGCCGGCCTTCTCCTGCAACAACCGCAACTATCCCCCGATGGCCGTTACTTGGCCCTCACCCTTCGCGGCGGCCGACGCGAGACCGGCGTCTGGGACAGCGTCAACAAGGCATGGACGACCACCGGCCAGGGCTGCCAGATCAACTGGTTTCCTGAAGGCAACCGCATCTATTGGGTCAACCCGAGTGGCAACGGTGGCAGCGAAGTCTTCGCCATGGAGCTCAATGAAGGCAAACCAACCAAGGAGCTCGATTACGAAGAGATGCGATACATCGACATCCCCGGCCGCCGCTCCCACGAATATTTTCCCCAGCTCTCCGACGATGGCACTTGGTTGGTGTGGGCCGCCACCCAGCGGGGTCATGATCACGACATTGCCGACTATGAGATCTACATGTGGAAGGTTGGCGACCCGGCGGAGAAAGCCACGCGCTTGACCTTCCACTCTGGCAACGACCGCTGGCCAGACATTCACCTGCTCCCGGCAGAATAGGTTTCAGGTTTACAGGCCGAGGCGCACGCAACGGACGAAGCCGTTGGAAGTTCTGGCGAGGTCGCCCATGAAGCCGTGCCCGAAACCGATGAGGCGGGAGTCGGGGTCACCTTGTCGTGTCCGAAAACTCGGCCTACCGTAACCCCTCTGGATGCTGGATGGAAACGACAACACGGCGAGCCGGCTTCCGATCGGATATCATCACCGGATGGGCCCCATCATGGACGCTTGGCTGCTTTTCGTCGTTGCCGTGGCTGGATGGATGAACCGCGAGCAGAGCAAGGCTCTCGAGTACTTGCTCGCTGAGAACGCGGTGCTCAAGGAGCATCTCAAGAAGAACGGGCGGCTGCGGTGTACCGAGGACCAGCGCCGCCGGCTGGCGGTGAAGGCGAAGGAGCTGGGGCGTGCGGCGCTCAAAAGGCTCGACACTATCGTCACGCCGGATACCCTGCTGCTGTGGCATCGCCAGCTCATCGCCAACGTGCTCGCGCGGTATGGCATCGAGCCAGCACCAGAGCGTCTCTCCACGTGGAAGCAGTTCCTGAAGACTCACTGGGATGTCCTTGCAGCGACCGACTTCTTCACGGTTGAGGTCTGGCATCCCGTTGGCCTGGTCCGGTACCACGTGCTCTTCGTCATCGCGCTCGCCATGCGCCGAGTACACATCGTCGGCATTGCCCACGACCCCGGTAGCGAGTGGATGGAGCAGATGGCGAGGAACCTCACCGACGCCTTCGACGGCTTCTTGCTCGGAAAGCGCTATCTGATCTGCGACCGCGATCGGCTCTTCACCGCGCGTTTGTGCGAGATTCTCGCTGCGGCGGGTGTAGAGACCGTGCGCCTGCCACCACGGTCGCCCAATTTGAATCCCCATGCCGAAAGGTTCGTGTTGTCGATCAAGATAGAATGCCTCAATCACCTCATCGTGTTCAGTGAGGGCCAGCTGCGACGCGCCTGCAAACAACTCACGGCCCACTATCACAAAGAACGAAATCACCAAGGGCTCGGCAACCAGCTCATCGATTGCAGCGCGGTTGCCGCCAACGATAATGGCGAGCTCGTGTGCGACGAGCGGTTGGGCGGGCTGTTGAAGTTCTACCGCCGGGCGGCGTGAGTAGCTGTCGTCGGCAATGGCTGACGGTCGGAGTTTAGCGAGGCACGGGTGTGCGCCGCGCGCGCACCGCAGCGAGCGCAGCCGTCGACCAGCGCGATCGAGGTCAAAGAACCCAGACCGGCACAGGCGACGAGTTCCAGACGCGAGGCATTGATTTCACGTTGGCTGAGAATTTGGACACCACGGGGTCGGCGGCAGCCCTCAGTTCTTATCGGAATTGCGGGACGTGGAAATCCAGGCTAGTGAGACATGCCAGCGGAAGAGCCCATTGGTGGAAATCTCCTCGATGGGACCTGGCGAGGGCCTCGGCTGGGAAACTGGCCGGGGCTACTCAACGTCACTCCCAACCGTAGAGCGGGGAGCGCAATCATTCCACAGTGACAATCATGAAACTCCAGTTATCGGTACCGGCAGTGATCGTGTAACCGCCCGAGTAAGTCGAATTGTTGCGCATAAAACCAATCTCCATCGGCCCCCCACTAACAGAAAAGTCGGGATGCGCACTGGAATCCGACGGTAAAGAAAAATCGTTGGCTGTCAGGCCAAAAAAATATCGCCTCGTCCACACTGTATCTGCGAGGCTAAAGAACGGTCCACGATATACCAATCCGCCCTGACGGATCGCAGCCCCAGCACCTTGCCCCATACCCACTCCCATAAACATCCTAGTGTCTTCTTGGTAATCAACACAGGCGATCGGTCCATCGACAGACGGATTGTATGTTGCGTGACTAAAGCGATGAAAAGCAAAAACGTTCGAGGACAGCGTTTCGGTCCCATCGTTGACAATGTTGGTTACCTGTCGGTACGCCCCTGGAGCACCGTTGGGGAGCACCTGCGTTCCCGAACTAAGACCGCCCTCGCCGAGCGTGGTCACAATCGTGACGTCCCAGTCTGCGTTATCGAAGGTTTCATCGGAAAAAAGCAAAGGAATGCCAGGACAGCTCGCTACAGGTTCGAATAGGGCCGACACCGAACGATCTTGTTGCATCGTGACCATACAGGGTCCCAAGCCACCGCAATCACCGGCGAAACCCGCAAACACCGAGTATTGGTCCGCAGTCGCGGTTAACGTGACCTCGGTACCTTGCTCGAAGGTCACGGCACAGGTATCACCGCAATAGATACCGCCAGGGGAGGACTCAACTAGACCTGAACCAGTGCCGTGCTTGGTTACGGTGAGCCTCTGGACTGGTGGTGGCGGCAGGTTGAAATAGGCCGTCACGTTGCGGGCTGCTGCCATGGTTAAAACACAAGGGGACTCTCCGCCAACACAATCGCCAGAAAAACCAGCAAATACCGAGTCTTGAGTTGGAGTCACTGTCAGCGTCACTTCGGTGTCTTCATCAAAACTCGACGTGCACGTGGACCCACAATCGATACCCGCAGGCGACGACACGACCAAACCGGTGCCCGTGCCCTGTTTGCTCACGGTAAGCGCGTAGGTAACAGCCTGAGGTGAATCAAAATGGGCCGTAACACTGCGCTCAACGTCCACCGTCACTGTGCAAGGAGATGATCCCGAGCAGTCGCCAGAGAAGCCAGCGAATACCGAGTCTTGTGTTGGGGTCGCGGTCAACGATACCTCGGTGCCTTGCTCGAAACTCGCTACACAAATGTCACCGCAATCAATTCCCTCCGGCGATGATTCCACCAAACCTATACCAAATCCTTGTTTGGTAACAGTGAGCGTCTGGGTGTTGGGCGGGCGCTCATCAAAACGGGCCGTCACGTTGCGAGCAGAAATCATGGTCAAAACGCACGCAGCCAAACCCGAGCAATCGCCGGACCAACCGACAAACACCGAATCCGAGTCGGGTGTGGCGGTCAGGGTAGCCTGCGATCCAGGCTCGAACTCCGCATCGCAATTCACGCCACAATCGATTCCCTCCGGTGACGACACCACAGTGCCAAATCCAGATCCGGACATCACCACCGAGAGCTGTACGTCAGGCGGTGGCGTCTCAAAACGCGCGACGACCGTCCGATTCTTGCTCATCTCCAAAACGCAGTCATCAATTCCAATACAGTCACCCGACCAACCGAGGAAAGAGAAATCGGGAAACACCGCGGCGATCAAGATCACCTCGGTATTAGGAGCGAAAGGCGCATCGCAGGTTGCACCACAGTCGATACCCGCTGGTTCCGATGTCACTTCGCCGCGATCAACGCCGTCGATCTCGACAAAGAGCAAAGAGTCAGGGACCGTGCGTAACACCTCCCGCGAGCAATTCACACCGGTCACACCGGTACACAACACCGTTGCAACGGCTAAGACTATGCGCTTCCTCATTGCACTCTCCAATAGGTAGATCCCCGGGTCACCCGCCGGACCACCTTGTAACTTTCCCACAACTTGTATTCATTAGGCCCGTTTGCGTGCCTGGCCAAGATCATAACAAAACCATTACAATTCTGACATCCCGTGGGAGTACTTTCTAAGCTGCCTGTTCAGGCAGTGAACGGTGGTCCGCATCTGCGACGACGAATCTTTGTTTTCTAAGCTG
>MGST01000268.1 GCA_001798605.1 Deltaproteobacteria bacterium RIFOXYA12_FULL_58_15 | reverse complement strand
GCCCAAAGCGGCAATTGTATGTCCTAACTATACGGAGCGGTCTGTAGCCGAGAAATCACAGGTAGGCGGCTGCGGTGGCCGATTTGCCTTGCAGTAATCTTCTGAATGGTGTAAACGTATGACCTAACAATGGCAAGCCTGACAAGAAAGACGATCCGCGGCAAGTCGTACTACTACCTGCGCGAATGCCAGCGTGTCGGGGGCAAGCCGAAGATCGTCTGGACTCACTACCTCGGCTCCACCGAGCGGCTCATCGAGCGGCTCGCGCGACCAGAGCCAGAGCAGGTCTCCATTGCGGAGTTTGGTGCCTCGACCGCCGCATTCGACATCGCGCAGGTCCTCGGCGTGGTCGAGACCATCGACCGGCACGTGCCCAAGCGCGGCGCGCAGGGGCCCAGTGTAGGCCAGTATCTGTTGGCCGCGGCGCTCAACCGCTGCGTCGCACCCCGCAGCAAGACGCGACTGGCCGAATCGCACCGGAGGACGGTTCTCCGTCGCCTGCTGCCGATGACTGCAGCGCAGCTCACCAGCCAGCGCTTCTGGGACAACATGGATCGCGTCAGCGCCGAGAAAATCGTCGCCATCGAGCGCGATCTCTCTGCAACAGCGGTGTCGCGCTTTGGGCTGGACCTGCACTGCCTGCTGTTCGACGCCACCAACTTCTTCACTTTTGTCGACAGCTTCAACACCCGCTCGAAGCTGGCCCAGCGCGGGCACAGCAAGGAGGGGCGCGCCAATTTGCGCATCCTCGGGCTCGCGTTGCTCGTCACCTCCGATGGTGACGTGCCGCTCTTCCACCACACCTATGCCGGTAACCAGCACGATGCCGTCACCTTCCGCAGTGTCACCGACGAGCTGGCCCAGCGCAGTCAGCTTCTCGCCAACGGCGCTTGCGACATCACTCTCGTCTTCGACAAGGGCAACAACGCCGAGCACAATCTGGAGGCCGTCGAGAAGAGCCCGTTCCACTTCGTCGGCTCGCTCGTCCCCACGCACCACGAAGACCTGTTGGCGGTACCCCGCTCTCAGATGCGCCGCCTGGACAAGAACGCGCTGCCCTCGGTCTGGGCTTTTCGCACCCGCAAGAAGGTCTTCGGCGTCGAGCGCACCGTCCTTTGCACCTTCAACCGACCGCTGTTCATCGCGCAGACGAAGACCCTGCGCCGAGAGATTCGCAAGCGCAGCCGCCAACTCGACCAACGCGAGCGCGCTCTCGAACGGAGCCGTACCAAGCCGCGCGGCAAGCCACCCACTGTGATTGGCACCAAGAAGCGCGTCGAGGCCATCCTCACCGGCCGACACATGAAGCAGCTCTTTCATGCCGAAGTCAGCAGCGGGCCCGATAAGCTGCCCATCCTCTCCTGGCGTTTCGACGACAAGGCCTGGGAGAAGCTGCAGCAGACGCTGCTGGGCAAGACGATCCTTTTCACCGACCGCGACGGTTGGACCGACGAGCAGATCGTGCTCGCCTACCGCTCCCAGTCCCACGTCGAGGCTGCATTCCGCTGCATGAAGGACCCGCGCTTCCTCACCTTCCGGCCGACCTTCCACTGGACCGACCAGAAGCTGCGCGTGCACGCCTTCTACTGCGTGCTCGCCCTGACGATCCTCAGCCTGCTGCGCCGCAAGCTCGCACAGAAGGGCATCAGTCTCTCCATTGCCAAGATGACCGAGCTACTCGCTGACATCAGGGAGGTCACGCTGCTCTACCCGGCACCACCACACACCGCGGAACCCTTTGCACGCACCGTGCTGTCCTCGATGGACGAGCAGCAGAGCGCACTCTACGCCGCTCTCGAACTGGACCGCTACCTCGCCAAGTAGGTCATACGCCCGTCAGGAGCGGAAACACGCACCTGCACTGGGGTTGCGCCCACTTTGCCTGCCCGGGGTGGTAAAGTCTGGCTAGGTTGGTATCATTGATAACGATCACCGGCACCAGCGCCGCAGTTATCACTGTTTGCAACTACGCAACTTCGCTGGCAACCTCGGTTATCCCGAAAATACAGAAAATACCGAGACCACGGCGTGCGTTTTGATTTGGGCGGATCCAAGAGCCTATCCTGCGTCCTGCATCCTGCATCCTGCACCGTGAGGCCCCGTGCACCGCGGCACCGGATTCTGAGCAACCCTTTGCAATCTATGGCGATAATTCACCTACTGCATGAAACACGTGGTCAAGCTAGAACGCCCCACCATCAGCGGTCACTTCGCAGCGACGCATGGACAGACAAGTGCTGCGCAGACATTCCTTTCGGAGCAGATGTTGGTTTCGAAACAGTCATTCGTTTCGAAGCAGACGTTCGTCCCAACCGACAAGATGGAATCGGCATTGAGGACGCTTCCATGTTATGAAGGTAAGTTTCCTCCGCAACACTCGGAGATCGGTCTCGCCACGGGAGTGTTTGCGGCTTTGTCAGAGCCGGAGAAAGAAGCCGCCCTTGAAATGGGGCGGTTCGACAAGAATGGTACCAAGTTATACCTCGCCATGAATCGCGCGTTGAGCCGTACACCCTGGCTCAGCAAGGTAGATCGCGAGCGGACCCTCAAGGTCATCGTTGAATCCGAGTCCCAAGGACTGCGTGTTGCCCTTGGAATTTTGTCCAATCGCAAACCGAGTAAAATAGATATCGCCGAGATCGCCGCCACCTTCGCCGACAACACCAAGCTGTCGGCCAAGGCTTGCTGGGCCCTTGTCGCCTGGGCGCGCAGACGAGCGACGTGTGCTGCCTGCAGTGGTGTCGACGGCACCCTCGCGCGGATTCTGCGCGAGCAGCTGTTGGCAACCCGGGAACAGGATGGTGCCTATTTCTGGGGTGCCATCGACGCGATCCACCAGATCCACCAAGATGGTGAGAGCAGCGAAGCCGTCGCCCATGTGTTGGTCACCCGGGGATGTCTGCCCGAAGATGGGCTGTGGGGGCTCACCGGCGGTTTTCTTCCCGGCACCGATCCCATCGCTCGACTCGCCGGCAGGCCGCCTCGACCACATGCGTTGATCCCCAAACCCCCAGCGCCGCGGCCGTTGATACAGAAGCTCAAACGACGGTTGATCGCCTCAGGATTCCTCAACTCCTGCAAGTGGAAACAAAACAAAGCGACCATTGCCCTGACCCGCGGAATCCTCGGCGAGGAGTTGCGCCTCATGCAGCTCAAGGATGAGCAGATTTCTGGCCGCATCATTCTCCAGGGTGCGTACGTCCTCACGGCTGCGCCAGCACTATGGGCCGGTGAAGATCGCGAGGCGACACCCGCGTCGCAAGAGCAAACTGACGACCACGCCCAACACATGATGCGGTTAAACATCAATGGCAAAAACCACACCGGTTTTCTCCATACTGAAGTCGACGTCCTGGTTCTGAGGCGCCAAAAATATCGGTTGATCATCGAAAACCTCGAGAACGTCAAATCGGGCGACAACTCGAGCAAACGCGCGCGTTCTCAAAACAACCTGGCCGTGGCGAAACTCGGCGAGCCCCATCCTCACCTCTGCGTTCCGAGCCCCGACGGCAAAGGATATATTGATCTCGCAGAAGACCCCGGTGCTGTCGATCCCAACCTGCGGGCACTGCGGCTCGACCTCAATCCAAAGGCACTGGCTCAAGTCAACACAATCACGGTCGGCCCCGCGGGGGACTTTGGTTATGATGTGCGACTACCCTTGGATGCCCAAGGCATCCACGAGCTGGCAGTCGAGCTGTTGCTCTATGACCATGCGCAGCAATTGAAAACTGAACGGCAGCGCCGTGGGTTCACAGACTGAACGGCAGCGCCGTGGATCCACAGACTGAACGGCATCGCGGTAGGTCCACGATTCGAACGTAGTCAGACAGTGGTGACGAGCTTCGCCCGTGTGTGGCCCTCAATGACCCCGTGTATGGCACCCTCAGAGGCCCTCAGAGGCCGATCGCGAGCACTCCCCACGCCACCGCCGCACTCGCCACGGCTATGGTGAGATTGTCGTCGATGCGACGACTGAACATTTCGGCAATAGAACCGGCGACCGTGGCTGCCAAGATGGCCATGGCAATCAATGGCCAGGGGTAGGCATCATCACCATACAAAGGTAAGACCACGGCGAGAGTTGCTAAGGCACCGAAAAGAACAAATGCCAACGTCCCCTCGAGGGATCGTCCGTTGGCCAAACGCAACCTGCCGAAACGGCGACCAACAATTGCGGCAGCAGGATCGCCAACACCGAGAATGACCACGGAGATGGTCATGATCAGCGGATCGCCGGTCAAGGACACGATGAGCAAGGCCGTGGAGAACCAGGTGGCAGAGTTCACCCGGAAGGCTTCGTGGGGATGCGAGACCTTGCTAAACAGCGCCATCAGCCAGGTGTTGAGCCGTGGGTCATCGCGACGCAAATACTCCAACGTCCAAGCGGTCCCCGCAATGGTCGCAATCATGGCGGTCATCACGGTGGCACTCGACAAAAGGGCAATCGCAACCGCGGCGACCGCTGCGTTGCCAACATGAAAGAGGTTGCGAGTGTAGTTGGTGGGCCGCAGACTCGGCACATGCACTGAATGGTCACGCAGACCCGCGACCACCAACTCAAAACGTGGTTGCACTTCCTTGCGGAAAGTCGACCAGCGGGCGCGAAGATCTGCGGTCGAGGCATCGAGCCTGACGTAATAGGCCTCAATTTGCTCTGCCAACTCTTCGATGTGGCTGCGCAGGGTCGCAAAGCGCTCGCGGTAATCGGTGACCAACAGCTCCCGAAGATCCTGCCGAATCCTATGCAAGCGCAAGTGCGCGTTTTGTTGCAGCTCGGCGCGCCAGGTGGCGGGATCGAGGTCTATAAGGAGCTGTCGCAATTCACACATCAGATCGCGACTGTCGAGGGCAAGACTGTTGTTCATAAGACTACCCGAGAAGAATTGTGTCCCATTCGAGCAAATCGCGGGCACTTTATCCCTTCTCGGGCGGTCCGCAAAGCGAAGAATGACACTCTAACACTCTGCATCCCTTTGGCGCAGGCCATTGGTGTCTGCGGTGTCTGCGGCGACTATGAGGTGGCCTCGATTCTTCCGATTTAGCACCTTTTGAAATGCCTTGCAGCAGACGTACAGGCGGCTGCGTTCACAACGGCGGGTCGTTGCCACGCACAGCGCTCCAAACGTCCATGATCCAAACTTCGTCATCATCGCGGTGGTACTCGTAATACACGTGGTGGCGAGTCCGGATGAGAATCAAGCGGCGGATGTCGGGATGACGTGGACGCGGATATGGTCGCCCGATCTCGGGTTTGACAGCCAACAGAGTCATGGCATCGCAAAGCTCAGACTCGAACAAATGTGGAGCGGCGTCGCGGTGGGTTCGCCACCAATCATCTGCCACGTCCGCCTGTCGTAGGGCTCGGGGAGAAAGGGTGACCTGGGTCACTTGGCGCGTAGCCTCCGAATCACTTCTTCAGCGGGAATGCCTTTGCCAGCTTCGAGCTCTTTGCGTGACGCATCCAAAGAGGCATCCAAGCGAGCCAACTGAGCTTCGGTCAAGTCCTCATCGCCCGTCTCAACAACGGCGAGCTCGACCACGGTCCCGTCTGGATAATCGACCGGCTCTTCAACCACAACACGGCCGCCATGGACCACTGCTTTGAGTGTACACATACCTCTCATCGTAAACCTCAAAACGCCTCTCGGCTAGACCTCAACGTGTTCTTCTTCCTCGGTCGCCTCGGTCGCCTCGACGGCCAAAGAAGCCAACAAATCATCTTCTGTGGGCTATGATCACAGATCTTCTGTGGTTCTCAAGCATCCGTGAACTGTGGCTCGCACAGACGGCAATTGACCGGCACCGCGCGCATCGCTATCTGTTTTCCTGCTCCCGCCGCAGTCCGGAAAAGGTCAGCGCTATCGATAGATTAGCCTGGAGGCGCACCACATGATGCAATCACGCACAGAGCTCTCATTCATCCTCACGGCTCTGATGTTTCCATCACTCCTTGTGGCACAAGAGCCGCACACCGGCATCAGTGATTCCGCTGGCAGCAGCAGCGAGTCCGCTGGCAGCGTCGGTGATTCCGCTGGCAGCGTCAGCGGTTCCACCGGCAGCGTTGGCGAGTCCGCCGGCACCCTGGGCGATCCAGCGGATGGGTCTACCGAGGTCGGTCCTGACGCCTTTGAACCTACGGCCACAGCTCGGCTCGGCAGTTTGCACCGCGCCGCCTCCAGCCTTGAGGCGCTGATCGACCTCTACCGTCTGTCGTTGGTCGAGATCGTCGTCGCCATCGAGCGCATCGACGAGGCTGCGAAGACCGCCGCCGGAGGCCCCGCGGCTTTGTTGCCGGCACCAGCGGTCGAGGTGTTTGGCCGGCTCAACGACAATGTTCCCAGCCGCGTCCCGACTGATGCCCTGTCCCCTGTGGCGCGAGGCTATCACGCCGAGGTCGTCGACTCGCTGGAGCGTCTCGCCAATGCGACTCGGTATGGTGAGGTGGCAGAGCCCCTTGAAGATCTCGTGCGTGGTTTGCGTGGTGTGTGCCAGTCCGCCCATGCCGTGCTCGATCTGTTTTCGCGGCAACGGCCCGTTCACATGCGAATGATCGACCCTGACACCATGCTCACCAACATCAGCCAGGCTCTCGACGAGACAGCAAAGGCGGAGCAACGCATCGTCAAGCTGCGCAAGAAGAAGGCCACCCTCGATGACCACTTCCGCGCCTATCGCCGGCTCGAGCTGTCCTTGGGCCATGCCCTCGATTTGATCGCTGTCGCAGAAGAGGCAGGATTGCACATCGGCTTTGAAATGCAATTGTCGACAACAGGCTTTGCCGAGCTGTTGCAGCAAGTGCAATCCCAGGTCGACGAAGTCGAGAAGTTGCACTCTAGAATGTTGCAACCACCTGGGCCCATTGGCGGCACCCTCTCGGTTTGGCTGGTTGAGAGCGAGAAGGAGAGAAAAAAGGAGAGTGAGAAGGAGAGCGACAAAAATGTGGAAGCGCGACTCGAATGGAATCCACCCCAAGACCAACCACGGCCGAGCGCGATACGCATCTATCGCACCCAGAACCTCGCGGGCATGCGCGAGCGACTGGCAGCAGAGTACCGCTGCCAGGGCTACCCTGCGGAGCGCGCTCTCGTGCTCGCGGGGCAGACCCTCGAGGGGGTCGCCGAGGTCGCCGAGTTGGTGGCGGAGGAAGCTCCTGGGCGCGGCAGCTTCACCGAGACATGGAAGGAGCTGCCCGTTGCCCCACCCCTCTATCGCGTCGTGCCGGTCAGCACCTTCGCGGTGGAGGGACCCGGCATCGAGGCCGTCGCCGCGCACCTGCCCCGCATCCTCGCCGGTGCTCGGGTGATCCACGCAAAGCTCGCTGCCACAGACCCGAGCCGCGACAATTTCTACGAAAAGCACGACGTCGTCACCGTTACCTGGGAAAAATCACCCAGCGACATCACCGGCAGCCCCGACCGTGGCGCATTGGCCGTCGATCAAGGCCTGCCCACGGTGGCATGGTATCGAGTCCTGCGGGTCGATCGCACGGGCGATGCCCGCAACGTCGCCCGAGTGCCCGCAGGCACCACCCAGTACCAAGACCGATTGCCATTGGCCTTTCTCGCAGCGGGTATGCGCTATAGCGTCGAAGCGGTGGCAGAGAACCAGGACGCTGCCCTGCCACCAGATGCCTGCTCTGTTAGCGAGCAGGTCCAAGCAAATATGGGCGCAGCCCTTGCGCTCGCCAAACGCGGCCTCGCAAAGGTGACCCACCCAACTCAGACCGAGTTGTCCGCACGCGCAGCCCTCGCCGACGCCAATGCCCTCGAGACCGAGTTGGCCAACTGGAACAAGAAACCCACCGACGAACGTGAACGGTTGCTGACCACCTGGTGGGCCGGCGTTCCGAGCTCGCAACGAACGAAGTGGCTGCAAACTTGGTCGCAATTGTTTGGCGCCAGGGAGCGCGCAATCCTAATGGCACAACCGCCTGCCATTTGGAGCGCCCGAGATCTGCAGCTGTTGCAGGTCGAAGCCTGGCTGGCTGACGAGCCCCCGGAAGTGCGCGACGAAGTCGAAAGATGGTGGCAACTTTCGAGCGCCGCCGGCCGCGACAAAGCCATTGCCGCCTGGCGGGCTAGAGCTAACACAAACCACGTCGCCGCGGTCAAAGCCCAGCACACCGACAAGGAAGGTAAGACCACCTGGGGCGACGAGCGCACGATCCGCGTGCTCGCCTGGTTGAGCTCCCGGGGCGAGCCCGAACGCGCCGAGCTCGCCGAGTGGTGGTGGGGATTGCCAGACGTCGAGCGAAACCACCGCACTCAAAAATGGTATGCTTCGTTGTCGGAGATTGAACAGGCCGCTGTTCACTGGCCAGACTGGCACGCCCTAACTGACGAAGAGAAGGCGTCGAAAATGGCTGCGCCGCCGTCTCCTCTCCCTCTCGAGCTGCAACGCCACCTGCACGGTTGGCGCGCTTGGCAAGAGTTGGTGGAAGCTGGCGGAGAGGAATTGGCCGCGGCCCTCGAAACCGAGGTCGGCACATTGCCCCGTATCCTCGCGAGACTGCGGTTCAACACCCGCGGTGTCGATGTTGCCCTGGGTTTCCGGTTGCCCCTCGTGGCGACATTGGCGGTCGGGTTGTTGGCGATGTTGCTCTGGCTTCTTCGTCGGCGCCACTTTTTTGACGGCTCGGTCAGGTAACCGTACAACTGTGGTGTCCCGTGACGTCTACTCGATTGCGCAATTGACTGACGTTGCCACAGCTTGGAGGGATCTGATGAGAAACACCTTTTACGCCATGCTCGCCGCCTCCCTGGCCATGCTCGCCACCAGCGGTATTGTCGCCCTGGCCACAGCCGCACCCCCCGAACGGGTGAAGGCACCTGTGATCGACCAAGAAATGAGTGAAGCGGAGATAGACGCTTGGATCAGCGCCCAAATCAACGCCGAGTACCGAAAGACTTTCACCATCCACTGACCGATACATTTCGACGAGCGTTGTGCTCGCGTCGAGATTGCGCTGCTACTTGCGAATGCTCGGGAGCACCAGCCTCTCGATCCAGTTCTTCACCTCACATTGACGTACGCCAACGTCGGTGATGTCGGTGTCGATGCCCAGAAGCCACGCCAAATCCTTACGACTCGGATCCTGATGCAGCGCTTCCATTGTCTCGACAAAGGTGAGCGCCGCCTGGCGATCTTTGAAGAATCCACCGCCGATGAGTTTGTCGATGCGACAGAACGTGAGCCGCGCCATTTCGTGGAGATCGTACTCGGGATGATACTGCAATCCCCAGAACGTCCCACGGCCGTGGGTCACCGCTGCTGACTGCACCCGGGTGTAGGGATTATGCGACAGCTGTACCGCGCCTGGAGGCAAGTGCGTCACCTCATCGACGTGACTGATGAATCCATCGAACACGGTCGACTTGCCAGCATACATGGGATGACCGCGTCCGGCATCGGTGAGCTGAATCTTGCGGGCAATGCCCATCTCACGACCGTGGGGGTGTGGCGCAACAACGCCACCGGCTGCGAATACTGCCATCTGCACACCCCAACACGAGCCGAAGCTGGGAATGCCCTTCTCGAATGCAGCTCGAGCCAAACCCACCTGGCGGTGCACTCTTGGGTCGTCGTCGTAGATGGTGAGTGAGCACCCTGTCCATGCGATGGCGTCGTATTGTTCGAGTGCCGCACCACTTGGGAGCGCACCACCTTCGTCTGAGGGAAAGATGATGTCACAGGCGGCATCGGGCAGGATGCGCGTAATCATGCGCTCATAGAGATTGCCCGCCATGCTTGCGCCACCTTGGACCAGATCTTGCCGACCTTCCTTGGAGTAACCATCGATAACCAAAAATCGAACTGTCATTGTTTTTTTCGTCCCATGTTGCTCGAGTTGATGCTCAATACCCAGACAACCGCTCCAATGATGACCTGAATGAATCAGCGCATTAGAGCGAATCAATAATCCTTGGTAGCTCCGCGTAGGTGCCGCACACCGCGTCCGCGGTATTACCAGGTTCGTCAATCGCCCGCGAGGCGGTGAAAAGAATTGCCTTCATCCCTACCGCGTGCGCGCCCTCGACGTCGTTGTGTTGCCGATCACCAATGTGCACCATGTTCGCGAGAGGCACGCACATCTTTTGTGCTGCAGCGTCAAAGACGCTGCGGTGCGGCTTGGAGCGGCCTGCCTCGTCAGAAAAGACGAAGGCCTCAAAAAACCGTTCGAGGTCATGGTGAGCCAAAAGCTCGCGCAAGCAGCGGCCCGGTGTGAACACCGCGTCAGAGACAACACACATGCGGTAACGCCCAGACAGATTTTCGAGGGCCGCGTGCACGCCATCGATGGCTTCGGGAGGAATCACCACTTCCATTTGTGACTGCACGTCGATGAGCTTCCTGAATTCGTGCTCGGGGAGTTGACAACCCAAGCCCTTCAACAACACGGCAAGACGTTCGTCAACGGGCCAGGTCACAAACTGGTCGTGCCACATCTTGTTGAAGGCGGCATCAAGGACATCAAAGCCCAGGGTCACTTGCTCGAGACTCAAATCGCTGTACTCTTTGACCGCCTGCCAAGTGAGGTATCGCCGCTCTTCCCGTTTGGAGCGCAAACCCTGCGCCGCTCGCTTCGCCTCGTCGGAATCGTCGACAACCAGTGTGTCCCAAAGGTCAAAGCTGATGGCTTGAATCGTCATGGCTACCTCCAGAGGCGGTCCAGCCTAGCACAGAGCTCCCAGTGGCTGAAATGGGAGTGAGAACCCAGCGAATATGAGCTTTTGCACCAGCGGCGCAGCCGTATTAATAATCATCCCCATGAGCCACGAATCTCCCAGGAAGGCCAAAGTCTCGGACGAGCAGAAACGTGTGCGTATCGAAGAGGTGTCCCCAGTTGTCAACGGCGGTCGCTTTCCCATCAAACGCGTCATCGGAGAAAGGGTCGTCGTTCGGGCTCATCTGATCTCCGACGGCCATGACGAGTTGGCCGGGAGAGTCGTCTTTCGCCATCAAGACGAAAAGAAATGGACTGAGGTGCCGCTCGCGTCCCTTGGAAACGACGAGTGGGAGGCCGAGTTTGAGGTGAAGACACTCGGCAGATACGTCTACACGGTACACGCGTGGGTCGACAGTTTTTTGACCTGGCGCCATGGCCTCGAACGCAAGGCTGAGGACGGCCAGGACGTTGGGAACGAGCTCCTTGTAGGGGCCGAGCTCACACGAGCAGCGGCAGGCAGAGCCAAGGGCACTGCGAAGGAGGTGCTCGATAGCGCCGCGGACACCCTCGGCGACAGGCAAGCCGCCCAGTCTCGGCGCACCTTGCGGGCGCTGGGCAAAGAGCTCTTGGAGCACATGACAGCCCATCCCGACAGGAGCAGACAAACCACCCACGCCAATCTCGAGATTTCCGTTGACCGCGAGCGCGCACGATTCTCGACTTGGTATGAGTTGTTTCCCCGTTCAGCGTCGCCAGTGCCAAATCGACACGGAACTTTTCGTGACGTCATGGACAGACTGCCCTACATCGCCCAAATGGGGTTTGACGTCCTCTACTTTCCGCCCATCCACCCCATCGGCACCTCCCACCGCAAAGGCAAAAACAACAGTGAAGTCTGCCAACCTGGGGAGCCTGGGAGTCCTTGGGCGATCGGCAACACCGTCGGTGGTCACAAGAGTATCCATTCACAGCTCGGCACCGATGAGGATTTTGACGCCTTGGTTGTGCGAGCCCACAACCTCGGTATCGAGATCGCCCTCGACATCGCCTTTCAGTGCTCCCCGGACCACCCCTACGTCAAAGAGCATCCATCCTGGTTCCGTTGGCGTCCTGACGGCACGGTGCAATATGCGGAAAATCCGCCAAAGAAATACCAAGATATTTTCCCCTTTGACTTTGAGACCGACGACTGGCGAGCCCTGTGGGAAGAGCTGGAAAGCGTCTTTCAACATTGGATTGCCCGCGGTGTTCGCATCTTCCGGGTCGACAACCCGCACACCAAAGCCTTTCCGTTTTGGGAGTGGGTCATCGACTCTCTGAAGCGAAAACACCGCGACCTGATCTTTCTCGCCGAGGCATTCACCCGACCCAAGATCATGTACGGGCTCGCCAAGGTCGGTTTCAATCAGTCCTACACTTACTTCACCTGGCGCAATAGCAAGACAGAGCTCGAAACGTACCTAACAGAGCTAACCAAGAGTGAAGTGAAAGAATTCTTCCGACCCAACTTCTGGCCCAACACACCTGACATTCTCCACGCCGTTTTGCAGGAGGGTGGGCGACCGGCATTCGCCATGCGCTATGTGCTGGCAGCGACCCTCTCCGCCAATGTCGGCATCTATGGTCCCGTCTTTGAGCTATGTGAAAACGAGCCGCGCGAACCTGGTGCCGAGGAGAATCGTAACTCCGAGAAATATGAGATCCGTCATTGGGACCTGAAGGCCCCGCACAGTTTGAGTCCACTCATCGCCAAGATGAACACAATCCGTCACGACAATCCGGCGCTGCAAACCAACGAAGGTCTACAATTCCACACGGTCGAAAATGACAACATCATTTGTTACAGCAAGGCGACCGCCGACAAACACAACGTGATTCTCACGGTGGTGAACCTCGATTCAAAGAATGCCCAGGACAGTTGGATTCACCTCGACTTGCCCGCACTGGGGCTCGAGGAGGATGAAGCCTATCAAGTAACGGATCTTCTCTCTGGCGCCGGATACGGCTGGCGGGGGGCCCACAACTGGGTTCGCCTCGATCCCAGTGATGCCCCTGGCCACGTTTTCCACATACGACGCGGTGAGACCGCCCCCGACTCCTGGCTGTAGGGCAATCGCCGATGTCGAAGCAAGTCGCGGTAAAGAGCGCAAAAGAAGGGGGCCGCATGCAGAACACAGTCCTCGAAGCCGAGGGCCATTGGACGCGATTGTTCGAAGTATCGAACAGGGGCGTTGTCGAAGAGCTCTTGCCGAAATACCTCGCCGGACGACGGTGGTTCGGTGGAAAAGCTAGGCCCGTCACACGCGCAGAGATCCTCGAAACCGTTCAATTGCCCTACGGTGAATCGACAGCCGTTTTCGCGATGACCGAAGTCAACTACGACGAGGGACCATCAGAGACCTATTTTCTCACCCTGACCTGTGCCACCGACGACGAATTTCCCGCCGCTGATCGTTATCAGAACAACGTTGTCATTGCCCGCGTACACATCAAGGGTGAACAAGAAAAGATGGGCGTTCTCTTCGAGGCTCTCGATGACCGCGATTTCTGCCACGCCTTGCTCGACACCATCGCCCGCCAAACCACGCTGCACGGCGATGGAGGCAAGCTGGTCGCCACGCCAACCCGAGCTCTCGAGTCTCTCCTCACTGCGGAGCCCACCTCTTTCGTGGCACACGTGGTACAAGCTGAGCAAAGCAACACTTCGGTCCGTTATGGCGACAAGTTGATTCTCAAGCTGTTCCGACGCACCGAAGAAGGTGTCAATCCAGATCTTGAAGTGGGGCGGTTTCTCACCGAGGAGGCCCATTTTGCCCATGCCCCCGAAGTTGCGGGCGCCATGGAGTACCACCGCCCCGGCAAGCAGCCGATCACGGTGGCCATGCTGCAACGCTTCGTCCCCAATGAGAGTGACGCCTGGACCTTCACCCTCGGCTCCCTGATCCACTACTTTACGCATGTATTGACCAGCAACGCAAAATCCAATGACTGCCCGATGCCCGTTCGGAGCACCCCTTTGTTGGGTGGCGGTGACATACCAGCGAAGGTCGTGAGCACTCTTGGATCCTACGTCATGATGGCTGCGCTGTTGGGCAAACGAACCGGAGAGTTGCACGCGGCGCTTGCCTCCGGGACCGGAAAGGACTTTGCCCCGGAGCCGTTCACCCCTCGCTACCAGCAGTCGCTCTACGAGTCGATTCACGCCCGCAATGTCCAAGCATTTGATCTCCTTCGTCGGCGTATGGACACCGTCCCTGACGCGCTCCAAACGGATGCTCAAGTCGTCCTCTCACTCGAGTCGGAGATGGAACGCAGGACGAAGCTGCTGCTTGACCACACAATTGTCACCAAGCGCATCCGCTGTCATGGCGATTACCATCTGGGGCAGGTGCTCTACACCGGTGATGATTTCGTTATTATCGACTTCGAAGGAGAGCCTTTGCACTCAATAGGAGAACGCCGTTTGAAGGTTTCGCCACTTCGGGACGTTGCTGGCATGTTGCGCTCTTTTCACTACGCCTCGGTCAGCGCACTCAAGCACAACTCGATTCTTGCGAAAGACAAGACGGCCCTCGAACTTTGGGCCAGGATATGGCACGCATGGGTAAGCGCCATCTTCCTTCAAGCTTACAAAGAACACGCCGCTCTTGCAGACATCCTGCCCGCGTCGGCTGAGGATTTCGCTGTTCTTTTGGACGTCTTTCTCTTGGAGAAAGCGGCCTACGAGCTCGAATACGAGCTCAACAATCGCCCCGACTGGTTGCTCATCCCCCTGCGGGGTTTGTGCAACCTGCTAGAGCCCACCGGACACGCTCTCACTGAGGATCAACCACGATGACCACCAAGATCGATTCCCTCAAACGCGACGATTGGTCCTTGTTGAACGGCGAAGACCTCTATTTCTTCAACCAGGGAAACCACAACAAGCTCTACAACCGGCTCGGCGCCCACCCGCGAACCATCAACGGCATCTCGGGAACCTATTTTGCCGTCTGGGCACCGGATGCCGAAGAAGTCGCGGTGATGGGCGATTTCAATGGTTGGAACCGTGGCAGTCACCGCCTGCAACCTCGAGACTCGTCAGGCATCTGGGAGGGCTTCTTTCAGGGCGTCGGACATGGCGATATCTACAAATACCGCGTGCTTTCGCGCTATTGGTCCTACGAAGTCGAGAAAGCCGATCCGTTTGGACGCACCCACGAAATTCCGCCGAAGACCGCATCGCGGGTTTGGCAACAGCGACACGAGTGGGGTGACCAAGATTGGATGAGTGGGCGGGCAAAGAAGAACAGTCTCGATGCTCCCATGTCCATCTACGAAGTCCACCTTGCCTCGTGGATGCGCGTGCCTGAGGAAGGCAACCGATCGCTCACCTACCGCGAAGCTGCGGACAAACTCGCCGACTATGTGCGTAGGACCGGCTTCACCCATGTCGAGCTGATGCCGGTGATGGAACACCCCTTCGGCGGTTCCTGGGGTTACCAGGTCACCGGATATTTCGCCCCGACCAGTCGTCAGGGTTCACCCGACGATTTCTTGTATTTCGTCGACCGGCTGCACCAAGCTGGTATTGGCGTCATACTCGATTGGGTGCCGGCGCACTTTCCAACAGACCAACATGGCCTCGCCTATTTTGACGGCACCCACCTCTACGAACACCAAGATGCCCGCAAGGGTTTTCATCCGGATTGGCAAAGCTACATTTTTAATTACGGCCGCAACGAAGTGCGTAGCTTTCTCTTTTCGAGTGCCATGTTCTGGCTCGACGTCTGCCATGCAGATGGCCTGCGCGTGGACGGCGTCGCTTCCATGCTCTACCTCGATTACTCCCGTTCCCAGGGCGAGTGGATCCCAAACGAGTATGGCGGCCGGGAAAACCTAGAGGCGATCAGTCTCCTGCGCCAAATGAACGAGATGACTTACAAAGAGTTTCCGGACACACAAAACGCGGCGGAGGAATCCACGGATTGGCCGATGGTCTCACGCCCAACCTACCTGGGAGGCCTGGGCTTTGGACTGAAGTGGGACATGGGTTGGATGCACGACACCCTCGCCTACATGCAACACGACCCAATCCATCGGCGATACCACCACAACGAGCTCACTTTTCGCATGATCTATGCCTTTACCGAGAACTTCGTGTTGCCGCTCTCACACGACGAAGTTGTACATGGCAAGGGATCGCTCATCCGCAAGATGCCGGGCGACATGTGGCAGCAGTTTGCCAACCTCCGTCTGCTCTACTCGTACATGTTTGGTCAGCCCGGCAAGAAACTCTTGTTCATGGGGTCGGAGATCGCCCAATGGAACGAGTGGAATCACGACGCTAGCATTGAGTGGGATTTGCTCAAGTTCGACAATCACGCTTGCGTGCAGCGATTGATCACTGACCTCAACCGACTGTATGTCAACGAGCCGGCCTTGCATGAACACGACGTTCGACCCGAGGGTTTTGAATGGGTCGACGCCAATGACGCCGACGCGAGCGTCTTCACTTTCTTGCGCAAACCCAAAACTGGAGGTTCAGTCTTCTTGTTGCTCTATAACATGACGCCAGTACCGCGTTTGGGCTACCGCGTGGGCGTCCCCAGACCTGGCTCTTGGCAGGAAGTCCTCAACAGCGACGCTGGCATTTACGGCGGCAGCGACATCGGCAATCTCGGTGGCGTTCTGGCTGTTGAGACACCCCACCACGGACGCCCCTACAGCATCGAGGTCACCCTGCCGCCACTCGCTGCTGTGTTCTTGCGCCACGACGGATAACCCATGACTCAACGATTCGTCTGCATCCACGGTCACTTCTACCAACCACCGCGGGAGAACCCCTGGCTCGAGTACGTCGAGCGCCAAGAGACGGCGCAGCCGTATCACGACTGGAACGAAAGGATCACCGAGGAGTGCTACGCCAACAATGCCGCTGCCCGCATCCTTGATAAGGACGGCCATATCGAGGCGATCCACAACAACTACGCCCGGATGAGCTTCAACTTCGGACCTACGCTGCTAAGCTGGATGGAGCGATGGGCCCCCGCAACATACGCAGCCATTCTCGATGCCGACAAACAGAGTGCGGCAACGTTCTCGGGCCACGGCTCTGCGATTGCTCAGGCGTACAATCACATCATCATGCCCTTGGCCAATGCGCGGGATAAGATCACCCAGGTCGAGTGGGGCATTCGCGATTTTGAGAGGCGGTTTGGTCGAGATCCCGAGGGAATGTGGTTGCCCGAGGCCGCAGTGGACACAGGAACACTGGAGGTCCTCGCCGATCACGGCATCACCTTCACGGTGCTCGCTCCCAACCAAACACAACGGGTTCGCCCTATCGGTAGCAACGACTGGCACGACGTAAGCGGTGCCCGAGTCGATCCGCGAATGCCCTACGTGACCTACCTGCCATCGGGTAAGAGCATCGTCCTTTTCTTCTATGACGGGCCCATCTCCCGAGCCGTCGCCTTTGAAAATCTACTCAAAGACGGAGTCGCGTTCGCCAACCGCGTCGTGTCGGTGTTCTCGGATGGTCCTCCCGAGGCGCAGCTAGCGCATATTGCTGTCGACGGCGAGACCTTTGGACATCACCATCGTCACGGTGAGATGGCTTTGGCGTATGCATTTCGCCACATCAAGCAGGCAAAGCTCGCACGTGTGACAAATTATGGGGAATACCTCGCCCTCGTGCCTCCAACCCATGAGGCGATTGTCGCAGAGAACACCTCTTGGTCCTGCGTCCACGGCGTCGAACGCTGGCGTGCCAATTGTGGCTGCAACATGGGTCGGTACCCGGACCAATCCTGGCGCAAACCTTTGCGTGATTCGTTGAACTGGCTTCGCGACCAACTCATCCAGGTATTTGAGGAGCGTGGCCCAGACTTCTTCCACGACCCCTGGGCAGCGCGCAATGGTTTCATTGATGTGATCCTTGATCGCTCGCAACAAACGGTTCACCGTTTTTTCGATGAACATTGCAAGCGAAAGCTTGACGAGCACGAGCATGCGACAGCCTTGCAGATGCTGGAGATGCAACGCCACGCGATGTTGATGTTCACGAGCTGCGGCTGGTTCTTTGACGATCTGTCCCGAATCGAGGCTGTGCAAATACTTTGCTACGCCGCCCGAGCCATGCAACTGGCCGAGGATGTCAACGGTGTCGACCTCGAGCCCGTTTTCATCGAGAAGTTGGCGTTTGCTCGAAGCAACCTTCAGAGCGTCGGCAATGGTCGGCAGCTATTCGAGACGATGGTGGAGCCGACACGCGTCAGTCTCGCGAGCGTCGCGGCCCACTACGCCATCCGGTCGTTGTTTGAGCCGGACAGCGATCGTGGCCGTGTTTACTGTTATCGCGTCGAGCGTGACGATTTCCAAGAGTTCCGAGCCGGCATGGCCAAGTTGGCCTTGGGCAAGATAACAGTCATTTCTGAAATCACAGAGAGAACTCGGCAATTCTGCTTTTCCGTACTTCACTTCGGCGACCACACGATCAATGGCGGCGTCCACGATTTCATAAGCGAAGAAGCGTACGCTGGGCTTCGCAAGGAGGTGGCCGAGGCATTTCGCATGGGTGATCTCGCCAAAGTGTTGCGCCTCCTCGATGATCACTATCACGAGCTCAAGTACTCCATCGGCTCCCTGTTTCGTGACGAACAGCGGCGCGTCCTCGACTCCGTGCTAGCACCTACTTTGGAAGCGGCGGAGACCAAATACCGCGACATCTACGAAACCCACGCGCCGTTGATGAGGTTTTTGCGCGGCCTCAACCTGCCAGCTCCACCTGCAATCCAAGCTGCCGGCGAGTTCGTCCTCAACACCAGCCTGCGCAACGAATTCGAGGCCGACAGACCCAACCTCGAGGAGATCCACCGTCTCCTCGACGAGGTTCGTGAGACTGCGGTGCGACTCGACGAGGACGGCATCGGTTACGCAGCCAGTCACAACCTCGAAAACGGCATGCGCAATGTCGCCGCCCGAATCGGTGACCTCGCCGTCGTCCAAAGCCTACGCGACCTTGTCGCCACGGTGCGTGATCTTCCGTTTGTGGCAGACCTCGCGGCGACACAGAATATCTATTTCACCGAGGTGACCCCGTGCATTCCTGAAGTGCAGTTGAAAGCGAGCGCAGGCGACATCTACGCGGCACGTTGGGTCGACGCCGTGCGGAGTCTCGGTGAAGTGCTGGGATTTCGTATCCCCGCCTGAGATAGAAGTCATGTCGCTCACAGCAGCTCGGTAACAATCGATAGGGCGGCGATGTTGTGCCGCCCGGGCGATTCGGGCAGCGCTGCCGTCCTTATGTCGTCATCGAGACCGCGAATGATCTCCGCGCAGCTAAAAGTCGTCGCTCGGAAAGCTTCGGCCAAATATTCGACCCCAGGCATCGGATTGAGCTCGCCGCAAGTGTAGAGATCAGCCGCCGCATAACCTGCCTCTGGCCAAGTATGGATGGAAAGATGTGACTCGGCAATCAGCACAGAGGCGCTCACGCCCTGTGGCGCAAATCGGTGGAATGACTCAGAGACAATCGATGCCCCTGCCCTTTTGGCGGCCTCGCGGATTGTCGTTTTCACTGCATCCAGATCATCGAGCAACGTCTTGTCACAATCATGGAGCTCAACCAGGAGATGGCGGCCAACGGTGTGCACTTCAACACTCCCTCAGTAGCGGTTCTCCTTTGACTTTCATGCCCGAGCCAATGGGTCAAGGCCGGACACATTTGTTGACAAAGGCGGCACTCGACGCTTGCCTATCCCACCGCGTCACCTGCGAGCGCTTGCACTGCGCGAGGTGTTTCGCAGTGCCGCTTCAACGGCCCTGCGTAGGTTCTCCGGTTCAATCGGTTTCTCGAAAAACCCATCCACGTGGGCGTCGTTGACGGCTCTGAGGGTCGCCTCGTGGTCGGAGTATCCGGTCACGAGGACCCGGACGATATCAGGGGACTCTCGGTTCAATTTGGCAAGGAAGTGAACTCCTTCCAAACCGGGCATGCGTTGGTCTGACACGACGACATGGGGTTTCCACTCGCGAGCGATCCTCAATCCTTTGACGCCGTCGTCGGCACGTCTGACATTGAAGGAACGCCCAAATGTTCGCTCAAGAATGTCCAGATTCTCTGGCTCATCGTCAACCAGAAGCATGCGGCTCGGTATGCCTCCTCCACCCTGTTGTCTGCGCCGTTTGTTTTCATACATGCACTCATCGGCACGTTGAAGAAGGGCTTGGGGATCGGTGGCGTCTTCAGGATAGACCGCCACACCGACACTCGCCCCCGTCCTCAGCTCGGTCTTTTCCCACACAATGGGTTCCGCAACTTGAGCACCCACCTGGTAGGCTACCCGATTGGCGTCCTCAGCAGAGATTATTTGCTCGAGGATGATCACAAATTCGTCACCGCCGAAACGACATATTGTGTCACTCGTGCGCACGGTCTTGCGCAGCGTATTGGCAACATGCACAAGCATTCGATCACCCGCTTCGTGCCCGTAGGTGTCGTTGACAGACTTGAAGCCGTCGAGATCGATGAATAACAGCGCATAGGGCGAACGGTTGCGTACAGCGCGGTTGTGCGCCATCAACAGTCTGTCATCAAAGAGCTTACGGTTGGGCAGACCGGTTAGGGGATCTTGGTGCGCCAATTGCCGAAGGCGGGTCTCCAAATGGCTGGCCTTGGTAAGCTCACTTACCAAATCGTTGATACCGCCAACGATGGAATCTAGCCCTGCGACGTTCCCTGTCAGAGTCAGCGGTTGCGGCGAACGGCCCCGGGCGATCTCATCGAGGTGCTTGCGCAATCGAGAAAACTGTTCAGTCAGCTCATGGGCCCGACTCTCGGCGACGCGGCGTGCGTTGGCCAGGTCGATCACGCCCATACGCACCCGACGCACAACTGGCCGAAACACCAAAACGGCCTCAAGCAACAGAACCACCAAGGCCAAGCTCATAAGGCCAAGTTCCACACGACTCGCGAGGTCGACTCGCCCACGAGCCTCACTCTCGTACTGGAGAACAATGGCGTCCATCCATACGAGGAACTCCGCGGCACCGGCTTCCGCCTCGACGACCCACTCGGCGATGTTGGGGGGAACAGACGATGGGTGGCGCATCCGCTCCAGAACCTGGTACCCTGCGTGACTGAGTCTAAGGTAAGAATCCCGGATGTCGTCGAACAACTGCCGCACCGGGGGCGTGTTGCCGCTCTCACTCCCCGGGTCCTGCACCGCACCATGGCTCAGTTGTGCGTGCGCCGTTTGCCAGGCCTTGAGGTCTTTTTCAAGCCCACCGCTCGCGATTCGCAACTCTTCCAGGGACGTCGCGTGTTCAGCCGCCATGACTTGCATGGCGATCTTTTGACTGAGCATTCGTTGCCGACCCGCAAGGTTGATAGTGCTACTGTCTGCCTGTTGCTCAACCAGAAGTTTCTGCACAAACACTTGTCCAGCGATGACCAGCACCGCCAACGCCGAAAGAGAAAGCAGGTATGCCAACGTCAGTCTGTCGGATACGCGCGTGCCGTTGTCAGATTGCCGCATGCTTTGCTCTTGAGGAGTCATCCCGCCTGATCACCGCTTCGCTTGGAAAGATGCGGATCCGACCCAACGAAGTCAAGACGACGCGGACTATGCCTAACTGATGCCAAGCAATGCGCACATCGCCAAAACCAGAACCGGCACCAACACAATGCTGGCGAGGTTGAACAGGGCACCGTGTTTGATCATCTTTGTGATCGGCACACACCCTGAACCGTAGACGATTGCGTTTGGCGGCGTCGCGACGGGCAACATGAAGGCCATGCTGGCGCACAATGCTACGACCACGGCTGGAGGAATTGGACTCACCCCGGCAGCCTGGGCCGAAGCAATCGCCAAAGGGCACACCATGGTCGCTCCAGCCGTGTTCGAGGTCACCTCGGTTAGCAGAAGCGTCACTGTGCCAAAAAGGAAGGTGAGCGCGATGAGGCTGCTGGCGCCTGTAACCGCGATCAGCTCGTGACCCATCATGTCGGCCAGTCCTGTGCTGAACATGGCCTCTCCTAGAGAGATGCCGCAGCCGAAAAGCAACAAGGTGCCCCAATCGATGTGGGCAGCCTGGTTCCAGGTCATAGTGAAACGCCGCTTGCGCCAATCAACTGGCAGAACAAACAACAACACGGCACCGAAAACCGCCACCACCGCTTCCGGCAACAAGGCGTGCAGGGCATGGGTGAACGGGGAATCGGCACCCACAAGAACCGTAAGACCACCAGGCAGAACCCACAGGCTGACCGTGACCGCAAAGGCAATCATGGCGTTCTTCTCTTGTCTCGTCCAGCTACCGAGTCCAGCCCGTTTTTCGAGTATGTATTGTCGACTGCCGGCGATGTCCCGCATCTCCGGGGGCATCGCTCGCAACATGTAGACAACGAGAAAGACGAGCATCAAGATCATCGCCGGGCTCGCCAGCATCATCCATTGGAAAAAGGAAATGTTGACGTGCAGCAACTTATCGAGCAGGCCGAGAACGATGAGATTGGGCGGCGTACCCACAGGCGTCGCGATACCGCCGATTGACGCTGCGTACGCGGTGGCGAGCATCAAGCCCGTTCCATAGCGCAGACGGGTGAGATCGACGGTCTTGCCGGTCGAGCGTTCCATCAATCGTGACAACGCCGTCAGAATGCTCATGCCAATGGGGAACATCATTGCCGTCGTGGCGGTATTCGACAACCACATGGACAAGCCAGCGGTAATAACAACAAAGGCAATCAGGATCCGCGAAGCCGACGAGCCAACCCACTTGAGAGAGAGAATCGCGTAGGCAAACCGCTTGTCGAGTCCGGTGGTGAACATCGCTTCCGCGATGATGAAGCTGCCTAGAAATAGGAAAATGATCGGATCGCCAAAAGAGACAAACATGGTCTTCGCAGAGCCCACGCCACAGACAACTGCCAGCGCCGGGCCAAGAAGGGCCGTCACCGGGATCGGCACAGCTTCCGTCACCCACCAGGTGAGAATCCAAGCCAAGACCGCCAAGAGCCTGGCTGCCTCAAATGACAACTCCGCGACAGGGAACAGATTGAGCAAGATGAACAACAACGGTCCTGCAATCAAGCCGAGAGTGCGGCGGCCTTTCTCAAAACGAAGCTCGGCTTGCGAGAGGGCTGTGCTCGCCTCGAAGAGATCTTTGAATCGGGCACGCTCCGCCATGTTCAGAGTTCAATGTGCGCGGGCCGCGTTTGACAGATGACGATTGCGCCATCGCCGTCCCGGAGTTCTTGGTTCGGGTCGGGATTGAGGAAGACGCGATCACCGCTGCGAACGCCCAACAGCGTGGCGCGGTGCGTCCGACCCCATCGCAGTAGCTCATCCACCGTCTTTGGCCCATTTTCCAAGGCAAGGGGCACAATGAAGACGTTGTTGAGATCCTCGTGCCAGACCGTCAGTTCCTGCAGCACGTGGACAACACCCGGATCTTGGAGCTCTTGAGCGAGAATGCCAGGTGCCAGATCCATGACACAGACAATGTGTTCGCATCCTGTCTGGGCCAACACTTCCCGGTTATCCGACTCGACCAGCTCAGCGACCACGTGCATGTCGGGACGTCGTTTCTTCAGAATGAGACAAATGGCCACCGTGAGGTCGTCGCTGTCTGGGTCCGTCGCGTCGCGGGCCAACACCACCGCCCGGAAGGCATTCTCCACGTTGGCGCGGGACAGTGTCTCCCCGCGTGCCGGATGGCCACGAACGAAGCGAACGTTCTGCTCCGACAGATCGTGGTCGAGCTCCTCAAGCTCGGCGTCGACGAGAACTATTGTCGAGTCGCGCAGCGTCGGCTTGCCCCGCAACTCTTCGAGAATGCGGAGAAACCGTGGCTTGCCAGGATATCCGCAGACAATGACGTGGTCCGAGGTCTTTTGCACGGCCATTCCCTTCCTATTTAGTTTTTCCGCACGAACGATGAAGCCGGCGATTTGACCGAGGGCATAACCGAGCATCCCCATGCCCACTAGCATGGTTGGAACCCCTACCAACGCTCTGCCCGCTATGGTCGTGGGAAAATAGTCACCAAAACCTACGGTGGTCATGGTCACCAACGCCCACCAGAGCGCATCGACCCAACGCAACTCGGGGCGGTCGTCGATCTCGAAAAACATGAAGCCGGCGGTGGCATAGGCGGTTACCGCAAAGAGGAGAATGACGACCTTCATTTCCTGCGTGGGGTTGCGCAGCCAAGATGGCATCATGGCAGAACCCCGAGGAGATAGTCAGGTGGGAGCTTTCCCGTGCGCTTTTCCCGTGCCTTTGCCCACTCGCGACGCAGCGCCTCGATACGAGTGGTGGCCTTGTGAACCCGCCAGATCCCTTCGCGTCGAGAACGTGCCAACGATTCGGTGATGAGGTAATCCGTCTCGCGCGCAAATGGGTACTCGGTGAGAACCATCGACACGCCCTGCTCGACCATGAGGTGGTTCACATCGATTCCGTCCACCTCGAGATAGGCGAGGTATCGCCCATGCTCATCAATAATGGGCTTATCGAAAATAACCTTGACGTCTTTCTCACTGGTGTAGCGGTTCAGAAATTCAATAGCCCCCTCGCCAAGATTGGTGATCTGCCTCTCATTGACCACCGGATCAAAGGAGCGAATGCCGAGCATGCGCAGTCGGCCGCGATGGCCACCCTTGTCGACCAACAGCTCGTCGCCGTTGAGGATGAGGACTACCCTTACGGAATCGCCGTCTTTGAGTTTTGCATCCTCAAAGATGAATCGACCACTGCGTTTCAGCTGTACACCCACACCAAAGGCAAATGCCCCTCCCGCCAACACCAGGATGACTCCCCAGTAGACGGCGTTCCAGGGAATTCGGTGCTTCGCCAAAACTTGGGTGGACAGTTGTTTCACGGCGAGACCCTACATCAGGCGCTGCTCTCGCAAAAGGTGCCGCGCAACATCACGCCGCAAACTGATGGGCGTCGGTTTGCCCGGACCGACTTTTTACACCATCGACCGTGAAGCTGCGACTTGCGGATCTACCATTCCGACAACACCCCAGAGGACATCCTCGTGCAGTGGCGCAACGTCTCGAGACAACCCATGGTGTCTCTGATCGCAGCGCCGTTTGAGCCTGGTGAATCTGAGGCCTGGAAGTGCATCCCAGCGATGGACATGCAATCCCGGCAGCTGGCACCGGCGAAGTGGAGCGGCTATTGTTTGGCGATGTCCGGTATTCGGCAAGGCTTGGTGATATGCGTTCTGTGCGGTGGTGCATGCACGGCGCGAAGTTCTTTGATGAATGGTGTTGGGATGCAAGAGCCGACTATCCTTCCCAGTCGGTCATTGATCCCGAGGTGTCGCCCGGTGATGCTGGGCTCGCCCGGATGGCCCGCGGCGGTTCCTGGTCGCATTACGCTGGGTACGTCCGCGCCGCACAGCGACTCTATTCCCAGCCAGGAGTGAACGGCGACCTCGGGGGACTTCGCGGCGCTAGGACCGCTCATTGATGTTCTCGATGAGTCCTCACGGGCACGTAACCGTCGCGAGCGATGCTTTTGCCTGAGCATCGTGTTATCGCCTCAACATGATACGCAGACTGAAACGGGTTCTCTTGATTGCCGCAATCGCGCTCTTTTGCCTCGCCGGCTTGTTGATTTTGGTGGTGGCCTTGATACCTCAGGTGGTCATTGGCGAAGGCCAGCTGGAGAATTGGGTTCGCGGCGTTGAGACCTTCGACTTCAAATGGTGGATTGTCGCTGGTGCGGCGGCCCTCTGGTTGTTTCCGGCTTTTGCAACCATTGTGGGATGGCCGCTGAACCGCTTAGCTCGGGGCTTCCCCAACCCGGCGCGAGAGTCTAGAATGAATCCGTGGCAATCGCCAAACTACGGTTAGGCAATCCAGGCAATCCTCTCTCCTCGGATGTCAGGTTGAGCGAACATCTGCGTGTACGCACCTGGCTGCACGGAGCCGAGAGCAGCGCGCCGTGGCCACCGGCAGCGCACCCGGCAATCGAGATCGCGTGGATCAATCGCGGAGCGGTGTTCTATGGTATCGGCGGCCAAGAGATTACGGCGGCGGCTGACACCGTGGTGGTCGTGCCGGCGGGGATCGAGCATGGCTCGCGCATTGCCGCCAACACTGCTGCTGTCTCGCTGTGGCTCGACCCCGACGTGGTAACCGAGGTGGCCGAGGCGATTGGGCTAGGCGTCTCACGCGTCTTGGATCCCGGCCTGCTGGAGACCCCCCAGCGCATCGGACGACTGGTGCGGAGTCTGAGCGACGAGTCCGCCGAGGAGCTGCCAGGCCGCAGCTTGGCCGTGGCAGGGATCACCGACTCTCTCGTGGTCGAGCTGTTGCGGGCCCATGGACTCAGCGGAACCCCGCGGATCGATGACCGCCGCATCGCCGCTGCATTGGAGCAGATCGAGTCGTGTTACGCCGAACCGCTGGCGATCGACGATCTCTCGCACACGGCCTGTCTGAGCCGCTTCACCTTCATGCGCCTTTTCCGACTGCAGGTCGGCATGAGCCCCTATCAGTACCTCATAACCATTCGGGTGGCACGTGCCGCTGCCCTGTTGCGCCGTGGTCGCTGCAGCGTCACCGAAGCAGCCATGGCGGTTGGGTTCACGGACCTCGGCAGGTTTGGTCGTTTTTTCCGCCGTCAACTCGGTTGTAGCCCGTCCCAATATGCCGCCCGGGCACCAAACGCAGCACGTTTGGCACAGTTCGCATAGCGCGAGTCGTGCCAAATGGCTAGGGTCGGCTTGTACGCGTCTTGAACTGAGCCGCCGGGATCTGGCGGCGACACTAGAATGGAGGTTTCCATGAGCCAACGACGTTATGAGAGAACGCGGCTGCCGAGCAGAGTCACGGTCATCGTTCTGTTGGTACTCGGTGCGGTCTCTGGGTGCGGCGAACAGAAGGCCCTGTCGTTCAACGCAGACGCACAGCCGAGCGGGCCGCGGCTGTGGCTGCAACACGCCGACACCCATGACACGCGATTGACCTTCGAGGTGTGGGCCGCAGAGGTGGGCGCGGTGCTCGGCTACTCGTTCCACGTGCGACTCGACGACGGCGTGGTTACCGCAGCCGGTGAGGTAACGCCGGCTGCCGCTCTGGGATCCAGCTCAGAGGCAGCCCTGTATCTGCAGTCGGCGCGCGCGGACGAT
The DNA here is from genome assembly GCA_001798605.1 of Deltaproteobacteria bacterium RIFOXYA12_FULL_58_15. Taxonomy (GTDB): domain Bacteria; phylum Myxococcota; class XYA12-FULL-58-9; order XYA12-FULL-58-9; family XYA12-FULL-58-9; genus XYA12-FULL-58-9. The sequence goes on along the minus strand of MGST01000268.1, from coordinate 5,212 downwards.
CTCGCAGTTGGCGGCGTCCGCCGCGATCTCGGCGAAACCGCATTGGACGGCCCCGTGCTCTTGGCGACCTTCCCGCTCGACGTCACCGGCGAGGTTCCCACTCCATTGCGTGTCGAGCGTGTGGTCTTCCGGCGCGCTGGCGGTGCCTTTGTCGCCACGTCAGCAGCCGGCGGCACGATCGTGCGTAAGGGAGGTGAGTCATGAAGTACACATTCTGCCGAGCGCTCGCGATCACGGCTATCGTCAGCTTTCCAGGGTGGGCCACAGCGCAAGTCGACGATTTCATCGAGCAACACGTGTGGATCGATCTCGCGGCTACGCCGATGCAAATCGAGATTGAGCTAACCCTCGATCTGGGCGAGACCGCGTCGGCGATCCACCTTGCCACCCTCGCGTTGCCGCTTGCGTCGGTGGATGTCGACGGTACGCCGGTGGGCTGGAGCGATAGCTTCTCAGATCCCGGCTACATCACCGACATCGCGCTTCCCTCGCAGTTGCCTGCCGGCACCCAAACGAAGGTCCACATGGTCGCCCGCGGCGAGCTCGATTGCGCCAGCCTATTCTACCCAGGTTACCAGTGGTGCGTGCATGACTCCCATCAGACAATCTTGCCGATGACCTCGGCTGGTGAGGCGTGGTACCTGAGCAGTGTCTTCGCCTTCGACCAATTTGTCGGCTCGTTGACCGTCGTCGCTCCCGCGAGCCAAGACGTGGTGTCAGTGCAGGGAACCGAGGAGGAGAGGAGCGACAATGGCGACGGCACGGCGACCTGGGTCTTCTCCTTCGACTATCCCACGGACGGGGTGGGGCTCTATGCCGGAGACATGGAGGCGGTCACTTCAGAGACGGGTTTTCCAGTGACCGGCTACGTCCCATCCGCTCATGTCACAAAGATGGAGCACGCGGTCGCAATCGCCGCTGAGGTGCTCGACTACTACAACGAGCTCTACACACCTATGCCGGCTGACCACGCCTATCTCGTTACCACACCCAACAGTCTGCCGTTTGGTGGGATGGGACTGCTCGGCACCATATTCCTGAACGAGTACGTTTTCTGGGATGAGTACGCCTATATTGTTGAGCAGGGGGTGGCGCACGAGTTCGGTCACACCTGGTGGGGCCACATGTCATCGGGAAACCACCCCTTCTTCACCGAAGCATTCGCTGAGTACAGCGCGTGGCGGGCCATGGGCCATCTCTACGACGATGCCATGCGCACCTCGGGCAGCCGGATGAACGCCGTGTGGTACATGTACCGCCGCACGGGGAACGCCGATGTCGCGGTCCTCGATCCGAAAGTCTTCAACTCGCCAGCCTACGGGTTTGTCATCTATCACAAGGGCTCGACGGTGTTGCGCACCTTTGAGGAGGCGGCCGGTGAGGCCCCCTTCACCGCTGCTCTACGCGCGCTTGTGCAGAGCGGGCCGGGACACACCGATATTGACAAGTTTGTCAGCGAGATCGCGGCGAGCAGCGGTTACGATGCCAGTGCCGACGTCGAGCAGTGGTTGTTGCAACCGGGCTTTCCCCACCTCGAGGTGAGACCGGCGGTGGCAACCAGCGCGACAGAAACCACTCTGGCCTTGTTCGCCCTCACCGACGACCCCTTTGCCTTCAACCTACCGGTCCGCCTCACCTTCGCCGACGGCACGACGCGTAACGAGAGTCTGACGGTGGGTGAAGACGGCAGCGGTCACGTGGTTTGGGGGCTCGAGGGTTATCCGGTGCTGGTCGAGTTCGACCCGCGCTGGACCATGGTCCGAGAGATTACCCCTGGCGCGGATCGTGCCGACGTCAGCTTCGATGGTGTCGTCGACGGTGTTGATCTCATCGAGGTCGCCCTGCGCCAGGGCAGCTTCCTTCCCGACGAGCGCCGGGTCGATGGCGGTTATGATCCGCTTTACGACCTCAACGGCGATGGAGCGGTTGACGGCGATGATCTGAACCTGGTGCTGGCGGCCGCGGCGAGCCATTGACCACCCACGACACCTCTTCCTCCTTCGCGATCAAATGAGTCGAACGACCACGACATTCAATTGGAATAGCGCTCGACTGACCGTTAACGCTCCCCGCCGGTGAGCATCGTATCGAGATTCAGTAGGCACAGATTTGAGCATGGAATCTTTGCCGGCGGCGGCGAAGCACGATCACCATGCCCGACACCATGCCCGGCACGAGGTCATCCAGACTGGTGGGGGCGGGGATCGCCGAGCATCCTCCATCGGCCGGGGCAGCGTCTGAGGTCACACTTGGTACTGCGCAGCCTTCGTTGACGATGTCGTTGCAGTTGTTGTCGAGAGTGTCGTTACATGTTTCGACCGCGTTAGGATACACGGCACTGTTATAGTCATCGCAGTCATCGGGAGTGAAATGGCCGTCGTTGTCGGCGTCCATGGGGGTTCCCTCCAAACAGACGCCGAGGTCATCAATGCCGCCAAAGAGCGGCAGAGCGCAGAATTCGCTCTCGTCACAGTCACTCGCGGTGTAGCAATAGGCGGAACAAACATCCTCGGTGCCATCCCCAAAACAGATTGTGCCATCGGCACACGCGAGGGGCACACCTTCGGTGCACGGGGAACCACGACTGGCACCGGCGGTACCACGACAACCGAAATCACCTGTCGGAGTTGGATAACAGGCTGCACCGATAGGACAATCGCCACCGAGAATGTTGCAGTTGTCTGGCGGAAAGCAAAGAGCAAGCTGTTCGATGCATTGGGTTTGCGCACAGGTCTGCCAAGCATCACCCTCAAACGACCCGCACTCTGCGTCGAGGCAATCGTACATGGCGGTGTGCTCTGTTTCTGCCTGTACCGTGGCCGATTCATGACAGCCAATAACGCAGATTTCGTCGTTCGTCGGGCAGCCGATGATGCAGTCGTGCAATTCTTGACAGGTCAGGTCTCCGACATCTCGCGTATGCGTCTGCGCAAGGTTGTTGATGCCGACATCGACAGAAACCGAGTCGCCACATGCGATCGACGTTACCATGAGGGCACATGAGAGTGCGGTGCGATTTCGCCAGGGCATTTGTTGTCTCCCGTTCATGAGCCATTCATCGCAGGATTTCTAGGATTGGCCAAGCGTGGATTTGGGAGCAACCCCGGCAACCCGAAGGTTCCAGGTTGCGACCCTAGGGTTCCATGGAGTTGCCGCTGGCGTCGATTGGAGCGCGTAACTGGTTGATTCATGGATGGGGCAACGATGGCATGGATGCTGCTTTGGGATCAGGAGAAATGTTAAGCCAGGAGAATGCAATGGCGAAGAAGTACGCCTGCCGTTGAGACTGTGAGGTCAGCAATTGACCCCATGAGAAATCTCAACGACACTGCCCTCCCGTTGACGACAGAATATGGTTGGATCCAGCACTGACGACACTGACGTCTCTTGGGAAATGATCGTCAATCAAGGTGAGTCAACATGAAGAGTTCGATGAAACTCAGAGTATTTTTGATGTACCTGGTAATGGCGGCAATTAACTCGTGCTCGAGTGAGGAAGCAGCTCTCGGGTCTTACGCCAGAGGTTTCAATATCATTATCGAGGAGCCAAAAGAATTGGCCGATGACTACCTCGGTGCCATTGGTAAGGAATACAAACCGAACAAGAACTACCGTCTCGAAACCAACTGGGCACGCAGCAAGCTCGATGAAGTGCGCGAGGCATTCAAAGCTGGAGAAGGAAACGCTCCGGGCTCAATGAGCGAAACCGTTGACGTCGCAAACGCTGCACTCGAAGCGGCTGAGCAGATGTCGACGACCTACGACGCCGTGAAGTCCTATCTCGATTCGGGTGAAAACAAACAAGACAACGGCGCGAAAGGCCAAGAGCTCCATTCAAAGATGCTCAGCCACATCACGGCATTTCATGACAACCTCTCCAAGCTCAACAAATTACTCTCGGTGGCTGAGACTGCGGTGACCCAAGCCGCGTTGGCAGATGCAGATACAGAAACCTTTGGGTTTTGGGTGCAAAAAACCCAACTTGCGGCAAAACAGATCATTGAAGCTGACAGTCCAGAATCATTCAAGGAGCGAATTGAAGCCTTGGATGTGACAAACAAGGAGCTTTCGGCATGGAAGGCAAAACGGGGTGAACTGCATCCGGTGTTCGCGACCTACAGCTCCACTTTCGATAAGTTTGTCGGCGCTGCGCGCAGTGCCCGAGAAGCAGTTGACAAAGCAATCGCTTATGATGCAGCGCTCGTCAGTGACACTTCAACTGCCGCAACGGTCGAGGATGCCGTTAAGGCAAAAGGGAAGAAGCGCAAAGGCAAACGACAAGGTGGACGAAAAGTGAAGAAGAAGGGTGGCAAAAAGTCGACCCCTAGGACGCCGATGGTGATGGAGAAGCAAGTGAACGAACTGATTGAGATCTACAATCAGTTGATTTCGTTAGGAAACACCATCGGCGAGCTGGAGGCCAACGGTGTTATGAAATGAGGCTGCGAAAGAGCAAGGGGAGGCGTCGCCGGTACTTGGGTTCATTCGAGAAACCTATCGCGGGCACCTACAACAGCTCCACCAGATCCTTGTCCAAGGCTTTGGCCGATGCGGCCTTGTCGAAAGTGACCCACTTGCCGCCCACGAGCTTGGCGAATGCGAAGTAAGTAGCGTCGTAGCCGGTCATTCCACCCGCCATCGCCTGGGTTGCAGCTTTGGCCACGGTTGCATCGAAGCGCAAGGGTACCAGGCCGAGTCGAAACACATGGTCCATGGCCCAATCCATGTCGGCCTGACTCTTGAGTCGCCTGGCAAACACGTGCAGACACTCAGAAAACAACAGCTCGGGCACAGCGAAGGCGCGTGGGTTGCTCAGGACTTGCTCAAGGAGGTCGGCGGCTTTCTCTGTGGACGCCGTATCCTCTGATACGAACCACTTGACCACCACCGAGGCATCTAGGACGCGAATCATCCTCGGTCCCGGAGCTCGCGCAAAACAGCGACCGTCGAGGGCTCGTCTTCAACCTGCCGCTTGCGGAATTCGTGAATCTCGGCCACGAGTTGGCGTCGTTCCTCGAACGCATCGTGATCGGCGAATCGCTCTTTGAAGTCGCGCGGCGAAATCAAGACCGCCACCGGCCGGTTGTGGCGTTCGACACTGATGGGTTCCCCTCCCTCCTCAAGCTCCCGGAGAAGGCTGCCGAGCGATTGCCGAAGACGAAGAGCGTTAACCTTTTTCATGCCTATAGCATATGGCATGATATGGTTAGTT
>MGST01000267.1 GCA_001798605.1 Deltaproteobacteria bacterium RIFOXYA12_FULL_58_15 | reverse complement strand
ATTGTTGTCTTCGGTTACGACCCACTTGGTGCCGTCGAGAGCGACGGTCTGCTCGCCCCACAAGGGTGCACCCGTGATGAATTCATCTTCGGTGATGGCGAAGCGATAGTCCATGGCAGCGGTTGTGGTGCTGGTCGAGGCAAAGGTGACGTCGCCGATGAGGCCGTGGCTGGTGTCGCCGCGCGTGTAGGTGGTGTTGCCGTTGGTCATGGATTGGTAGAGCCAGAAGCCGTTGAACTCTGTTGCGTCGGTGCCGGTGTTGTCGACGCACTCTGCGCTGAGCCCGGTGAGGACGCAGACTTCGTTGCCGGTGCAGGTGTCGCTGGTTGCCCAGTCGGTGCCGTCGCAATCCTCGACATCGAGGCCATTGCAGCGTTGATGACCATTTTGGGTGCTGGTGCAGGTTGGGATGACTTCATCTTGGCACTCGGCGGTGGTGCTCGAGGTGGTGACGCAGCGTTGGCCGGTGCAGGTGGTGGTGGTGGCCCATGCCGCGCCGTTGCATTCTTGAACATCGAGGCCATTGCACCGCAGGTTGCCTTGCTGTGCGGCTGTGCAGGCGGTTGGCAACGGCGTGTTGCCGCCGGGGTTGGTATTCTCCTCGGCGCATGCTGACGCCAACGAGAGGGAAAGGGCGATAACGAAGAGGGGTATTTTGCCGTGGAAACTCATATTGGTCACCTATGCCTTGTGAAATGCCAACCGTGGTTTACACGGTTGCAACCGTCCCCGTCAACTCTCCGCGTGACTGTGTGACTGTGTGACTGTGTGACTGTGTGACTGTGTGACTGTGTGACTGTGTGACTGTGTGGCTGTGTGACTGCGTGACCGTGTGACTGCGTCTTCCTAAACTACACGAAACTACACCAAGTCCGTTGGACACATTTTTCGTCCGCGCAGGGAGGGAAAACCGAAAACCGTGCTTTGCAGAACAAATAACCGTTGGTTACGGGTATTCATTGTGTGAAAACATCTGCATCCATGCCATGGCTGTCACGAGATCGGGTCCGGCTCGAACACTTTCGAGATGGTGACCGGGCTACCCTGGCCGAAACGTATCGTGTCTACGCTCCTGGTTTGGCCAAAGCGCTGGCCTCGGCACCACGTCTACGAAATCTTCGTTTGAATCAGGCCAACCTCTTGTCGCCATCTGATCTGGATGACTTGTTGCAGGAAACCTTCGTGAGAGCATTTGCACCCAATGCCAGACTTGCCTACGACGGTATCCGGCCGTTTCGCAATTTCCTGTTTGTCATCGCCGCCAATTTGGCTGTGGACCGTCTTCATCAACAAGACAGGCACGCGGCGAGATTTTCTGGGTTGAATATCGAGACTATCGAGAATATCGAGATTGATCTTGCTGCCTCGGGTATGGAGAACCCACAAACGCCCGAAGAACAAGCCATGAACCTCGAGCTGCGGCAAACTCTGGCTGATTTCAAGAAACACCTCGACGTCGAGCAGTGCCGGCTATTCGAGCTGCGTTTTGAAGAAGGTTTGCCGCGGCACCTCATTGCGACCCAAATGGGCCTGACGGACATGAAGGTAAGAAAGAGAGAGGAGCGCCTGCGGCAGACTTTGCTGCAACACATGCGGTCGCGGGGATTTGATCCGAGGTCGGAGGTCGGGCTGATCCTGTGTGTGCTGGTGATTGGGAGGCTTTACCCATGGGCGTAGTGTGTCGCCTGGCGCAGCGCTTGACAGAGCGGAGTTTTGTCAAACAAGCGTGGTTCAAGCCAGGCAGGTTCTGGTGGTGGTGCCACGTGAGGCAATGTCAGCAATGCCGTAGCCATTACGACAATGTCATGAACATGGACCGCTGGTTGGCAAGTGGCAGCCAAACCCGCCATTTGCCTTCCGACCTGGAGCTGGAAACGTTTCTACCGGTGGTTCTCGACCAGGTCGCTCCGTCCACGATACCTGCGAAGATCTTTGGGGCCGTGTCGTGGCTTTTTCAACCGTTCCAGAAGTGGACCTTGGCTGGTGCAAGCGTGGGCGTGGTGCTGGTGGTAGCCTCAATTGTGGTGACACAACGCCAGGAACCCGAGTGGCGAATGCGAGGTTCCGAAGCCTCCGGATTGTCGATTCGAATGTTTTGCGAGGAGAAAGATCCGTTGGGCCACGCCTTGATTCGATCGATCTCGGACACACCCGGGCCCAGCGAGACAGTCAGTTGCCCACAGGACGGGATCTTGCGTTTTGCCTATGTGAGCCCAACCCCAGGCTATTTGTGGATCTTGGTGACCCAAGAAGACGGCTCGTGGCACGGCGTATTGCCTTGGTCAGGAGAGGCTCCGCCGGTGCACGTGGACCGCGCCACACAGCTCAAGTCTTTGCCCTTGCGAATCGACCCAGACAGTCTGGCTGGACGAGACCATGTTGTCTTAGTTTACGTTCTGAGCCCTGAGCCGATGGCAATGGCAGATGCGGTCTCGTGCGCTGATCAGGTGTTGGCGGACAATCCATGTGGGCCTGACAAAGGCATTCAAGCTGAAGCTCGACGAATAAATCTCGACGCAGCCACAAATAGAGGGAAGCCACGATGACCCGACGTTGGATAGTTTCGGGCCGGCATTGGATGGTTTCAGACAGCTTGCTTGTTGTCCTGACCTTGGTTCTTGGCTTTGTCTGCGGCGGCACTGTCAACGCCGGAAGTTCGAAACAAGATTCTTCACAAAAACGTGCTGTGGTGATTGTTGGAAACAATCACAGCATCGACCCTGGTGTGGAAGATCTTCATTATGCTGACGACGACGCTGTCCTCTATGCCGAGATGTTGGCGCCGTTTGCCGATCAGCTGACATTGCTCACGTTGTTGGACGACGACACCCAACGTCGTTTCCCGGGCTATGCGGAACGAACCCGCAGACCCACGCGGGCAGAAATGAACGATGTCTTGACCTCTACATTCAAAATAATCATGGCCTGGCAGGCCGCCGGTATCAAGAAGACAGAACTGATGTTCGTCTTTGTGGGGCACGGCAGCGTGGATCGGGAAGGACAAGGCTTCGTCCACCTCGAGGACGGACGGTTTGCGCGGGGCGACCTATTCCACGAAGTGATTTCGTCATCCCCAGCGACATACACTCATGTGATCGTGGATGCGTGCAACGCCTATTCACTGGTCGCCGGCCGCGGTGCCACAGGTCCTGACGCCCCAGACGACCCCGGGGCCGTGTTGCTGGACCAATTCTTGGCTGGTCAGGAACTAGAGGATTTTCCAGACGTGGGTGTGTTGGCAGCTACCAGCCAAGATCGTGTGACACACGAGTGGTCCAAGATACAGGCAGGTTTGTTCTCTTTCCAAATGCGTTCGGCCCTGAGTGGGGCTGCTGACATCAATGGCGATGGACAATTGGAGTACAGTGAGGTGGCGGCCTTTTTGACCGCAGCCAATGCCAACTTGGGTCAGGCCAGCAAACGCTTGTCCGTATTTGCCTGGGCCCCAAAACGGCATCGTCGCGCACCCTTGTTGGACCTGCGGCGGGGCCGAGGGAGTAGACGAGTGGCCATTGGGCCGGCTGTACGAGGCAAGCTCAGCGTTGAGTCTGAGAATGGGGACGTATGGGTCGGGGCGCATGCATCTGGAGAACAAACTGTCACGCTGGTGCTGCCCGAACATTTGGGATTCTACGTACGCAGTTCAGATGGCGAAACCAATGTCGAAGCGGGTGCCGCTGATGTTTCGGTATTGGCTTTGGGCAGTAAGGTCCAAAGGGTGGCTGAGCGCGGTGCCGTGGACGCCCAGTTTGAGAAGAGCTTGTTTGGCATTCCGTTTGGTCGCTCATATTACCTAGGTTTTATGGCCAATCGGCCCAACATGCTGACCGTTGATTTCCAGACTGATCCAGTCGCAGTCAGCCAAGAGGATTCCCTGCTGGCTGTGGGTGTCGGTTATACCTTGGGCATGGCGCCACTCTTGTCCGATCACATCGAGCATGGCCTGCGGGCTCAAGCAGATGTTCGTTGGAGATCAGGGGTGTCTTGGACAGGAGTTGTCGAGCTCGGTCGAGCATGGGTAGAGGATCCCACCGCAACCCTGTCGAGGCTGAGCGTCATGGCGGGAGCGAATTGGCGGACTCAGATTTCGCACAACCTGGCCGTGATTCTCGGGTTAGACGTGGGGTATGCGATGCTCACCGTGGCAGCCGAAGAATCAAGCGTAGACCCGCTCGTTTTGGTTGGAAAATTCCGTACGGGGATGATTTGGTGCCCATCGCGGGGTTTCGCACTTGAGGTGGGTGCCGCGGGATCCGGTTTTCTGGTGACGATGAACACAAAGGAGTCCATTCGTGGTGCTCCCGTGGGATATGTGATGATTTTTTGGGATTGAGAACAGTATTTCCCTTCATCCAGCAACAAATCAGGATCCGTGATTCGTACTCGTGGTCAGAAAGCATATTTGAGCGCAGTTGTGCTCGACCCATGACCCATGAGGAGAGGCTGTGAAAATGATGACCGTGAGAAATGTGGTGGTGATGCTCTTGGTGGCTTCGTGTCTGCAGGGCATGGCTGACGGTGGTTGCGGCTCGGGCGTGGACATGTCGGGTTTTGATGACAGCAAGATTGTCACCCGTGGCGTTGCCGACGTCTCTGGCGTGGTTGTGGATGCGAATGATCGCGAACCTGTTGCGGGCGCATCCGTGCGCGTGGCCGACAAGACCACATCCACAGACAATGCGGGTGTATTTTTTCTTGGCGAAGTCACCACAGGACAGCAAACCCTCAGCATTCAAGCTGCAGGTTATGCCGCTTATTCACGGGTGATTGAGCTAGACAAAGGCGCCAATGCCTTGGGAGAAATTAGCTTGGCCACGAATACAGAAAACCAGTTGGCCGCGCCTGCCAACGTGAGTGCCTCCCAGTCTTTCGAAGATCACATTTTGTTGCAGTGGGACGTTGTACCGCAAGCCACGAGCTATGCGGTGCTTAGGTCCGCGAGCCACACAGGGGGGTTTGTTGAGCTGGATACGTCATCCACAAATGCGTACACGGATTCGCCGTTGCCCCCGTCCACCCAGTATTTCTATCAAGTGACAGCCTCGGCGTCCGGATATCAGACCAGCGAACCGAGTGTTGCCGCCGAAGGTAGAACCACCGCTGATGATTTGCCACAGCTTGAGCAGCCAAGCGCGGTCGATGCCAGCGACGGGATATATTCCGACATGATCGAAATCACATGGGCACCTGTGGCGAATTCTGAAACCTACAGGTTGGAGTACTCCGCGAACGCCACCGGTCCTTGGTCTTTGCTTGTTGCCCTCGACAACACGTTGTCCGTTCATTCTTCATTGGCCGCAGGGGTTACCTACTGGTACCGCGTGATTGCGACAGGTTCGGGATACGCGGACAGCCCGGCGAGTGAGGTGGAGCAGGGCTCAACATCTCCCCAAACTGCAGAAGAATGGAAATTCGACAGCTACATCAAGGCATCCAACACAGAAACCTATGACTATTTTGGGAACTCCATAGCTCTATCTGCCGATGGCAACACCATGGCAGTTGGAGCGTACGCTGAGGACGGCGGCGGTACAGGGACCACAGGCAATCAAGACGACAATTCGCTGCTGTCTGCTGGCGCAGTGTACGTGCTCACAAAGTCATTCGGTGTGTGGAGTCAGCAAGCCTACATCAAGGCCGCAAACACAGGTGAAGGTGACCTCTTTGGAATCGCCGTTGCACTGTCTGCCGATGGTGACACGCTTGTTGTTGGCGCGCCGGGCGAATCGAGTGGTGACACCGGCGTGAATGCAGACCCAACGGACAATTCAGTTGAGAATGCTGGGGCCGTGTACGTGTTTACTCGAAATGGGACCGCGTGGACTCAGCAGGCCTATGTGAAGGCGTCCAATGCCGGTGCCAGCGATCTTTTCGGGGCAACTGTGGCGTTGTCGGAGGATGGTGACACCATGGCAGTTGGAGCCTATGGGGAATGGAGCAGTGATACGGGTGTGAATGCTGACCCCATGGATAATTCGGCTCAACTATCTGGCGCGGCATATGTGTTCACCAGAAACGGTGGCACTTGGACACAACAGGCCTACGTGAAAGCCTCCAATACGGGTGCCAGCGACATGTTCTCGTGCTCTTTAGCTCTGTCAGGGGATGGCAATACGATGGCGGTTGGGGCACGAGGGGAAGACAGCGAAGCTACGGGGCTAAATGGCATTGGGAGCAACAACGAAGCGACAGACGCTGGCGCCGTGTACGTGTTTGCCCGAAGTGGGAGCGTTTGGACTCAGCAGGTCTATGCAAAGGCGTCCAATGCGGAGATTTACGATGAGTTCGGCGGGGCTGTCACCCTATCACAGGACGGGAACACTTTGGCCGTTGGTGCAAGAAACGAAGACAGTCGAGCCAAAGGTATCAACGGCGACCAAACCGAAAATTTTGCCCAAGCGTCTGGCGCGGCCTATGTGTTTTCCAGAAGTGGGAGCACATGGATTCAGCAGGCCTATGTGAAGGCTTCCAACACCGAGGCGAGTGACGATTTTGGTTTTGCATTGGCGATGTCAGCGGATGGCAACATCCTGGTGGCTGGTGCAACGGCAGAAGGTAGTGCGGCAACGGGTATCAACGGCGATCAAACGGACAACTCAGCTTTTCATTCTGGTGCGGCATACGTGTTCACAAGAGACTCGAGCACTTGGGCACAAAAAGCCTACGTCAAAGCCACGAACCCGGATGCCTATGATGGCTTTGGTTCTGCCGTCGCCATTTCGGCAGATGGCAATACATTCTCAATTCAAGCAAGGTATGAAGACAGCAGATCCAAGGGCATAAATGGCGATCAATATGATGATGTCACCGCTGAATCTTCTGGGGCTGTCTACACGTACATTTGGGAATGACATGATGGGTGGGAGTCTCCTGATGGGTGGGAGTCTCCTTGACAGATTGGGGGGGATACAATAAACAGCCGCCCATTCAAGCGGCATCTCCACCACGCCGGGGATGCTCGCGATTACAAATGAGGTGTACCATGGCGTTGGCTACCCAAGAAAAAGCCACAATCATTGACGCGTTTCGTACCCACCCCACCGATACCGGCTCGCCAGAGGTGCAAGTGGCCTTGTTGACCAATAGGATCAACGGCCTGACCGAGCACTTCAAGGCGCACAAGAAAGATCACCACAGCCGGCGGGGGCTTTTGATGTTGGTTAGTCAACGCAAGAGCCAGCTTGAGTATCTCAAGCGAAAGGACATCTCACGCTATAGGGAATTGATCAAAGCACTCGGCCTGCGCAAGTAGCGGGCTCCGCGGGTTCGAGCTCGAGCTCGCGATCAACTTCATCAGGCGCACTGCGCCCAAATAATAGGGCTGCGTACCGGTTGTTCGTAGCGCGCCCGGAATGGTCCAAACATGACCCCAGTGGAAAAATCCGTCGTAGTCGGAAGTTCAACAATCACATTTCAAACAGGTAAAATCGCCAAGCAAGCGTCGGGCGGGGTCGTTGTCACCGCCGGTGACACCATGGTCCTGGTCACCGCGCAAGCTTCCAAGGACATTCGTCCAGGCCTAGATTTTTTGCCGCTCACCGTCGACTACCAAGAGAAGATGTCGGCTGCTGGCCGCATTCCTGGCGGCTACTTCAAGCGCGAGACGCGCCCACGCGACGACGAGACACTGACCTCCCGTCTCATCGACCGATCCATTCGACCACTGTTTGCGGAAGGGTGGACATTCGAGTCGCAGCTTATTGCCACCGTGTTCTCGTACGACGACAAACATCCGGCTGACGCTTTGGCGATGACCGGTGCTTCGCTTGCATTGATGCTTTCCGACATGCCCTTTGCCGGACCGATAGCGGGCATTCGTGTGGTTCGTGTGGACGGGAAGTTCATTGCCAATCCCACCCACGAAGAAGAAGGCAAATCAGACCTCAATGTTTTCGTCTCGTGCAGTCGCGATGCCATCGTCATGGTCGAAGGTGGCGGCCAGTTCGTTTCGGAACAAGTCATGATCGACGCGCTGTTGTTTGCCCACGAAGCGGCCCAGCCGGTCATCGACGTTCAGCTCGAGATGGTCAAAGAAGCTGGCAAGGCCAAGCGTGGGTTCGAGCCGCCCAAGCGCGACCTTGAGCTCGAAACGCGAGTTCGCGCGGTCGCCACCTCCAAGTTTGTGGATGCCCTTCTCATCCGTGAGAAGCTGCCGCGGTACGATGCTCTCGACGATGCGAAGAGAGATGTCATTGCGGCCCTCGTTGCCGAAGACGCAACCCTCGCAGAGCGCACTGGCGAGATCAAAGCGATTATGAGCGATCTCAAGTATGATCTGGTCCGCACCAAGATCATCAAAGAAAAGAAGCGCATCGATGGTCGCGGTCTCACCGACATTCGCCCGATAACCACCGAAGTGGGTGTTTTGCCCCGCACCCACGGTTCGGCACTGTTCTGTCGCGGCGAAACCCAGGGTCTGGTAAATGTTACCCTCGGCACTCGTCAAGACGAGCAGAAGATTGAGGACCTCTTCGGCGATCACTATCGCAACTTCCTGCTGCACTATAACTTCCCTCCCTACAGCGTTGGCGAGGTGAAACCCCTGCGTGGCCCCGGCCGTCGCGAGGTGGGTCACGGGACCCTGGCTCGTCGTGCCCTCAAGGCCTGTCTCCAGATTGGTGACGATTTTCCCTACACGATCCGGGTCATGAGCGACATTCTCGAGTCCAACGGCTCGTCGTCGATGGCCACGGTGTGTGGTGGATCTCTCGCAATGATGGACGCCGGTGTGCCGATGAAATCGCCGTGCGCTGGCATCGCCATGGGCCTCATCAAGGAAGGCGACGAAATCGCCATCCTCTCTGACATTCTCGGAGATGAGGACCATCTCGGTGACATGGACTTCAAAGTTGCCGGCACCAAAGACGGCATTTCCGCCATCCAGATGGACATCAAGATTGGTGGGGTCTCCCGCGAAATTCTCGAAGCGGCGCTCGAGCAAGCCCGTGTCGGCCGGTTGCACATCCTCAAGTGTATGGGCGAGTCACTCACTGAGAGCCGCGCGGAGATGTCTCACTTCGCGCCGCGTATCACCAAGTTCAAGATCAAAGTCGACCGCATCCGCGACGTCATTGGACCGGGCGGCAAAGTCATCAAGGACATCGTCGCACGCACCGGTTGTCAGGTGAACGTCGAGGACGACGGCACAGTGTCTGTGGCGAGCACAGACGGTGAGGCATCAAGCCGCGCCATTAGAATGATCAACGACCTCACCCAAGAGGCAGAGATCGGCAAGATCTATCTCGGCAACGTGCGCAAGATCACCGACTTCGGTGCATTCGTCGAGATCTTCCCCGGCACCGATGGTCTGGTTCACATCTCAGAGCTCGCCAATCGCCGCGTCAATCGCGTCGAGGACGTGTTGCAAGAGGGTGACGAAGTGATGGTCAAGTGCATCGGCATGGACCGTGGCAAGGTCAAGCTGTCGCGCAAGCAAGCTCTCGAGGATGACGAGCAAGAGCAAGCGTCCGACGATTGATAGTCTCAGTTCCGTCGTTTTGGCCGCGAGTTGTTCTTGCTCTGCTTTGGAGAGAGGCCTCTTTAGCCCTCCCTGTAGCAATTGGGAAAACAGCGACGGTGGCTTTGGATTTAGGGGCGGGATTAGCGGGAGTCAGGTGCTTGCGGCGATCTGCGTTGGTCGAGGGATGTGATGACGCTGGGGGAAATGATGTTTCCGAGAAAACGTTTGTTGGTCATTTTTTGTGTGGCGGTTTTCGTGGTTTCTTGTGGGGACAACGAAAGTGACGAATGCAAATTCCCATATGACGGTCCTCCACCTCCTCATATAACGACAGCAATACATGTGGGTGGTGGGGACGACTTCTCGCGTGAGGCAGACGGGATTTGTGTCTGGGATGGTTACGAGTATCAATATCACTATACTGCCATCAATGACTTTCTGGCAGTGAACCCGAAAGCCGTGGAGTTGGTCGGAACAACCGAGGTGAGTACCTGTGCGGATGCACACAAGGCGATTGCCGTGAAGAACTGGTTGGGTGGGGAAGGCGCCGGTTGCTCCTGATTTCCATTGGCGGATAGTCGCAGCGGGAAGACCTTCGTCGTTCCCCGCAAGGCTGCCCAGGGTGTAGCGGAACTGCTGCGTCCATACGCAACGCAGGAGAGCGATTCTGTTTCGGCTGATGAAGTGTTCTCGGAGCAGCATGCCAAGCATGGCAAGGCGGGGACGGTGCTTCGTGGCCTTCGCGCGCGAGATGAGTTGACGCAGGTGCAGCTGGCGAAAAAGCTGGGCGTCACCCAAGGCGACGTCTCAGCCATGGAGAACGGTCGCCGTTCGATTGGTAAATCGATGGCGAAGCGTCTCGCTAAGGTGTTCAAGGCGGACTATCGCGTGTTTTTGTAGGATGGAAGATCCGGGGACGCTTCAGGATCGAGTAACTCGGATTGACTGACCTAATAAATGCTATGCGAGTTCAATTGGTGGACTTTCAAACCCCTGCAAATAGACTCCAGTCATCTGTTGCGCCTACCATTTGCGGACTTGAAGTCGGGTATAACTATGGTTATACTGTGATTATGAAGACGGCTATTTCCATCCCGGACGCCACGTTCAAAAAGGCAGACCAGCTTGCGCGCCGCGTGGGCATGTCTCGTAGCGAGTTGTATGCGAAAGCGGTTGAGACATTCGTTGAGGCCTATGATCACGAGAAGACCATCGAGACACTCAACCGCATCTACGGCACCGAGTCGTCGGAGTTGGATCCCGTCCTTGCCTCGCTGCAGACTACCGCTTTCTCAACCGAGGATTGGTAGATGAGGCGCGGCGAAATTTGGTGGGCTTCATTGCCGTCGCCGTCGGGGTCCGAGCCAGGCTTCAGGCGGCCAGTGCTCATCATCTCCAGTGACGACTTCAACGTGACAAAGATCAACACCGTCATCTGTGCGGCCATCACGTCGAACCAACGCCTTGCGGCGGCACCGGGCAACGTGCTTCTGAAGTCTCGTGACTCCGAGTTGCCCCGTGACTCCGTGGTCAACGTCTCCCAGGTGATCACCGCCAACAAGACGTACCTCACGGAGAGGGTCGCCACGTTGAGCGGGAAAGTGTATGGCCAGGTGGAAGACGGACTTCGGCTCGTTCTCGCGTTGTCAGACCGACGATGATGTTGCCATGTTCTCGAGTGTTCGGCCCATCAAGCGTGCTGTGAAAAAGGGGGGTCAAAACGAGGCTCTCGGACCCAGTAAAATCGCGGGTTAGACGAATAGTGAAGGGTGCTGTGAAAAACGCACAAATATCCGGCCTTGGTGGGTAACAGTGTGTCATGGGGTGGGGTCGGTGTAGCCGACCCATCTGGTTGGGGATGGCGTTTGGATCATATGGCTCATCTGGTTCGACGTGCGGTTGGCCGAACCGGTACGAGTCCAACGCGAAGATCTAGTTGGCGTGCCACCGACTGGAGCGTTCGGAACGTCGGATTTGCACCACCACGCTCGATATCCGATGCTTCGACCGCGATGGTTTCGCAGGCTTCTTCTTCTGACGTTGTTGTCTTCTCCAAAGCCCAAGGCGGCATCAACTCCGACTGGGCCGGCGAGCGCATCGCATAGACCGGCGAGCGTGCAGTGGACCGATAAGAGGTAGCTCAACCGACCGGGTTGGGTTAACCTCCATCGCAGTTGACGAAGGATTCGTCTGCGTGTGTCTGTGTATCTGTGCGGGTGGGTGGAGATTTGCCATGAAGAAGGTCTGCAAAGGTCTTGGAACAGTGCTCGTACTGCTCGTTGCCATTGTTGTCATCCGCGCCTCAGGGTCGGCGCAGCTCGATGCGCCAAAAGCTCCCGCTCCTCTGTCTGTGCAACCATCGGAGTCGGCCGAACGACTCGGCAAAGCCATCTCCTTCAGAACTATTTCGCACCAGGACCTCAGTCAGGTCGATACGGGACAGCTGACCGGTTTTCACCAGTTCCTTAGGGAAAGCTTTCCTTTGACTTACGCGAAGCTGACGGTTGAGATGGTGTCGGAGTATGGGTTGGTCTACCGTTGGCAAGGAAGTGATGCGACCCGCTCGCCGATTCTGCTCATCGCCCACATGGATGTGGTGCCGGTCGATCCGGGAACGGAAAAGGCCTGGACGCACCCACCGTTTGCTGGTGAGGTTGCCGACGGCTTTGTTTGGGGCCGTGGCACCCTCGATTTCAAACAAGGGGTGATGGGGATTCACGAGGCGACGGAGGCATTGCTCGCCGAGGGGTTTGTGCCGAAGCGCACGGTCTACATAGGCTTGGGATTCGATGAAGAAGTCGGCGGGGTACTCGGGGCGAAGAGGATTGCCGCGCACTTTGCTGCCTTGGGGTTGAAGTTTGATTTCGTCCTCGACGAGGGGCTCGCGGTAACCAAGGGGATGATGCCGGGCATCGACTCACCTGTCGCCCTCATTGGCATCGCGGAAAAAGGTTACCTCAGCGTCGAGTTGTTGGTTGAGCAGGATGGCGGTCACAGTTCGATGCCCGAGAAAGAGACGGCCGTGGGAATTCTCGCCGGTGCCATCAGTCGCCTCGAGACTACACAGATGGCCGCTGCCATTGACGGCCCGGCCCGCGAGTTTTTCGACACCATCGCCCCATACATGCCCTTCGGACAGCGGCTCGCCTTGCGCAACCTTTGGCTTTTGGAAAAGCCTCTGACATGGAAGCTGACGCAGAAGCCCGCCACCAATGCCTTGATTAGGACCACCACGGCACCGACCATGCTTGAGGGCAGCGTCAAGGAGAATGTGCTCGCGTCCCGCGCTCGCGCTGTGGTCAATTTCCGTATTCGTCCTGGCGACACGGTGCAAAGCGTCCTCGAGCACGTTCATGCGGTTGTCGATGACGCTCGCGTGAAAGTCAATCCTGGCGAGGGTGCCGCAGATCCTTCGCCCATGAGTCCCAGCGACTGTTGGCAATTTGACCTCATTGAGCAGACGATTCGTGAGATCTATCCCGACGCTGTGGTCGCGCCATCTCTGATGTTGGGCATGTCCGACGCGCGCCACTACGCTCCCGTTTCAGAACATCTGTATCGCTTCGCGCCAATGATGTTCACCGACCAAGACCGCGGCCGAGTGCACGGGATCAATGAGCGCATTGCCACCGGTGAGTACGCCAAGGTGCCGCACTTCTACGCCCAACTCATTCGCAACAGCTCCCTGGATTGAACGGATTGAGCGAAACGAGCTTGGCCCCGGTCGCGGGTCGCCCTACAATGCTTCGATTCTGAGAAGGAGAGCTGTCAATGTACTGCGTCAAGTGCGGAGCGAAAAACAAGGATGATGCTGCTGCCTGTGTGATCTGCGCCACGCCGCTGGTTGGGGTTGATGCAGCGCAGAAGGCGCAGCCGATGATCGCCACAGAAACGGCTCAGGTCCAGGCGGCACCTTCGGTTCAAGCACATGCCCCGGCAACGGGGAGGACGGCACCCCTGCCGGGCCAGGCAGTAAGCAATCATCTGGTGTTCGCCATCCTTACGACGTTTTTTTGCTGCTTACCTTTCGGTGTGGTGTCGATCATTTTCGCCGCTCAGGTTTCTGGCAAGTTAGCCCAGGGTGACATCGAAGGCGCGATGAACTCGTCCCGTCTCGCCAAGATTTGGGCGTGGGTGTCGTTTGGCACCGGCCTTGTCCTGTTCTTGTTCTTCACCGTCTTCGGCATCATCGCCGCTGTCGCCGAAAACATGTGACGTGTCAGTTGCCGGCAGCATCGATGGCGAGCCAGAGCCATGGCCAGGGCGCCGGGTCTTCTGGCTAGCCGCGGCGGCCGCAATCGTGGGGGCTCTTGTTCTGTTCGCCGTTGATCCATCAACGTCGGGCATTTATCCGCCGTGTCCATTTCACCTCGTCACCGGTTTGCATTGCCCCGGTTGCGGCACCACACGTGGGCTGCACGCTTTGTTGCACGGCCACCTGCTTGCAGCCGCCGATGCCAATGTGCTGATGGTACTCTCCATTCCAGTCGTCGGTTATGCATGGTTGTCGCACCTGTGGCGTGTGCTCGGTCGTAAACCTTGGCCGGCTCTGCCTGCCACGAGGTGGACGTTGTGGGGATTTCTGGCAGTGGTGACAGTGTACTGGGTGGTTCGGAATCTGCCGTGCTACCCCTTCACTGTCCTCGCACCCTGAGACAGTTGCGACTCGGAGGACGCTCTAGAAAAGAAACCGTTCGTTGGCGTTGCCACTCTCATGTTTGGCGACGATGAGATCACGTAGATCGGTTATGCCACCGCGCTCTTTGATGAGCGCGGCGAATGGTGGCCAAAGCCTGGCGGGCACTTTGGCGTCGCCGGGGTGGCGGGGCACCCCATTGTGTTTCTGCAGCCAATGGGGATTGTGATAATCGCTGCCGCCGGAGAGTAACAGACCGGCTTCCTGGATGAGTTGGTGATAAAGGGGCTGGACCTCGTCGTCCATGTCTTGACGATAACCCTCGACTGCGTCCAGGCCCTTGTCTTTGAGGTCAGCAAAAAGGCGGCGCAAGATCTCTGGGTCATGATTGCGTACCTCACGGTGGGGGTGCGCCAAGATAGCGACTCCGCCAGCCTGATGGATCAGGGCGATCGCCTCGGCAGGACGCATGGCAGCATTGTCGAGAATCTCACCTTCGTTCTCGCAGTGTTGGCTGACGATCTCTTTTGCGGTGCTCAGGTCGGGGGCAAGTCCTTTGAGGAGCAACAGTTTGGCTATGAAGTAGGGGCTCGCGGAGTAGGTGCCACACACCTGCCACATGTCTTTCCACTGCACATCGAAGCCACTATCGCGCAAACGGCTGAGTCTGTCGCGCATGAGCTTCTCTTGGGCGACGCGTTGGCGGATGAGTCGTTTGCGTAGCACGGGATGATTGGGATTGACCCCGAGACCGACGATGTGCAGCACTCTTTCGTGCTCGAAGATAGGCTCGGGCAGGGACGTGGTGATCTCGACGCCGGGGACAATCTGGGGCGCTCTTGGGTCGAGTCCTCCCACATATTTGCGGAGGACCGAGTCGCGTAGGCCGCAGGCTGTGTTGTGATCGGTGATGCCGATGAGCAAGATGCCAGCGGCCTTTGCCAGGTCAATCACTTCACATGGCGTCGAAGTACCATCGGAACATTTGGTGTGGGTGTGAAGATCGATCTCACCACCAGCGATAGGCGGCGGCAGCGAAGGGATTCTCGAGTCGCCCATTCGATCCTTCCAGAGACGCAGCAATACCCAATGTATCGATACCTGATGGTTATCGGCGACCCTGTCGAGGGGTTGCGTCGCAAGGAGACAGGCAGACAGGCAGACATGCAGACAGGCAGACAGGCAGCAAACGGCAAAACTGGGAGTCACCGGCCCCGACGGTAGAGGGTCGATGGATCGACACCGAGGATGGCGGCCGCCCTAATCTTGCTGCCGTTGACGTTAGCGAGCACGTGATTGATGTAACGCGATTCCAGCTCGCGAAGTGTTGGCATGGACTCCGTGAGACTGGCCAGAGGGGCAGCGCCTGAAGGTGGGGAAAGGAAGGCCAGATCACAGGGGCAGATGATGTCGTTCGTACACAACGTCGCAGCCCGTTCCATGGCGTTTTCAAGCTCGCGAACATTGCCAGGCCAATCGTGGCCGAGGAGGAACTCGACACCTTCTGCCGACAAACGCTTGGCGGAGAGCATGGGGTTTTGCGAGACAGCCCGCTGCAGAAGTCTTTCGGCCAAGATCGGTACGTCTTCGGCCCGTTCGCGCAAGGGTGGCACCAGGACGGGAACCACGTTGAGGCGATAAAACAGATCGGCACGAAAGCGACCAGCCTTGACGGCGGCGTCCAGATTGGCATTGGTTGCCGCAAGGATGCGGATATCGACCTGACGGGTTTTGTCTGAGCCGACTGGGCGGATCTCACCTTCCTGCAACAGGCGCAGAAGTTTGGGTTGCAGCTCCAATGGCAGCTCGCTGATTTCGTCGAGGAAAAGGGTGCCGCCGCTGGCTTCCACGGCGAGTCCGGCGCGAGGTTTGTTGGCGCCGGTGAAGGCACCGGCTTCGTGACCAAAGATCTCACTTTCGATGAGTGGGGCCGGTAGGGCAGCGCAATTGATGGGAACAAACGGACGTTCTCGACGCACGCCGCGGAAGTGAATAGCGCGAGCGATGAGCTCCTTTCCTGTTCCGCTCTCCCCCGTGATGAGAACGCAGACTGGGCTGTCGGTGACGCGATCGATGAGATCAAAGATGCGGCGCATGACCGTCGAGCGGCCGATCATCGACTCGAAGGTGTAGCGCTCTTGAATATCTCGGAGGAGCTGGGCGTGCGAAACCTCCATGCGACGGTGATCAATCGCGCGCTGGAGGTATATGCGGACCTCTTCGGTCTTCAAAGGTTTGGAGAAGTAGTGAAAAGCACCGCGGCGGATGGCCTCGATGGCATTCTCGATCGAGCCGTAGGCGGTCATGATCAAAATGGGCGTTTTGCTGTCGACTGCGTGAATGGCGTCGATCAATTCAAGGCCATCCATGTTCTTCATCTTGAGGTCGGAGATAACGGCGTCGAAGGCAGTGCGCGAAAAGATCTCGATAGCCTCCGCACCGCTGGTGGCGGTGTCGACGGTGTATCCGTGATCGCGAAGGTAGTCGCCGAGTCCTTCCGCCATCTCTGGATGATCGTCGACGACGAGAATGTGGGCAGTGGTCGTGTGCGTTTGGGTCATGATTCAGTTCGTCGCGAGTACAGTTGGTTCCACCGAGTTGGTCGCGGTTGCGCAAGCAGGTTGGGCCTCGCTGTCGTAAGGAGTCCACCAAGTGGTGACGCGGGTTCCCTCCAGGGTGTTGACGGCTTCCACATGGCCTCCATGGTGGCGCATGATTTCGCGAACGATGGTGAGGCCAAGTCCCGTTCCCTGACCAGGCGCTTTGGTGGTGAAGAACGGCTCGAACACCGAAGCCAGCGCATCATCGTTGATGCCCGTGCCCGTGTCGTCGATGGCGATGCCGAGGCGCCCTTGACGGTCTGGACCACAGGATGAAACGACGACGTGGTCACCTGACGTGCAGGCGTCGCACGCGTTGACCAACAAGTTGAGGAGAACCTGCTGCAGTTGATCGGGATTTGCGCACACCCTGACGGTTGAGGAGACGTCGACCCTCAGGGTGATGCCACGGCTGTCGTATCGACGTGCGACCAAGTCCGCAACCTGCTTGGCGGCGCGCGCAACGTCGACTTCTTCTTTGCGGCCGGTCGTTGGACGCGACATGTCGAGCAACTGGCGCATGATGCGGTTGATCCGTTCGATCTCATCGCGCATCACGCTGAGGGCGGCGCGCTGTTTAGGGGAGTCGATTTGTTCGATGAGCTGCTCGACGCGAATGGCGATGACCCCCAGGGGTGTCCCCATCTCGTGGGCGAGTCCGGCGGCAACCTGTCCCATGGTCGAGAGCTTCTCGAGATGGAGTAACTGCTCGCGCAACTTCTCGATCATGGCAGCATTCTGGAGGCGCTCTTTGAGTTGAACCTGACGATTGGCGAGCCAGACGATGAGCGTCACTGCCGTCACAACCAAGAGCAAGATGAGAATGGTGGCGAAGAGGACCCGATTCGCAAGTTCCCGCAGTTGCAGAGTGACGCCATCAAGAGGTGCAGCCACCGCCGTGACCCAAGGAAATGCTTGTCCTTGAGTTGTTCGCCAGGCCAGCATTTGCGAATCCATGCTTGCGTCGGAGAACGGCCACAGCGACGGTTTCTCTCCAAGAATGGCTCTGCCGCTGATTTTGTCGCGGAGCAAGGCCGCCGAAACTTGCTGGCTCCAAATGCTGTCCGGATCAACCAGCAAAGAGCCGTCAACGTCGACGACCCACAAATCGAGGTCAGGAAGGCTCGCGCGGCGTTGCAGCGCGTCGAATGCGGCGTCCATGTTGACGAGGACGACGATGGCGGCGCTGCCGTCGTGGGTGGCGAGACCGAACAGGCGTAAGCAATCGTAAGGTGAATCGATGGGCACCAACGCTTGCATAGCGGCGATGGTGCCGGGTGTTTCGCGGGCTCTCTCTTCGATCTCCTCGATCTCGTTGTGCGGGACGGTTGGCAACGGATTTTCGGGGGTGCGGTATCCGGATACCTCGGTGAGCACGGCACCGTTCTCCAAAAACCACAGCTGCAGATAGTTTCGCGTGGAGCGGTTCAACGCAATGAGGTGTGACCGGATAATGTCGAGTTGTTGGCTTTTTGGGGCCTGCCTGCGAGCGTCGATGACGACCTTCATGTCGTTGCGGATGTCGCGTCCGCGGTCCCGTACCAACGCAGCCATGGTGGTGGCGGCTGATGCGACCTGCTCCTCGACTTGAGTCAAGAGGAGGTCACGTCGCTCACCCATAAGCTCTTTGCCAACGAAGGCCACCGCAGCCGCGATGGCCGCGATCAATGTTGCCGACCCGAGAATCCACACCAGCGGTCGTCTTTTCACGACCACCTCCATCATTGGGATCTTGCATATCACATTGCATTTTGCAAAGTGCAAGCCTCTTCGACTGTTCTTTGTCATCACACAGCCTCTGGTAGTGAAAACAACATGGCTCGATTTATGCATGGAGCCTCGGCGCTGGTGGCTTGGTCCACCGTCCAAGAAACGTTGGTGGCGATGTTCACCGACCTATACCCGGGAGAGTGCGATGAGTTTGAAGTCGATCGTAATGGCAATGTCTTTGGGACTGGGCGCTATGAGTCTGGTTGCAGTGCCAGTCGTCGTGAATGCAGCCAAAAAGTGCGACAAGAGTGGCAAGGAGTGCAAGAAGGGCGAGAACTGCAAGCCGGAAAACTGCAAAGTGGAGGAGCCCAAAGATGACGCCGCCGAGCCCGAAGCGACTCCGATGGCGGACGATGTGAAGAAATGCGACAAGAGTGGCAAGGAGTGCAAGAAGGGCGCGAACTGCAAGCCGGAAAATTGCAAAGAGCCCAAAGATGACGCCGCCGAGCCCGAAGCGACCCCCATGGGCGACAAGGCTAAGAAATGCGACAAGAGTGGCAAGGAGTGCAAGAAGGGCAAGAACTGCAAAGCGGAAAATTGCAAGGAAGAGGAGCCCAAGGAAGACGCTGGCGATGAGTATGCTGAGCCCGAAGTGACTCCAATGGCCGACGATGCGAAGAAATGCGACAAGAGTGGCAAGGAGTGCAAGAAGGGCAAGAACTGCAAAGCGGAAAATTGCAAGGAAGAGGAGCCCAAAGAAGACGCTGGCGATGCTGAGCCCGAGATGGTGCCCTTTGGTTTCTGAGATCTAGCCTCGGTTGGGTGCGTTTCCCCCTTTTCTTGAGCTCCCGTTCCCCATCGCCGCCATAGATTGAAACTGTATGCGGTCTGCGGGTCTTGTTTGAGTGCGAGGAGTTCGGCCCCCTTTGTTCAATTGGAATTCAGCAGCCAGGCAGCTGGCTCGTGTCGTTCCCAGTTGCGTATGACTGCGACCGATCATAGAGAGCCAAACCATGGAGTCCAGAAAGATGAAGATCACGGAACCGATGGCTGCAGAGGAAGTGGCTACCCCTGGGGACCCGACCGCCCCGGCGGACCCGACCGCCCCGGCGGATCCGACCGCTCCGGTCGACCCGAACACCCCGGTCGATCCGAACACCCCCACAAATAGCTTGCTCGACGGGGCGACAGCCAACAGTCCGGCAATTGCCCGTGAGCTCGCCATTCAAGCGCATGTGGCGCGAGATGAAGGCGCTCCTCTCAGTGACCGTCTCGAGGCGTTCGAAGACATCATGGATTCTGAGGTCGGTGACACACAGATGGCACGGGCGAGGAACGTCGAGCGTGAGATGGGACTCCGTCAGATCTATCTCAAGTTTGATGGTGGCAACCCGACCGGAACCCAGAAGGATCGAATTGCCTTCGCGCAGGCATTGGATGCGCTACGGCGAGGTTTTGATGGCATCGCCGTAGCGACATGTGGGAATTATGGCACCGCGGTATCGCTCGCGGCGTCTGTGGCTGGACTTCGGTGTGTGGTTCATATTCCCGAGCGTTATCATACGCGACGCATTCAAGAGATGGCGGGATACGGCACGGAGATCATTCGCATTCCTGGGGACTACGAAGCGTCCGTGCTAGAGTCACGGCGGTACGCCGACGAGAAACAGTTCTACGATGCGAATCCGGGAGGGGCCAACACGGCGATTCAGCTCAAGGCATACGGTGAAATTGCCTTCGAGATCTACGACCAGTTGAGGGATGCCCCCGCCGTGGTGGCTGTTCCCGTCTCGAATGGGACCACCTTGGCGGGGATCTACAGGGGATTTGTGAGTCTGCATCGACGGGGCAAGACCTCCCGCGTGCCCAGGATGATTGCGGGCTCCTCTTTTGGCAAAAACCCAATCATACAGGCATTCCTGCACAACCACGCTACCTGTTCAGACCTCGATCGGGACCGCATCAAGGAGACCGTTGTCAATGAGCCCCTGATCAACTGGCATTCTGAGGACGGGGACTTCGCCCTGGAAGCGATTCGCGGAAGCGGCGGCTGGGCTGCACGAATCAGTGACAAAGCCATGCTCGCCTATTCTCGGTTGGTGCGCGAGAAGGAGGGACTCAATGTGTTGCCCGCCTCAACAGCCGGGCTGATTGGGCTTCTGGAGAGTCACAAGCACAAGGAATTTCCAAACGATCGATATGTCGTCATGCTAACGGGAAGACGATCATGAGCAAATCAATAGAAGCGAATGCGATCATTTATTGCGAGGGCGCCTTTGCAACGACGAACGGCAAAACCGCACACGGTTTGATTCGCCGTTCCCGGCGTTATCGTATTCTGTCGGTGGTGGACTCATCCCAATCAGGTTCAGATGCGGCTGAGCTCTTGGACGGCATTGCTCGACAGATCCCAATCCACGCGAGCCTCACACAGGCCGTCGAGTCGGCCCGGCTCGAAGGCCACCCAGCCACACATCTCATTGTGGGAATTGCCCCTGACGGCGGTCGACTCAGTGAAGAAGCGCGCACGGACATCAAGTCGGCCCTGGGTTTGGGACTTTCCGTGGTCTGCGGCTTGCACGACTACCTCACGGAAGATCCCGAGATGTCAAGAATAGCCGAGGACAATGGAGTCACAATCCGCGACATTCGCAAGCCCCCGCACACCAAAGGTTTGCACTTCTTCTCCGGGAAGATCGAACAGGTCAAGGCGCTGCGAGTCGCCATTTTGGGCACGGACTCGGCGGTTGGCAAAAGAACCACAGCTTGGATCCTTGTGGATGCATTGCGCCAGGCAGGTTTTGCCGCAGAGATGGTTGGCACCGGACAAACCGCCTGGCTTCAGGGCGCCCCCTTTTCCATCATCATGGACTCTCTCCCAAATGATTTCGTGTCAGGCGAAATCGAGCATGCCGTGTGGCAAGCCTGGGAGGAGCGTCATCCGGACGTCATCGTCATCGAGGGTCAAGGTAGCCTCCTCAATCCCGCCTATCCGGGTGGCTTCGAAATCCTGGCGGCCGGGCGCCCCGATGTCATTGTTTTGCAGCACGCGCCGGGAAGGCGACACTACGACGGCTTCCCCAACCACCCGATGCAGCCGCTTCAGACTCAGATTCAGGCTATCGAGCTCATCTCAGAGAAACCGGTGGTAGCCATTACCATCAATGCAGAAGGCCTGGGGAAACAAGAGTTGGCCGCGGCGATTAAAGGCATCGAGACCGAAATGGGTCGGCCCACCGTTGATGTTCTGCGTGAGGGCCCGGAGAAACTGATTCATGCCCTTCGTCCTTTGATCACAAAGCGTCAGGCGCCAAAAGATACGTAGGCCACAGCAGCATCATGGCCATCGCCATGCCGCAACCAAAGTCGAGACCGGGAGAGCTCAAGAAGAAGGAATCAATCCGTGCGTATCACATGCATCGAGGCCTGGCCTGTGCCCATGGGTCTCGAAGAACCCTACACGATTGCGTACGAGACGATAGACAAAGTCGTCAATGTATTCTGCCGAATCGAGACGAACACAAAGATATGCGGGTATGGGTGTGCGGCACCGGATCTGCGGGTGACCGGTGAAACGCCCGAGGGAGCTCTCGAGACATTTGACGGAATTATTAAATACAATCTCAAGGGTTCCGATCCCCTGCGCGCAGTCAAGATTACGGAGCGGGTCAAGAAGGCCTTGCCGAACCAACCATCGGTACGAGCTGCGATAGACATGGCTCTGTACGACATTCTCGGCAAGGTCGCCGGTTTGCCGGCATGGCGCCTTCTTGGGGGATTTAGGGATCGCATTCGCACGTCGATGACCATCGGCATTCTCGACGAAGGTGCAACCGTTCATCGCGCCAAAGAATACGTCAATCGCGGTTTTCACATCCTCAAGCTCAAAGGCGGACTCGATATGGAGAGGGACATCCAGCGGGTCAAGGCGGTGCGCGACGCGGTGGGCCCGAAGATCGCACTGCGTTTTGACGCGAATCAGGGCTACACCTTGGATGAGTCCGTGCGTTTTGTGACGGCAACGCGTGCGGCCGATATTGAGATTCTCGAGCAGCCCACGCCATGCGGCCAACCTGACTTACTCAGACGGGTGACAGCAGACACGGCCATTCCCATTATGGCCGACGAGAGCCTGATGACGCTTCGCGACGCCTTTCGCGTGGCCAAACGCGGATTGGCCGACATGGTCAACGTCAAGCTCATGAAGGTTGGCGGTATCGAAGAGGCTCTCCATATCAACTCGGTTTCCCGCGCCGCCGGAGTCCAGGTGATGGTCGGCTGCATGGATGAAGCAGCTCTAGGTATCGCCGCTGGCCTTCATTTCGCGTTGGCTCGCCCCACTGTTAAATACGCCGATCTGGACGGGCACATTGGTCTCGAAGGCGATCCCTCGGCGGGAGTGGTCATACTGAGGGACGGAACATTGTTTCCGTCGGACCTGCCGGGCCTGGGATACGTCCCGAAGAGTTGAGCAGCGTTGGGGAAACCGCCCTGTAGCAAAATGCCCAGAGCGTAAGAGCCATGAAGGCCATGGAACCTCCGCCAGAGTTGACGTGATGTCTTTTCTCAACCAAACCAGCCAGCACGGCTCTACACCTCGCTCTTGCCCGCTACTCGACCAGGGGGGCGTGGCGCGGTAGGATGCCGGCGATGAAGGGATTGCGACTCAGCTCGGTCCGCGTCGCGGTGGCCATCATGGGTGCGGCCTTGTTGCTGCCCTTCTTCCGTATGGGCGGTGCGGGCTGTGCTCAGTCGAAGTCGTTTCCGTGCGAGTCGGTCCAGGTCAAGTCTGCGGCGGCGGGACTTCTCACGGAGTGGGTGGAGAAGCACGGGAAGTTCTACGACCTCGTTGTTGTGCCCTTTCGGTGCCCAGATTCGTCGGACCTCAACAACGGCCGATTGGTCGCGCCCTTTTCGCGACGCGGCAGCACCGCGTGTGCCGACTTCAACTACTGGGCCTCTCGTCGCGATGACAAGGCAGGGTGGGCACTGCACCAGAAGCTGGCCGAGGAGTTTGAGTCGAAAGAGCCAGTCGGATTCACGGACGACATTCGCATGCCCGGTCAGCCGGAGGCGCAACTGGAAGTCGAATGCACCCACGACATCGAGGGTCGTACGTTCGATTGCGCCATCACCGCCCGGCTTTTTCTCGTGCCAACCCCTCTGGATGACGGCCACGCTGCGGCATCTGGCGGCGGTGCCGAGCCACCGACCGCGGACGGAGCTGTGGATGCAACCGGCGACGACGCCAAGTCTCGGAAACCGGCAGCAACGAAGCACACGACGGTGGCGTTCACACTTCCAGCGGACCCGTCTACGGAATCACTGTCGGAGCCTGGCCATTGGGGAGACGCGCTCGGTCCCTTGGTCAGCGATGAGCCCGGCCCCATGGCGCTTATCAGGGGCGGACTTGCCATAGACGACGCTCCCTACCTCTTGTTTCTCGTGCTCACCGTGATCCTCGGACTGTTTGGTTGGCGGGGGCGTTGGCCGCGGGCGACTGTTATCGTATCGGCGGTGGCACTCCTCGTGAGTGGTGCCCTCATTGTCTCGGGGGTTGTCGATTCCATCAGCTACTGCCGCGGATATTTCGCCTACGCCCCGCAGAACCGTGCCGTCGCCTTTCTGGAAAGCCTTTTTGTCGACGTGAAGCTCGGCCTTCTTGTGTTCCTCCTCGCGTCGGCCGCGGCGGCATCCTCGGCAGTGCGGAGCTGGTTGCGCCAGCGGGCACCCGTGCCAGTGGACGAGGGCTAGCCGATGAGGAGTGAGGGATGAAATTCGGGTCGCGGGCGCTGTGGTTTTTGTGGCTCTTGGGATCTTGGGCTGTGGTCGCGGGCTTGGTGGCGGGCTGCAGTGCTAACCCGAGACGTGACGCCACCATGGGAAGCCAGATGGTTTTCGACCACCCGGCTTTCACTGCGAACCATGCGCTCAACGATTGTCCCGGGTCGGCCACCGTCAGAGGTATCGACGTTTCGAAGTGGCAAGGTGACATCGATTGGGACCAGGTTGCCAACTCTGGCGTTGAGTTTGCTTTTGTGCGCGCCTCCGACGGGCTGACCTACCCGGACAATCGCTTCGCCGAGAATTGGAGCGGTGCCAAGGCCAGCGGTGTTTTGCGAGGGGCGTATCAGTTCTTTCGTTCGGACGAAGACCCACAGGAACAAGCCGACTACCTTCTCGAGATCATGGGTGCGCTACAACCAGGCGACCTTCCCCCGGTGATTGACGTCGAAACCCACGATGGGCAAAGCCCAGCAACCATTGAGGCCAACATTCGTACGTGGATCGAACGTGTCGAGGGTGCGGTGGGGATGAAACCGATCATTTATACCGGAGAGTACTTTTGGAACGAATATGTTCAGTCAGGCGCGTTCTCCGAGTATCCGCTTTGGATCGCACAATGGGGCGTGGCGTGCCCTTCGATCCCAACGGCGTGGACCCACTGGACCTTTTGGCAAGACAGTGCCACCGGCAGTATTGACGGTATCGTTGGCGATACCGATACAGACACCTATAACGGCGACATCCAAGATCTGATCGCGGAAGGGCAAAGCGCGACGTGTGATGCGATCCCCCCCGCAGGCCGTACGGTCGACGACCGAGACGCATGTTTCGAGGCCGGCGGTAACCCGGTTTATCTTCGATTGGTCGACAATGCTGGCTATGGCGGCAATCTCACCTGGACTCGTAGCTGGATTGCAGCCAACCCCGAAAACTACGGGCAGTGGAAACTGACCTTTGAGGAGGGCGGTTCCTATCGGGTCGAAGCCTATGTCGATTCAACGTACGCCGAGTGGGGACGGGTGCCCTACATCTTCGAGCACGCGGGTGCCACGCAGACCCTGCTCGTCGATCAGACCGCCGTCGATGGTTGGCTGCTCATCGCGGACGTGGAGTTTTCCGCAGGGGGTGAACAGAGCATCCGGGTTAACGACAATGTCGAGGACCCCTCCGACAGTGGCCTGCAGATTGTGTTCGACGCGATTCGACTCACGCGGTTGGATCTTCCAGCGGCCGACGGGGGACCGGGGGCCGACGGGGGGCCGGGGGCCGATGGAGGGTCGGGGACCGACGGAGGGCCAGGGGCCGACGGAGGGCCAGGGGCCGATGAGGGACCCGAGGGCGATGGGGGACCCGAGGGCGATGATGGAATCGGAGGGGACGCCCACGCGGTTGATCCACTGGACCCACCGCCACTCAACGGGCGACTTGGCGATACTGAATCTGAAGGGGGCGGTTGCGAAAATGCAGGGTGCGCGAATACGCCGCCCTCATGGTTTGCTGTTGTTTTTGGACTTGTCGCCGCCATCGTTCGGCGGCGCTGGTAGGTGCCACCCTATGCGCTCGAGCGGCCTGAACAGAGCCGCCTCCCACAGCTGGTATCAGCAGTACCAGGTCAACGTGGTAGTTCATACAACCCGTTCATCAAAGGGAGAATGATTCAATTCAATCGACGTGTACGGCATAGTGTAATCTCATTTTGACAACTGTTGCCACATCAAATATCAACAAATAGTTGTGTTTCGTTGAACCCTCTGCCAAATCATTTGGAAAGAAAGGATACACACCCGCTGCGTCAGAAACTATGCTGGCTATGATTTTGCGATAGGTTGCGGACCACCCCTCGAAGTCTGTACCAGAAATTCCAAGGTGCGCAAATGCTCGGATTGCCGTACCGTCACTCTCACGTGCCCCACCCTTAGCTATTTCTGGAAGCTCAATAAACCTGAGTTCTGGATAACGAATGGGGTTGCATTGGAGTCCCTCAACTGATCGGTTCGTTTTGCGAAGACCACCATCAGGAAAGGGAGCTCCAATGACGGATGGCGACATAGCTGAGGTGTTCTGCCAAGTCGACGATTTCGTTGAGGTGCTCAAGAAGGAACTCGGACCGCGACTCCTTGCGGGATCGAAGAAACGGCAACGACTTAGGGAGACAGGCCTCTGCGAAAGCGAAATGATGACTATTTTGATTCTCTTTCACCAATCAGGCCCCTACTCGTCACCTTGGGGCTCGTAGCAGCAATGTTGGGTCAGGGCCTTTAGGGGCGAAGGCCTGAGAGCGGTCGGGTTCTTCCAATCAAAGACAGACCGGCCCAGAGGATAGAAGCACACACTTGCTGGCACCACAATCCACAGCATCACATGCGTGCTCAATCTCCACAAACGCCGTGTCGAGGACACGGACCGGTATGTCGCTGATGTTGATGGTGACGTGTGTACCCTCCGAATCCACCTCAAACCGCAACAACGTCTCATAGTCACCCGTCTCATTGTAGGTATGAGAAGTCGCCAGAGCAAAGGCCGTGTCTCCGTCTCCAAACTCCCACCTCGGCGAATACCAATCGAGGCCGTCAACAGCCGAGCTGCCGTCGAACTGAACGGCCAACGGCCTCGGACCGCAGTTCGGTGCTGCAACCTGAACGGTCGGCCAGCCACTACACGGATCGGCCGTTCTTGTGACACAGCTCCGAAGCTCGCTGACGTAGCCCTCGTCGCAGACACAGCCTACTTGGCCCGCGATGGTCACACACAATCCATGACCTGAACAGGTGGTGATCTCCTCACAGTCTTGTGGCTGGACCGGGCGTTGTGTCTGGACCGGGATGCACTCGTAGTCTGCGGAGTCCTGGGCGTTGCGCCAGACGTAACCGTCATCGCACGTGGCGGCACCGTTGTTCAGGTGACAATGTCGGTCGGCATTGCATTCGATGGGGTCAGGGGCGTTGCCACAACCCATCACGAGTACAATCATCCCAATGGCCCATCGCATGGAGGCTTCCCTGTCTGTACTGAGAGCTACCCGCTGATCATTCGTAGACAACCACCATACCCTCGGGATTCTTAAGGATTCCGGCATTTGGGGCGGAGTTGCCCACCCAAATCGCAAAGGCTTCTGTGGAAGGGTTGTACGAAAGAATGGATCCGCAGTCGTCGCCTGCAGCTTGGCAAGTCTCGCCAATGAGGATGCGACCATCCGGAAGCTCAGCCAAGCCGGTCGTGACTGTCATCGGGTCCCATCTTATGACCTTCACGAACAGCCCGTTCTCGTCAAACTCGACGGCACCGCCACCGCGATCGCTCACGAGGTAATCGCCGCTCGAAAGGCGAATGATCTTGTCGGGGCTCGACAGGTGGGAAGGCTCGTCCCATCGCCCAATTCGCGTCCCTTGGAGGTCGTAAGCATCGATTCGGCTCGCGCCCGAAACAACGACGAGCACCTTCGTGCCATCGGGGGAAAGCGCCATGCCTTGCGGCGCACTTACGGCTTGCGCCCAACTCCAAGACACAGAGCTCGCGACGTCGAACTGACGAATCGCGTTCTGCGAACGACTGCTCACGAGCCAGGATCCATCTGCCAACTCCAGAAGACCCGTCGGCTCGTATTCTTGGGGAAGCTGCGACCAAACGGACCCTTTGCCCGCCTTGCCTACGCTACTCACCTCGTCAAAAAGACAACCGAGATCCTCGTAGTTGAACATACACCAAATACCCGCAAGCACCTGTCCGTCGGCTCCCTGATAAACGGCATAGCCATCCGTTGACGACGACTCGTACGAGGAAGCCCGAATTTCCTCGTCCTGGATGAAGGTGCCATCCAGCTCGAACGACACACTGTGGGCTGCGCTACTGTTGCCGCTCAAGACGAGCAGCCACGATGCAGTGCCTCCGCGCTGAATCGTAAGGGGCCGGCTGACACTCGCTACTTGCCCGGCGGCGTCACGCACCTCGAGGGCCACGGTGAAGTCGGCTGGCGCGTACCAGCGGTGAATGATCGAAGACTCCTGCAACCACGCGGTATCGAACTGGCCGTCGGCCTCAAAATCCCAGCGGTATTCCAGCGAACGGCCGGTGGATTGAGCCGCGTCGAGCGTGATCTCGTCTCGAATTGTGGCGCTCGGAGCAGAGAGTGCGAAGCTCGCAGTCGGCATTGGCGCGAAGATGCATTCGAGGCCTTCCGGGACATAGGTCGTCTCGCAAAGACATTTTGCAGCGCCGTTCTGAATCCCACACTCGCCGTGTCCGCTGCAGCCGACACCGATGCAGGGATCCGCCAAACAGGCTAAACCCGAGGGGTAGTAGTCTGCTTCACAATCGCAACGTGCCGACGCGTCTTCAACGACACAGTCCCCGTGCCCGCTGCAATCGATGTCAATGCAGGGATCCAAGAGACACGTCAAACCCGAGGGGTAGTAGTCCGCTTCACATTCACAGCGGGCCAACTCGTTTTCAACGACACAGTCACCGTGGCCCGAGCAAGTTACGGCCGCGCACGGGCCGAATGGGTCCACCACGCAGCGCACGTTGTCGAGATTGGTGTAACCGAATTCACAGTTGCAATGTGGCTGACCGTTGGCCGCGACACACGTGCCATGGTTCGAGCAGGTAATTCCAACACAGACCTGAGGGAGCTCGTCGGATGGGAGATAGATGTTGACCCCAGGACCGCAAGCGAACTCCGCCAGGGACAGACTAGCGACAATGGCCCGAAAGACATGTTTGACGATCATACCCATCTACTCCTATTTCGTGCGTTCACTCGCATAACCCCCAGAGTGGAAGCCGTGTGAATATTTTCTTTTATGGAAACCGCACACCCAACCCGACGAAGCCTGCTGGCAGCCACGTAACTGCCAGACGACCATCTTGGCGCATCAAAGTGACGGAGAATTGCCCCTCGGCTACCAAGGAGACGACCTCCGTAAGGCGTAGCTCCAAACCCAGCCATGGGGCTGCCGCCACGGTGCCGCTCCAGCCGCCCCCGGAACCGGTCAAGTTCTGTGCGACGCCGCCGGCCCCCAAGGCCATGCCGGCTGAAGCGGTCACCCGGCTCACCTGCGCCCCCACACGATAACCGGCCCAGAAACTTGCCGCACTCTCTTGAAAGTGTTGGCCTTTTCCGTACGACGCATCAACAGCGAGCCACAGGCCTGTCGCGTCACCAAAATGGGCAGCCACTCGTCCCGATCCCACGAGCCCGGGATCTCGGGCCGCCCCGCGGGCCAATCCTCCTGCGACCATGAACGTGACGCTAAAAGGCGTATTGGTCTTCCTAACGACTTGTTCCTCTTCACCTTTTCTCGCCCCTTTCTTTGCGCTTAGGTCGGAAAGGCTCGACCACTCGAGCTGAAGGTGACTACCCGAAGCAAGACTTACCCGACCCGAGGCCGTCCGCTTGCCGCTCCACAGGGTGATCCCGTACTCACCGGCAGCCAACGCAATTCGGTGGCTGCTCGTCCCCGTCACCTCGCCGACGACCTGATCGCGGGCAACATCCACGATCAGCGCCCGATCGAGCTCCGGGAGCTCGAGAATCGCTGTGCTTGGAGTGGTTTCCGCGAGCACGAGCTCCCCTTGACCCGCCAGGCTATAGTCGAACGCTGGGTGTTGCGCGCCAACAACCGTGGCTGCGGTATCCGTAATCGTGCGACTGTACGCGTATTGGTAGATCTCATAGAGCGTGACGCGACCGTCACCCGAAAGATCTGCCCCGCCGCGCAGTCCTGACAACAAGTGATGGGTGAAAAACGATCCGCCGATTTCCTGTGACTCGAGGGCGACCTCGTTGGCGGCGCTGGAGGTCAGCATCACTTCGCCGGTGCTGGACAGATTGTCTGTCAGGCGGATTTCGAACGCGGGGCCGGGCACACCTCCTTTGCTGGCCAAGAGGCCTCCGCTTCTACAGCTGTCCACGATAGCAACGTTCACGTCGGCTTGAGCCTTTCGCAGCCGGTCGCGTAGATCGGAAAAGAGAAAGCGGTCACGGCCAAGCTCCAAGGCGACCCCATCAGAATGGCCGGAAAAATAAAAGAGAAGCATGACGCGGTCGGTGGGCTCGCGACGCCAGAGCTCAATCTTCGTCTGGGCCGAAGCCAAGGCCTTCTCGAGATCAGCGGAACCTCGCCCCTGGAGGAGGAGCAGATCAGGTTGTTCCACGCCACCCAGCTCCACCAGGAGCCTGGCTATCTTTCCGGCGTCGGTCTCGGCAAAGCGCAGCGGCTTTTGGTCAGATTTCCCAGCATTGCTGCCCACAACGACAGCCACCCGCCGAGTCGCCGCCTTCACGGAGGGCACCCCAGCCAGGAGCCAACACCCGATGAGGAGAGCCCGCATCATGGCTGAGACTTCTCCCACCAAATCGACTCTTGGACCGTCGCGGCCAGATCGAGGTGTGCCGTCGTGCGAATCGAATCAGGATCTGCGGCCGCAATGGCACGAAGATTATCCAGGACGTCGGCGGAAGGAACGGGTTCTCGTGAGAATATCGCAAAAAGGCGTTCCGGCCCACGGGCAGAGTCTAGAACAACGCTCCCAGGAAGCTCGAGAACAGGCTCTCGAATGTCAGTGGTGCCTTCCCTCGAAACAGAAAGACGGGCACTTTCTTTCCCTTGGTACGGATAGAACACGCTGGCATTGCCGTCACCATCTACACCGACAAGCAGGAGGTATTCGAGATCGGCGGGCTCGACGACAAAGCGCACCCGGTCACCCGCGGCCAGAGTCGTTCCATTCTCCACCGGGAAGACCTCTTCACCCCTGCGAGCGAACACGCGCAAGTTGGCTTGCCCTTTGATCTGTAAGGTCGGCTCTTCGAGCTGGGGGTGCACCAGTACAAGCACGAGGGTCGCGGCCACAAGCGCCGGCGTCAGGCCCCAAACCGGCCAACGCAAAATCAGAGAGCGCCGTCGTATCCTCTGCTCAACGCCTCCCACGGTGCGCCGAAAGACACTATTGGAGAAATGCGCATGGGCTTCACGCACATCGTCATGCGCGCGTCGACAGGATTCACAGCCCTCAAGATGCTCGCTAATCCGTGAAGCCTCCTCTGAGGAGATGTTACCTGCCACAAGACTGTCAATCTTGAAGCGAGATGGATGGGTGGGATCGCTCATGCCAGCATCCTCTGCGTGAACTTGCGGGCTCGTCGGTCGAACTCGGACAGACGGTTGATCACCGTCCTACGCGATACGTTCAAAATACCGGCAATCTCCTCTTGGTCCAAACCATCCACATGGCGTAGCCAAACCACCGTTTGCAGCTTGCTCGGCATCCTGAGCACCAGGCTTTGGACAAAGTCTCGATCGCTCACTTGCTTGTCGAAACCGGGATCTGCCGCGTCAGAAAACTCGGCGCGTAGCTCTGGCCCACGCCGCCGATTACGCAGCTGGTTCAGACAATAATTCGTCGCAATCCGATAGATCCAATGAAGGGCTTCCTTCGAATCCGGCACCTTCTCTAGATGTCTGTACGCCCGCACAAAGGTCTCCTGCGTTGCGTCCTCGGCAGCCGCTCGGTCATTGAGGATTCGGAGGCACCGGGCATAGATTTGCCCGCCGTAGGTCTTGTACAGCACCGTAAGCCTGTCCACCGATGAAGTCCTCGACTCCCGAGCCAATATCGTCATCGTCACCATCATAACCCATGAGCGTGCGTGCAGGTGCAACTTATCGATCACAACCAAAGGGAGTTCGGACACACCGCGTCCTCTGGTCTTGCGGAGACCCCGTGTTACGGCTTCATAACCTCTAGCACCAAACGGGGAAGGCCGGCTGGCACGGCGACCCGCCGCTTAGTGACCTTCGGCTATGAGCACACCATGAGGATCACAATCTCTACACGGAAGCGCCATTGCCTTCTTCTTCACCAAACTCGCCGTTGGGCACGACGTCTGCCGTCGGAAGAATTCTCCGCAGACAGAGTTGCTCGCCAAGCCGCTCTCCGTCGTCACGAACCTGGCCCAGATACTCCTGATAGGTCCAGCCGTTCTGCTCACGTTCACGATGGGACCGCTCGCGCAAATCATGAAGGTCAGTCATAGTCTGTGGCTCGTTACCCATCGACGCAGACCTCCTCGGGTGTGCAAATGTCCACCTCCCTATAGCCTAGCATACGGCACAGTGCGCTGACCATCCGACGCGTCTTCACTTTGACTATGTGCTTGAAATTCCAACTGACCAGCACATCGACATCATTGACGAGCGCGATCGCTATGTGTGCAGCATCGTCGTCGTATTTCGCAGGAACAACACCCTCAGTGACTAGCCGGTTGACGATTATCTCGATCTCGTCGGGCATCGGTAGAATGGTCGGTGAAATCTCTTCCATCAGGCCTACCAGCTCGGAGCGGCGTGGCTCGGGAGCGCGAGAAATTTCCCGCAGGACCAGATTGCTGGTGTAGACATCGTGAGCACCACGACGGACCTCGTCGAAAAACCTCTTGGTTGAATTC
>MGST01000266.1 GCA_001798605.1 Deltaproteobacteria bacterium RIFOXYA12_FULL_58_15 | reverse complement strand
TGGCCCGTCCGGGCGGCCCGCTCAAGCTGCTCCTGCGTCAGCTCAACAGTCCGCTCTTGTTCGTGCTCCTCGGGTCAGGTGGAATCGCCCTCCTTCTTGGCAAGGTGACTGACGGTGCCGTCGTGCTCGGCGTCGTCGCGCTGAACGCCATCATCGGATTCATCCAAGAACTCCGGGCGCAGAAGGCGATTACGGCCCTTGGGGAGATGGTGCCTGAGTCCGCGGTGGTTCGCCGCGACGGCCAGGTCTCGCACGTAGCGGCCGCCGATGTCGTACCAGGTGACATCCTGCTTCTGCAATCCGGTGAGAGAAGGCGCCGGGAACGACACTTGTCGCCAAACCGCGAACGTGTCGGCGCCGAGGGACCGGCATGACAGCCTCCAGATGATGGTAGGGAACGACTTCTCTGGGCTACCATGTGTCGCGGCGAATCAAAGTTGCAGGTCTCAAACCCCTTCGAATTCACCAACAGTTTGCCCGCCCGTCATACGCTCGTAACAATCGGCAGGCAGTCTCCCGCCGCTAGAGAAAATCAAGGAAAGCCGCCGATGCAGTGTGCGGGCAAGTTTGCCTCAAAGTGTCGGCAAGTTTGCCTCGACCGCCCGAGCCGACGGTGGCCAGAAAGGTTAACGAATATGAGCGTGAAGACAAACAGCGGGTGGGTCCTACTATTCTGTCTGCTGACGGCCAATCAAGTCGCGGCCGAAGAGGCCGAAAAGGACGTTGGGGCAGCGCTCGAAGCGCCAAAGAAGGAGTCATTGTGGGACAAGGTGTCCCTGGGAGTAGTCTGGTATCTGCACGCCGGCGGCGGCGAAGAGGGCGGCGAAACGTTCAACCGTGCACATATCAGTCGCGGCTACGTGACGTTGAAGCTCAAACCGACCAGGTGGCTACAACCTCGGGTGACCTTCGACACCCACCAGGATGAATCAGGCGACTGGAAGGTACGACTCAAATACATGTATGCGGGATTCGTTTTGCCAGTCGATACCGCGTTCATCAGCGACACGCAGCTCGAAGCTGGCATTGTCCACACTCCATGGTTCGAGCTCGAGGAGCACCTCAACTACAACCGTATGCAAGGGATGATGTTCATCGAGCGCAACGGTCTGTTGAACTCGGCCGACCTCGGAGTGACGGTGTCTGGGCTGTTGGGGCGCGAGCTGCCCCAAGAGTACCAAGATCAGGTCAACCGGGCGAATCCAGGCACGTGGGGCAGCTTTGCCCTGGGCGTCTACAACGGTGGCGGTTACCACGCGGTTGAAGCCAACGCGAACAAGGTGTTCATGTCCCGTCTCGCCGTGCGACCGTTGGGCCCGTGGCTTGCGAACCTGCAACTCGCACATTTCTTCGTCTACGGTGCGGGCAACTCCCAAGCCGAGCCCCAATGGCAACTGCACGACATCTTTGCCAGCTTCGAACACGAGTATTTCGTCATTACCGGCCAATACGTGCTCGGCCGCGGCAACCAGAGTGGCAGCCGCGTCGACTCCTCAGGCAACGCGCTCGGTTACGAAGGTTGGTCCGGGTTCGGCGAAATGCGGCTACCGTGGATCGACTCGAAGATCATCGGTCGTTACGACTATTTCGACTCGGATGGCGACGGCTCGAGCGGTGTTGGAATTCCCCGCTCGCGAGTCATCGCCGGCGTCGCTTACACGCTCGTAGGCCACAACATCTTGATGTTGGACTATGATCGGTCGTGGCAACATCGCTCCGACACGCCGGTAGACTGGCAGGTGAAGCTGACCCTGCAGATCTATATCTAGTCACATTGGAACAACCAACTCCGTTTCGCAGGCTCGTAGGTTAGATTGCGCCGTGACAGTCGGCCATGAAGAGTTTTCACAGCCGTCACACAAACGTCACAGAACACGGATAGACGTCCGGCCGCAGATTGCAGAGAGGATTGTGCAGAAATGACAACCATGATTCGTACCAAGGCTACAGTTTCGTTCTTTGTGCTGGCGATAGCCATCTCAGGCTCAGGATCAGGCTGCGCCAGAAAGAGCGAAAACACGATTACCCTGGCGGGTTCGACCGCCTTCCAGCCGTTCGCAGAGAAGCTCGCCGAACAATACCTCGAAACCCACACCGACGTGAGAGTCAACGTGCAGGGCGGCGGCTCGGCAGTCGGCGTCCAGGCTGCGCTCGCTGGGAGTGCACAAATCGGCATGGCTGACCTTCTCACGCTTCCGGAGGAGGCCAAGACACTGACGCCAACGGTCGTCGCCCGCGATGGCATCGCTCTCGTCGTACACCCCAAGAATGCCCTTGCTGAGCTTTCTGCGACACAGGCGCGCAGCGTCTTCACGGGAGAGATCAACAACTGGAAGGATCTTGGCGGTGCCGACGCGCCGATCCGAATCATCTCGCGCGAGGAGGGCAGTGGCACGCGAAGGTCATTTCAGGAGCTGGTTCTCGGTGACAGCAAACTTTCGCCGAATGCACTTTTCCAGAACTCCAATGGCACGATTCGCGAAGCGGTGGCGAGCAATCCCGACGCCATCGGCTACCTTTCCATCGGACTGGTCAACGACCGGGTGAAATCGATCTCCTACGCGGGCGTTGTTGCCAGCAACGAGAACGTGAAGAACGGCACTTACCCGCTGGCACGCCCAATCTTCCTGCTGACCAAGGGGGAGCAAAGCCCCATGGTGCGGGAGTTCATTGACTTTGTTATGGCCGATGCATCCCAGAGAGTCCTCGAAAAGGAAGGGCTCATCCCGGCGAAATAGCATGGACAAGCTCGTCTCACGGCTCCTACTTCTCGCGGCCTGTTCGTCGGCTGCCATTCTCGCGCTCATCGCTCTGTTCATCTTCAAAGAAGGTGTTCCTATCATGGCGAGATCGGGCCTCGGCGCATTCCTGCTGGGGAGGGACTGGTCGCCATTGCAGGGGCAGTTCGGCATTCTCCCATTCATCATCGGTTCCCTCTGCATTACATTGGGTGCTCTGCTCATTGGCGTGCCGCTCGGGGTGGCTTGCGCTGTCTATCTCGCCGAGTTTTCCTCGCCACGCTGGGTGAACATCCTCAAGCCGGCGATTGAGCTTCTGGCCGGCATCCCGTCGGTGGTTTATGGATTTCTGGGTGTGATGTGGCTGGCACCGCTCATCCGCATCCGCTTGGGAGGCCCAGGGCTCTCGATCCTCGCCGCCTCTTGCGTACTTGCGATCATGACCCTGCCAACGATCGTCAGTATATCGATCGATGCTTTGCAGGCCGTGCCGAAAAGCTACAAGCAGGGATCACTCGCGCTTGGGGCGACAGAGTGGCAGACCGTCTGGCGGGTGCTCTTTCCTGCCGCACGTGCGGGGATCCTCGCTGGGGTCATTCTCGGAATGGGCCGGGCGATCGGTGAGACGATGGCGGTCATCATGATCTCCGGCAACTCGACCGCAATACCCCACTCGGCCCTCGATTCAGTTCGAACCCTTACCGCGAACATCGCCATCGAGATGGGCTACGCCACGGGAGAGCATCGGCAGGCGCTCTTTGCCACTGGCGTCATCCTCTTCTTCTTCATCATGATCCTGAACGGCGCGGCCCTCAGGTTTGCGAGAAGGAAGTTTTAAAAGATGCGCATCGCACCGCGAACCACCCAGGCTATCGCGAAAGGGCTGCTCCTGACCGCCACTGCCTCAGCGGTGGGCGCACTCGTCTTCGTCGTTGGCTTCGTACTTGCCGGCGGATTGAGGCACGTCAGCTGGTCGTTCTTGACTGAGCCGATCCTGGACATGGGCCGCGCGGGTGGGATCTTTCCGGCAATCGTCGGCACACTGCTCATGGTCCTCGTATCGGTGGGCATCGCCGCTCCCCTTGGGATCGCGAGCGCCATCTACCTCGCGGAGTACACCCGCGAAGGACGACTCACCCAGACGATCCGCTTTGGCATCAACTGCCTTGCGGGGGTCCCGTCGATCATCTTCGGGCTCTTCGGCTTCATTCTCTTCGTCAACATCCTGGGTTTGGGATGGTCGGTGCTGTCGGGCGGGCTCTCACTTGCGGCAATGATACTTCCCACTGTTATCCGCACCGCCGAGGAGGCACTTCGCTCGGTTCCCACGTCGTATCGCGATGTGGCCGCATCTCTCGGAGCCACGCGCTGGCAAGTGGTCACCAAGTCCGTACTTCCGTACGCCATTCCCGGAATTCTCACCGGCGTGATTCTCGGGATAGGCCGGTCGATTGAGGAGACTGCGGTTGTCATCTTTACCGCCGGTTCGGCTGTCCAGACACCAACCTCCGTCTTCGATTCTGCACGGACGATGGCAGTCCATTTCTACATCCTCGCTCGCGAAGGTATCTCCAATGAGAACGCCTATGCCACGGCCGCCGTACTGATCTGCACAATCCTGATCATCAACACGACGGCCTACACTCTGATGCACCGCCTGATGCGTGGGCGGAGGGCTGCATGACCCAAAGCAACCCAAAGATTGAGGTCAAAGAGCTTACGATCCTGTTTGGTGCAACACCGGCGCTCAACGGTGTTTCGTTCGACGTTCGCCACCAGGAAATCCTCGCGGTGATTGGCCCTGCGAACTCCGGAAAGTCTAGCCTGCTCTTGGCGCTCAATCGCATGCTTAGCCGCATCCACGAGGCTTCGGTGACCGGATCGATCCTGTTGGATGGTCGGGACATTGGCAACATAGAAGACGTCGAGGATCTGCGACGGCGAGTGGGAATGGTGTACGCGATGCCCATTGCGCTCCCGATGACGATCCGAGAAAATGTTCTGTTTGGGATACGACTCAAGCGGACAATCCGAAAGAACGAGGGGGACACAATCGTTGAAAGCACGCTTCGATCCTCGTTCCTCTGGGACGAGGTGAAGGACCGGCTGGACACCTCCGCGCTCAATTTGTCGGGTGGACAACAGCAGCGGCTCTGCCTCGCACGGACTCTGGCCGTGGGGCCAGAAGTGATTCTGTACGACGAACCGTGCTCTGGCCTCGACCCCATATCTACCGCGAAGGTCGAGGAGGCGATGAAGGAGCTCAAAACGGCTCATACCCAGATACTCGTCACGAACAATACCAAGCAGGCGGCGCGTGTTGGCGACCGCACAGCGTTCTTGCTCATGGGCGAGTTGGTCGAGATAGACGACACGGACAAGATTTTCACTTTCCCGTCCGACCCACGGACGGAACAGTACGTTACGGGGAAGTTTGGTTGACATGGAGGCAATAACAGCACGCGGCCTCAACGTCTATTATGGCGGCTTTCATGCCATCAAGGACGTCACCGTCTCTGTCGCACCGAGACGGATCACCTCTCTTATTGGTCCGTCGGGTTGTGGGAAGTCGA
Organism: Deltaproteobacteria bacterium RIFOXYA12_FULL_58_15; assembly: GCA_001798605.1. Taxonomy (GTDB): domain Bacteria; phylum Myxococcota; class XYA12-FULL-58-9; order XYA12-FULL-58-9; family XYA12-FULL-58-9; genus XYA12-FULL-58-9. Next base: position 26,846 of record MGST01000266.1, on the reverse strand, counting down.
CGCTTCTGCGCACCTTCAACCGCATGAATGACCTCATTGCTGGCGTCCGAGTCACCGGTGACGTCGAGATCTTCGGTCGGCCTCTGTACGGCGAGGACGTTCATTCTCTGCGCAGACGCGTGGGGATGGTCTTTCAGCGCCCGAACCCCTTCCCGCTCTCGGTGTACGACAACGTCGCTCACGGTCCTCGGGTGCACGGCACGACGAATGGGAAGGAGCTTGACGAGATAGTGGCCCGAAGCCTTTCTGCGGTTGGGCTGTGGGAAACGCTCAAAGATCGGTTGAGGGAGATCGCCCTTTCACTCTCTGGGGAGCAGCAGCAGCGCCTTTGCTTCGCTCGCCTCCTCGCGGTGCAACCTGAAGTTCTCCTGATGGATGAGCCATGCTCCGCACTGGACCCGATCTCCACGACACGCGTCGAGGAGCTCATGCAAGAGCTGAAGAAGGATTACACCATCGTCATTGTTACGCACAACATGCAGCAAGCGGCTCGCGTGTCAGAGGATTGCGGCTTCATGCTCCTTGGCGAGTTGGTCGAGTTTGGCCGCACCGACAGCATTTTCACGAAACCGTCAGACCGGCGCACAGAAGACTACATCACTGGGAGATACGGATGAGCACGACCCCACACACCGATCGCGAGTACGAACAGCAACTCACCTCCCTCCGAGAGCAGATCCTGCTGATGGGAGCGCGCGTGGAGGGGATGATCACGTCCTCCATCAGGGCTCTCACCGATCGGAATTCCGGACTCGCGAAAGACGTAATTGACGGCGACCGGCGTGTTGACCGCCTGGAGATCGAGGTCGACCACCTGTGTCTCACTATTCTGGCGCGCCGACAGCCGGTGGCGTCGGACCTGCGATTTCTCACGACAGCGCTCAAGATCGTCACGGACCTTGAGAGAATCGCGGACCTTGGCGTTAATATCTGCGAGCGCACGATTGAGCTCAACGCGGAGCCGCAGCTCAAACCCTATATCGACCTGCCGAAGATGGCCGATGTGGTGCAGAGTATGATCCGCGAGACCCTCGATGCATTCGTGGCCCACGATGCAGATCGCGCACACGCGGTGCTCGAGAAGGACCACATCGTTGACGCTTACTACGGACAGGTGTTCCGAGAGCTGCTGACCTACATGATGGCCGACCCCAAGACCATCAACCGCGCCATCAAGATTCAGGCAATCGCCAAGTACCTTGAGCGGATGGGGGACCACGCCACGAACCTTGCTGAGATGGTCGTGTTCATGTTGCGTGGCAAGGACATCCGCCACTTGGGGAGCCTGACCACCATTGATGGACTGCCCCATGGCGTGTTGTTCCTGTGCACTCACAATGCTGCCAGGAGCCAGATGGCAGAGGCCTGGGCAAAAAAGCTATTCCCTGTTGGCGTACGGATCTGGAGTGCCGGATCGCAACCCGGTGATCAAGTTGATCCCAATGCCGTTTCCGTGATGCGGGAGTTGGGGATTGATATGTCAGGAGCGCGTCCGAAGGGCGTCTCCGAGATACCGATTGGCGATGTAGATACCATTGTCACGCTCTGTGCAGAGGAGAGTTGCCCGTTCGTGCCTGGAGAGCTGTCCCGCGAATCCTGGGGGTTGCCAGACCCTGCGGCAGCGTCGGGCAGCGAAGAGGAAGTTGTGCAGACGTTCCGGAGGGTTCGCGATGACATCCGCCAGAAGATCGATGCTTTCATGCAAGGCTGGATGAAGGTGTAACCGCAGCGTGCCACGCCTGACAGCAGACACGCAGGCGTCGTGACCACAGCGCGTCACGCCTGACGGGGACTCGCGGACTCGCGGCAGCACGGTTTGCACGCCAGAATTACCTGTTGCGTTTGCTCGCGGCGAGGTGGAGCTGTGCCAGTGGACCTGCGCGAATGGTCTGCCCCTCAGCATGCGGTTGTTGCGCTTCGCTGCGCGGTGCCACCATGCCCGTGACCCGGGCCACCTGTTTCTGGCGAATGGCGTCAGCGCTCGTGGGGAATTCGGGGGTCGGCGGTAGAGCCTCGTCGCTGGTTGTGCTCAAGGCCATTTGCCACCACTCGGAGGGAAGGTCGTTGGCGCGGATCCAAGCCTTCGCCGCATTGGCCAACACATTGCCCGCCTCTTTGCCCTGTCGAGCATAGAGAGCGTGAACAATGCCGGCAATACCGAGAAGGGCATTCTGCGGATTCTGGCTGCCAAACTCATGGAGCCACCGGTGAGTACGCAGAGCAAACTCTGGACCCGGGACAAGACTTCCGTCCTCGTCCTCCATGAGGTCATCGACGAGCGCGCTGAGCCAATCGTCCTGCACCAGCGCTCGGCCCTATCTGCATTTATCGGCGTAGTGTTTGTAGGGGTGGACCGTAGGCGTTGTCTTGTATTCGGTCCCCCTGTATTGGGTGCCCCAATTGTATTCGCCCTTTGCGGCACGCCGTTTCCCTTCTTTTATGAGGTCGGCCTTGGCAATATCTTGTGCACGCATCAAAAGTGCTTTGCGCTGGTGCAGGGGGGCTTTCTTTGCCTCTTCGATTGCTGGATGGGCCATAAGAATCTCCATTCATTGCAGTTAGTAGCTCAGTTATCGTCGAGACCGGGAATGTGTTGCGTGTTCACCCTCTTCATGTTCTTCGGCACCCTGCGTGGCATCGCGTTTTGCACGCCAGAATCACCTGTTCGGGTGAGCCTACGACACCTATTACGGCACGGCGGAAATAGACCAATTATCGAATAACTGATGGTTGGACATGACTTTCTATCAGTTGGCTGATAGATTGACGTTATGACAAATGCCGGCCCACTACCTGTGATGGAGCGCTATCTGCGGCGAGTGATCCTCGATGACGCGTTGGCTGACCACAAAATGGCATTGATCAGTGGACCTCGGCAGGTCGGCAAGACTGTGCTTGGCCGCAGTCTCCTGGAACACCGCGACAACGAGATGACCTGGGACGACCAGGCTTTCCGCCGTGCTTGGGCGAAGGACCCCGTCGTGGCGGTGGCGGGTCGTGGTCCGGGCCCGCTCCTGCTCGATGAAATCCACAAAGACCGGCGTTGGAAAAGCAGGCTGAAGGGACTCTATGATCTACGTGGCGGCGAGGTCCCGATTGTCGTTACTGGCAGTGCGCGTCTCGACATCTTTCGGCGTGGTGGGGATAGCCTCATGGGCCGCTTCTTGCCTTTTCGGCTCTTCCCATTCACTTGTGCTGAGCGCGCCCAAACCATCGGCCCCGATGAAATCTTTCGGCGCACTCAACCCTCCTACCCTTTTCGTGACCTGTTGCAGTTGGGTGGCTTTCCAGAACCGTTGCTCGGGGGCAACGAGGCCAAGGCCAAAAGGTGGGCGCGGCTTCGAGGTGAAAGATTGCTTCAGGAAGACATCCGCGACCTGCGAAATATTCACGATTTGCAGGCCCTCAGAGTTCTCATGGATCTGTTGCCCGAGAGAGTTGGCTCTCTGTTGTCGATCAACAGCCTGCGTGAAGATGTGGGTGTCGCATACGCGACGGTGCGCGACTGGGTCGCATTGTTGCACGATCTTTACGTCGTTTTCACCGTACGCCCATACGCGCGTCGTATCGCCCGCGCAATCAGAGCCGAGCCGAAACTCTATCTTTACGACATCCTTTCCCTGGAGTCAGGCGCGGCTCGGCGGGAGAACCTGACGGCGCTGCACCTGCTCAAAGCGTGTCATTTCTGGACAGAAAGCGCGGCCGGTGATTTCGAACTCTGTTTCATTCGTACAAAGGAAAAGGCCGAGGTTGATTTCGTGGTGCTCAAAGATCGCAAGCCGTGGCTCTTGGTGGAATGCAAGAGCGGTGATCTGCACCCAACGACTGTTCTGTGTAAGTACGCAGGGTCACTGAAGACGCCGCACAACTATCAGCTCGTCGACAAGCCTGGCTATCGCCGCGAATATCCTGAATGGTCGGTGGTTGTCATCGACTACGAACGGTTTTTGAGTGGTTTGCTGTGAGTGTGTGTCGAAAGTATGCGTCAACGCCTGGAAGGTTAACGGTAGGAGTGGTTGTTGCGGATTGACAAAAGCGCCAATGGATGGCGAGTAGTGTTCATGAAACGCGATGTCACCCGTTACCGATTCGACAATCATCTCGAGATGGCCCGTTTGCCCTACTTCGCCGTTCGCGATGGCCACCTGGTGCTCACCGATCCCGCCATTGGACCGATCATCGACATGCACACCCACGTGGCCAACGCCTTCGGGTGGGCCAAGCCCATCGACCTCCGTAAGCTCACCGAGAAGACCGATCTGTGGCTGCCGGTGGACGATTTTGTCGACCTCGACGTCTATGCCAATCAAAACGTCACGCCGAAACGACGTTCCAAGATGGTGCGTAGCTTCTTTGTGCGCAGTTTGCTGGATCCGATGGGCGGTGGGTATCGCCGCTCGGCGACCATGGCCAATCTTGTGCGGGACACCACCGACTTGGGTATGACCCACGCTGTGGTGTTGCCACTCGACGTTCCCTTCATCTCCCACAACGCCGAAACCCAAATCAAGGCGGCTCGTGACTATCCTGCCATTACCTGTCTCGGCTGTGTCCACCCGTTTGCCCGCAACATGGAGGCGGATCTGGACAAACAAAAACAGATGGGAGCGCCAGGCATCAAAGCCCATCCCAGCATGTTGATGGTGCGGCCCGATCACCCCAAGGCTATGGAGCTACAACGGCTGTGCGGCGAACGAGAAATGTTCATTCTGTGGCATTGCGGCCCTACCGGCATTGATGGCTGGAGTGGCCAACAGCGCTGCTTGGTCCGTTATTTCGAAAAGCCCATTGCTGCCTTTGAACGTACAACTTTCATTCTCGGACATTCGGGCGCCTTGCAGATGGAACAGGCCTTGGACTTGGCATGCCGCTACCCCAATGTGTGGCTTGAGCTGTCCTGCCAATCGTTGACGAACGTGCGCACGATCCTGGCAAAGGGGCCGCAGGATCGGCTGGTCCTGGGCAGCAATTGGCCGATGTATCATCAGGCCATTCCTTTGGCCAAGGTGTTGATCGCGACCGAAGGCAATCCCGAGCTGCGTAGGAAGGTGCTCTACGACAATGCAGCAAGACTGTTGGGCCTGGACAAGGCAGACAGAGGCCACTAGACCTAAAGGTTGTCCGAGACGGTCACAGCGAACGCGTCGATCCAACTGCCGCAGTCGCCAGGTAGGTCTGTGTGGACCGCCACCAACTCGACACGACGGGGTCCAGAAGAAAGACAGACGCGTAGCGCCGATTCGTCGGGCACCGCCACAAGCCTCTTGTTGAACGCCGCCGCCCCCGTCAGTGCCATCAAGGCTTCGGTGGTCGTGCCGCTCCTATTTACCTGAACGCCCATCGAGGGGTCGCGTGGATCGACGCCGAGTGTACGGGTGCCGACGAATGTGGCCGCGAGGCTCCAACGAGCGGCCGGATCGGTAGCGACGTGGCCCATGAAATTGAAGAGGCCACGTTCGAGGCAGGCGACCAGCCGCTCGTCATTGATGGCCGTTGGCGACGCGCGGTGTTTGTGCCGCGCGCAGAACACGCTGTCCCAGCCGGGCGAATATGCCTTGATGTCGATTAGCGGCGTGCCGTCCACGAGGTCCAAGTGCTCCACATCCAGACGCAAATCGTAACGTTTCAGCAGTGCCACCACCGTGAGAGAAATGGGATTGGGCCGCGCGGGCGACCGTGTCGCGAACACGCCCTTCTCGGGGGCGTTCGGGTCGATCTTGGTCGGCCTCGTTTTCAGCGCGCTTCGGTCGGCGAGATGAAGGTGCCCCATGACGACGAGATGAGAGCTGCCATCGAGTCCCTCGAGTCCGTCCGCGAACGCAGGGTAGACCTCCAGCGTCGCAGGTCCACCCTGGAGGGGTATCTCGTGCGTGGTCCTAAACGGCGACCGCACGACGCCGATGGGTTGCAGGAGCAGGGGATCGGTCATGGCGTCCTCGACAGCGAGCCAGGAGGAACGTCGAGGTCCCTGCTGTCGGTGCTGCGATAGGTGACTGTTGCCATCGGGCTCGAGGGTGGTGAGGCATTAACCGAGTTGGACGTCGGTGGTGGCGCTGGGGTTCGCCCGAGCGCATCAAGGGCCACGGGTAGACTCCTGCCCAGGCCCATCCCGGTGTGCCGATCGAGCCACGCGCCGAGGGACTGGACGTCGATGCGACGCAGCGCCACGAACCCGAGGTAGGAGATGCACAAACCCCTGACGATGAGGTTCATGAAGTCGCTCTGGGGGAGGCCTGCAAAGAAGAGCAAGAGCAAGGCCGAAACCAGAAACGCAACGACGAAGCGCGGCCTGGAGAGGTCGCGCAGTGCCGTCACGGCGGTCATGGCCATAGACCGGCGGCTGGCAGCGTCGCGGCGGTCGAAACCGCGGTCATCACCATGGTTGGTTTTTCGGGCACCGAGGCGACGCACGAGCGGCTGCATGTCGCCGAAGAATGCGGCTATTGCTAAACCCACGGCAACGGCCGCCTTCAGGGCGAAGGCCGCAATGAGAACCTGAAGGAGCGACGGCCCTTGAACACCCAGCCAAGAACTGAACGCCGCTATGGCCGCACCAAAGGCATCAAATATGCTCTTGCCGAAGGTGACGTAGTCGACAGCCAGCGACATAGCCAGAGTCAGCCAGCCCATGATGACCGAGCCCATGATGACCGAGCCGATGTTCCAGCCAAGAAGTCGGATTGGCGCGGCAAACGAGAGTCCCTGCAGGAAGATGTAGGCCATGGGCCGGAAGGTGCCGCCCGCGGGCGAAAACGCTTTGAGCATGGCGCTGATGAAGGAGATGCGCACCAGACCTCGCCCGTGCAGCGCCTTCCCGAATGCGACCAGCAGCACGTTCTGCAGGTACGCCAAGGCGTGGCCCTTGAACGGAACGCGATAGGCGTGGAGCGTGGAGCCAAGACCCACCTCCACCAGCCCTCCGATGCCGGCAAACGCGCCGATTCGCTCGGCGTCGCTCGTAGCGATTTGCCTCTTGGCCTCTCGAAATCCCTGTTCGGCGCTTACTTGATCGAGGTCGATGACGTGGACCTCGGCGAGCCCAAAACCCGCGACGACCTCGGCAAACCGGCTCTTTTTGACGGCAGCCACCACGATTCTGCAAGGCGAGGTGAGCGCGAGGCGGAACAGCTCCGCGAAGCCGCGACCGGCGAGCTCGAGTTGGCCGATCTCGTCCAAAAAGCAGATGTCGGCCGTGCCGTCCTTGAGCCGGGCACCCACCGCCTCGGTTACTTCAAGGCGGGTGGCCTCGCAGAACTGGAACGCCGAGTTGGGGGTGGGGCGCATGGCCCAGGGAAGCGATGTCGATAGACCTACCAGGGAGAGTCGGTAGGTTGCAGATGGATTCCCGCAGCGAAAGTCGCGTGCGTTACCTTTGGACGTGAAACCACAGATCCGCCACCAACGGGCGGTGGACCCTTGCAGTCGTTCGAGAAGGCTCGTCTTCCCACTCGCGACGGAGCCCGTAACGAGGACAACCAGCCTGTCGTTGCTCACTGCTTCGACCTCAGGCCCACGCTGGGGGCCGTTGGCTTTTTCCTCTCTAACACGACTATCCGCCGTGGCGTCCTTTGGGAGCTCGACATACAATGCTGCGACCAAAAGCGGAAGGTGGTTCCTCGGTGCCCATGGATATCGACATCAGGATCATGCTGAGAGATCAGGACGGTGAGTCCTTCATGGGGATCGGCCTCATGTGGCTGCTCGCGGGCATCGACAAGCACCGCTCCATCAGCCGCGCCGCACGAGAGATGGACCTCTCGTACCCGAAGGCGCTCCGCATGATCAAGAACGTGGAGTCGGGGCTCGGCCACGCCGTTGTGGTTCGCCGCAAGGGCGGCAGCGAGCATGGTGGAGCCGAGCTGACTGCATTGGGCCGGGACTTTCTGCGCCGCTACGATCGGATGCAACAGCGCATCAAGCGCTTCGCCGTCGATGCCTTCAAGAAGGCGTTTGCGAAACCGCTTGCGGACAGCGATTCCGACTGAGCTTTCGCAGGGCGTTTCCCCAGTCAAGCTGTTCATTGCACGACCGGATCGATCTCGATGATCCCCTGCGTCTGGTCGTCGATCATGAGCAACACCGCTCGCTCATCGAATCCACGGACCTGTAGAGTGGCACCTGACTTGGGACCCTGATTCACCTCGACGCTGGGTTCACCTGCGATGGCTTCGGCGAGATTGCGGGCGCCGCGAAGTGCGATCTCCTTGGCGTCGATTCGAGAATTGGTTCCGGGCGGGGGCGGGCGTTTGCCGATTACGGTGGTGGTGAAAGTCGGCATCTCGAATGGGCCGTCGCCATCGGCAGTCGCGTCCGTCGGCTCCGCGAGCGCGTCCGTCGGCTCCGCGAGCGCGTCCGCTGGCTCCGCGAGCGCGTCCGCTGGAAACCCGAGCGCGTCCGCCGGAAACCCGAGCGCGCAGGCGGAAACAAGAACGATGCACAGGACGTGGGCTCGCAATGTCTTGGGGATAGTCTCGCTCAATCCTGGCCTCGCATCATTGCATTCACACCCAGGCGCAACCCGATATTACTAACCGATTATATCGGCCGCAAGCCAAAATTGCCCTCCATGCCGATGGACGCCTCCCCGCAGAACCGGGATGAAGAACTCCGGTAGATGGCTCGACAGAAGAGCAACCTAGTAAATGCTACATTTTGTATACTATCGCCCTACTCTGCTCCGTGACTGCGGTTGCCGATTCAGGCTGCACCGGTTATCGCTCTCGCCCTACGTACCTGTCTTGTTTAGATTGCGCCTGGCCTTTGAGGCGCCGTGGGCAAGCCAGCGTCTGATCACTTGTTGGTATTTCTCTCCTTGAGCACTGGCAACACGGCGTGCGATTTCGAGTTGATCTTCTCCGACACGAATGGTGATCTGTTTGAGCTTCGCCGTTGAACGCGCCCGTTCCAGCAAGACCGGATCGATCTCGATGGTGGCGGTGTCGAGGTCGTCTAGGTCGACACTGGCCAACGCCTCTTCTGTTGCCTGTATGTCGGGATCAATATCCTGGGGTCGCTGGCCAACCAGGGGCGCCCCTCGCACGGAAGGAGCGCCCCAATCATTCACGCGAATACTTGACTATTGGTAGCAGGCATCTCCGCACGCGGGATCGCTAGCATAGGGCATACTCATCCCCGAACAGTTGCCACCGCTGTCGGCCTGATCCGCATTGTCGACGTACCAACAATTGTCGCAAGCTCGACCCGAGCCGTCCCCGTAACCATCCATAGAACGCACATAGGCAAATTCACCCGTGCCGCCCGATCCCCAAACACTGAAATCCACATCCCAGAACATGTTGGAATAATAAACTTGCAGACACACGGCCTCAGTGACGAGATTCCGCATGTCACCTTCCAAGCAGTCCCCCTTGAGATCGTAGATGGCGGAGTACCAGTCAGTTCCCTCGTTGACGCTGTCACATGTGCCACAGGCCCACGCAATGAAGCCGCCTTCCTTATTATAGAGCGGGCCTTGGTTGCCGCGGGTCAAGCAGACATCGGATTCAATACAGTCCGATTCCGTTTCGAACACCCCTGCCGCATGAACGTAGTCGACCTCCACGTACTCATCGTCAATCTGCTCGGGATTGGAAACACCCAAGCAGTTGTCGCACAGGTCACCGACGTTGTCTTCGTCCTCATCGGCCTGGTCTGGATTGAAAATCCACGGGCAAACGTCGCCCTCGTTGTCGATGGCATCCCCGTCGATGTCGAAATCGCACGCATCGCCCAAGCCATCGGAGTCCATGTCCCACTGGCCAATGTCGAAGTCGTTGGGACAGATATCACAAACCTCGCCTACGGCGTCGCCATCACCATCCTCTTGGCCTTGGTTGGGAACGCCGGGACAGTTGTCACAGGCATCGCCCATGCCATCACGGGCCGTGCGCAGATACGAGAAGCCACCGCCATCGGTCTCTGCGCGCCCAGGCTCCCATGAAAGAAGCTCGACAGTCCAGAACTCAGGTCCGTCACCGGGAACCTGCAGGCACAGGATGCTGCCGACAGCGTTGGTTGTCATGTTGTAGCCAACCGCGCCCCTGAAGTCCGTGGTCCATCCGCCCTCGATACCTTCACAGGATCCACGTGCCCAATACACTGTATGGCCAAGCGCGTTGTAGATGCCGCTACGACTCCTACGCGTCAGACAAACCTGATCGTTGATGCAATCGGCGACATACTCGTAGACGCCTGGCGGATGGTCAAAGAAGACATTGAGCACATCGCTGTTCTCTTGCGCGGGATTGGCAACCGCAAAACAGTTGTCACAGGCATTGCCCACTCCGTCTTCGTCATCGTCGTTCTGGTCAGGATTGAATTCGGCGCTGCAATTGTCGCAGACATTGCCCCAACCGTCGCCATCATGGTCCATCTGGTTGTCGTTCGAAACCTCGATGCAGTTGTCACACGCGTTGCCGAGGAGGTCGCCGTCGGCATTGAGTTGGTCTGGGTTAGGAACCCACGGGCAGTTGTCCGCCTGATTCAGGTCGTCGTCCCCGTCGATGTCCGGATCACAAGCATCCCCCAACTCATCGTCGTCCATGTCGCCTTGGTCTGGATTGGCCACATCGACGCAATTGTCACAAACGTCGCCCACGTGGTCTCCGCTCTGCCGTTGATAGGCATATGAGACTCCCGCGGGGTCTTGCGCAAAATGGTCCCAGATGATGGTCCAATACGGTGAGGCGTCGACGGGATCGACGATGTGCACACAGAACGGCGCGGGAACATCATGCTCCTCGTCGAAGCAACCGCGATCGAAGAGCATCTGATTGAATGAGGGGTAGAAATCGAGTCCTCCCTCTAGGCAGTTGCCGCACGCCCATTCGACCTGGGCCGATCCCAGGTTGAGAAACACTTCGGAGGTAGGCTCACCCGCCGTTTGCTCGAGGTCCAGCCACAGACAGACGAGCTCATCGTCGTCGATACAATCCGAAAGTGACTCACCCGCGGGGTTGTTGAAATAGATCTCTTTGAAGTCGGCGTCTTCTTGATCGCCATTGGTTTCCCACGGACAGTTGTCACAGGCATCCCCAATACCATCGGGATCATCCTCGCTGTCCTCCTGCCCGGGATTCCAAGCGTAGGGGCAGTTGTCTTCAGAGTCGATGAACCCGTCTTCATCGAGGTCTTGGCAAGCATCGCCAATTCCATTGAGGTCCGAGTCCGCTTGCTCGGGATTGGTGTCGTACGGACAGTTGTCACAAGCATCGCCAACGCCGTCGTCGTCGTCGTCAGATTGATCGCTGTTCTCGATATCAACGCAGTTGTCGCACACATCGCCGACGCCATCGAGGTCATCGTCTGCCTGATCTGGGTTGTTGTCTGCGGGGCAGTTGTCACAAACGTCGCCGACACCGTCGGCGGTGTTGTCGGTGTCTTCCTGGCCGGGGTTGCCAATGCCGGGACAGTTGTCCTGCCCAATGCCGTATCCATCGTCGTCGAGATCTTCACAAGCGTCGCCCACCTGGTCGTTGTCTGTATCGGTCTGATCCTCGTTGTCGGTGAAATCGCAGTTGTCGTCGATGTCCAACAGAGTATCGCCATCGGAGTTCTGACACGCGTCGCCCACAGGGTTTGCATCAGAATTGGCTTGCTCTTCGTTGTCCTGGTTGGGGCAATTGTCGCAGGCGTCTCCCCAACTGTCGCCGTCGGAGTTCTCTTGATCGGGGTTGTTTATGGATAGGCAATTGTCGCAAGCATCGCCTATGCCGTCGGAAAGATCCGAAGTGCGTACATATGAAAACACCTCCGGATTGCTGTTCTCATTGCGGCCCCAGCTCGTGAAGTGCACATCCCAGTAAGCGTCTCCTGGGTTCTGAATATGCAGACAAACCGTTTTGCCCGCGATGTTGTACATGTTGTTGTTGAAGCAGCGTTGCCGGAAATCCCCATCGTTGAGGGAGCTGTACCAACCGGCCCACGTGGGAACATTGCGGCAGGGGCCGCAGGTCCATTGGATGGAATCCCCATCCGGTGCGCCATTGTAAACCGGGCCACCTTCATCAGATCGCGTCAAGCATACGCCCGACTCGATGCAGTCCATGTCGAGCTCGTCGCTGCCCTCGGGATGGTTGTAGGCCACCACAGTCCTCTCGCCCTCATCACCTTGATCTGGGTCGGTGTCTTCTGGGCAGACATCGCAGGCGTCGCCGAAGTCGTCCCCGTCGGAGTTTGTCTGATCCGAATTGGAAACCGACATGCAGTTGTCGACGATGTCCACCACGCCGTCGTTGTCGGAGAGGTCATCACAGGCATCCCCCACTGTGTTGCGATTGATATCCGATTGGCTGGCATTGGCAACTCCGGGACAGTTGTCGCAGACATTGCCGTATCCGTCGTTGTCGCTGTCGACTTGGTCCGGATTCACAATCATCGGACAGTTGTCGTCGAGATCGAGAGTTCCGTCCCCGTCACTGTCATCGCATGCATCGCCGATGTGATCTCCATCGACGTCGGCCTGACTCGAACTGCTCACCCCAGGGCAGTTGTCACACACATTGCCGAATGCGTCACCATCGGAGTTTGCCTGGTCGGGATTGAAACGGGCCGGGCAGTTGTCACACCCATCGCCAAGCCCATCACCGCGCGGCGTTCGACGTACGTAGGCGAACCCACCACCTCCACTTGATTGCCAAGAGAGCCAGTGGATATTGGTTTGTTGGCCGGTCGTCGTGTTTTCGAGGCAAGTGTCGCGTCCGCCGATGTCGTCCATGCCATCAGGGAAGCAGCGCCCCTTCACACTGTAATTGAAGGCGTCGAACCAGAAGGTGTCGTCATCGAGGTCGTCACAACCATCGCACGCCCAACGAATGTTACTCGAGCCAGTGTTGTAAACCGGCCCGCCGGCCACCGGACGCGTAAGACAGATTCCGTCACTGAAGCAGTCCTGCTCGGCCTCACCAACCTCTGAAGGGTGAGTATAACTCACCTCATCGAGATCACTATCGGCTTGGTCTGGATTGTCGACGCCTAGGCAGATGTCACAGACATCACCGACGCCATCGCCGTCCGAATCGGTTTGCGAGGCGTTGGCAAGGTTTGGGCAATTGTCGATGCAATCGGAAACCTTGTCGGCGTCCGTGTCGTCAAAATCCTCGTCGACTTCGCCGTCACAGTTGTTGTCGAGGCCATCGCAACTCAACTCCATCTCGTCCTCAAAAAGAGGCACGCCATGGTAATCGCAGAGCCATGCGCCGGACGCGCAGACCGCAACCACCGTGGCGCCTGCTTCGCCGCAGACTCCAATCTGGAGACAGTCGCTGTCGGCGAGAGTCGTCAAATCTTCGTCGGCGCCCCCATCGCAGTCATTGTCGATGTTGTCGCACGTCTCGGCGGTGCCGTTGCCGGCCGAGTCGCACACGGCTCGGGTCTTGTCTGTGCTGCAAACCACTGTGCCGCCAGCACAAGCACCAACGCCGCACGGATCTCCAATCTTCAGTTGGTTCCCTGCGCCGTCGGTGACGAAGTAGTCTTCATCGGCAGCGCCATCTTCATTGTTGTCGATGCCGTCGCAAAAGGCCTCCCCCACGCGTTGATCATCGCCAATGATGATTCCGTCACTTCCCCCGTTTGTCTTCCCGTCATCACACCCACCTGCCGCAAGGAGCAACATCAACATCAACATCATGGCCGATTTCATCGTCAACATCTCCTACTGGAAACCATCAGTTTGTAAGCACCGTCTCAGCGTCCTGTGAGCAGCAAAAAACTGCCACGGGACCCTACTCGATTTCAACGGGGGAGTGAAGGTCCAGGGCGAGACCAACACGAAATCAATGAGAACAAGGAGATCATTCCACGATGCGCGGGGACCCCAATTGTGCTACAGCGAGCCAACCACTCGCATTGGAGGCGACGATGCAGAAATGGCAGTGCAGCACGGCTCTGTGGATCCTTGTGGTTGCGTCGGGCTGTGCGGGGATGATGAAAGAGTTGGGTGCCGGCAAGAAGCGGGACGGCTGGAGGGAAGTCGACCAGGCCATCCAGGCGCAAGACGAGGCGCAACTCAAGACCCTGTGCGATGATGAGTCCCTCGGCCCCAACAACAATACGTCTCCCAGATACAAGGCCTGTCGCGAGTATGAAGCATTGCAAGCCGACAAAGACACCGGAGACTGCACGACAGTGGTTGAGCGCTTTCGTGCGGCACCCGATCCGAAGATTGGGTTTGCCCTCGAGCACTCTTCCAAGTGGGCAGAGCGCCTCGCCAAATGTGAGAAGTTCAAAGAAATCTTCGAGGAGATCGCTCACCTCGGCGAGGGGGGCGACAAGTCGCCCGGCGTGCAGGTTCTCCTGAAACTGGAACAAAATGGCGTGCCACTGATGGCTGCGTTTGACACCTACGCCAAAGAAAACGGCGGCGCGGCCTTCCTGAACATCAAAGCGGCATCCTACGCGGGGAGCCACGTTGCCTCTTGGCTCATCCTGGGCGGTCATCTCGACCAATGCCCACTCTTGGCCAAGGCGTTGACGGATTCTCCGGAGGGGGTTCGAGCCTCCATGCTCGTCTATTTCATTGAAGCCAAGTGCAAGCCGCAAGGGGTGGCGCTGGCCCAGAGCCTGCTCACCGCAAAGGAGGATTATCATCGTGCGACGGGATGCAGGACCTTGGGCGAGATTGGCGATTCCTCCGTGGTGAAAAAGCTCAAGATCCTTGCCGATTCCGACCGCACCTTCGTCGTTCAAGAACAACAGGGCAACGACGGTCGGGTCCATGCTGTCAAGGTCTTCCCGGTGCGCGATGCCTGCAAAGAGGCGGTCGGCAAGATCCAGCTGCGCGCCAAATAGCAGCCTTCCCCGCTTCTCTCGTCAGATCTTTCTGACTGACCCTATGGACTTGACATCGAATCCCTCCAGAGGGGCATAGATATTCTCATGATGAAGTTGTCCGCGACAACAATGGCCATGGGTTTGCTCTTGGGTTGCAGCAATTCTGGTACCATTGTTGATGTCCAACAACTCGGCGACGTCGTTTCCGGTGGAGACCCACCCAATTGCATTCATGCTGCAGACCTGGACTGCCCGACGACCTGCAATGACGGCGTATGCAACGGCGATGAAACAGGTGTCGATTGTGGCGGCTCATGCACCAATCAAGATTGCTGCACCAATGGTTTTCTTGACATTGATCTTGGCGAAACGGGTGTGGACTGCGCTGGCAGTTGTGTGGCGTGTGTGGTCTCGGAATGCTCTCTCAGCAATCCATGTGCGAGCCCATTTCAGTGTTGTGCCGGGCGATGCGTATCTGGCAGTTGCTATTTTGTCAGCAATTCCGGTGATGACACCCATGATGGTTTGAGCGAGTCGGCACCTTGGGCTTCCCTCGAGCAGGTGAACAGTCTCGCGCCCCACGCTGGGGACCATGTCCTGTTTCACAGTGGCGACCATTGGGAGGGCACCTTGACCGTGAACGGCTCGGGAACGGTCGACCAACCTATCGTTTACCGCGCCTACGGCACCGGGGCGAAGCCCAAGCTTTTTGGCTCCAAAGAGATCACGGGCTGGGCAACGCACGCCGGCAACATTTACAAAGCCCGCATTGAGACACCGATCAATCAGTTGTTTGTAGATGGCATGCGGGCCAAGGCAGCCCGAAGTCCCAATTCGGGATACCACGCCATTACATCGGTGCAGAGTCCGACGGAGTTTACGAGCACAGAGCTCGACGGGTCCGTCGACTATGCGGGTGCCTTATGGACCGGGAGAACCATCGCCTTCGCATACGTTACCTCCGAGGTTATCGACGGCAATGGACAAAGCCTAACCCTCTCGTCGCCGCCTTTTTCAGACGTTGGCGTGAACGAAGGGTTCTTCTTGACTAACAAGTTGGCGTTTCTCGATGCACCTGGCGAATGGTTCTACGATGATGTCGCCCAGGTGGTTTATTTCTGGCCCCCCGACAACGGTTCCCCGGCCGCCCATATTGTCAGAGGCTCAGTCTTCGACGACGGTATCGTCGTTGCCGACAGGCAATATGTGGTGATCGAGGATTTCAGTATCCAACACAACGGGAATTCTGGCATGCGGTTGATTGGCTCCCACAACACTCTGCACAACAATGAGATTGATTGGCCAGACGCCATAGGCATTCGGGAACCCGTGGGTTCACACAATACCGTGAGCCAAAACGTCGTTAGAGGTGCCAATCACTTTGGCATCTCGGCCTTTTCCACACTGAGTCTGTACACAGACAATGTGATCTATGACACCTTTCTATTCGACAATCTCGGACTTTCGGCCGGCGGGTCCGCTTGGTACTCGGGCTCGGGAATGTACGTCGAGGGAGACGACAATCTGATCACCTACAATCGCATCATCAATGCAGGCTACAACGGCATCCAGTTCCACCGACGAAATCGCGTCGAGTACAACTACATCAACAACGCCTGTTTGGTGAAGGATGACGGCGGCGGCATCTACACGGCATCGGCTGGCTCTTACCCCAACGCCAAAAATGCGGGTTCGATCATCAAAGGCAACATCATCGATACCGTCCCAGGGAGTACCGACGGCTGGTCGGGCTGGTACTATGCGCACGGCAATGGGGTCTACCTCGACGAAAACAGCGGCGACATAACGGTTGAGGACAACACCATCACGAACTGCTCTCAGGCGTGTATTTTCTATCACCTCAGCTTCAATGACATCTCACGCAACAACACCTTGATGAATGCACGCAGCGTCTTTCAAATCAGCACAGACTTGGGTGGGAGTGAATTCAGCAACAACATTTTGTACGCATTTGACAGAGACATGGAGGACAAAGGCATCGAGAGGATGGTGTCGCAACGAAGCGGTACGGTCACCATCGACAACAATCAATATGTGAACCATTACAACAGTGACAATGTGTTTTCACACGAAGATGTGGCTTGTGAATTTGCCGAGTGGAAACTGACCACCGGCCAGGATGCCAATTCGACATTTGACGTATCACCATTACAATCGATCGAAACAGAAGTCCTGCTTTACAACGACACCAAACTCACCAAGGCTTTTGATCTCGTCGGTAGCCATCGCGACCTTGACGGCAATCCGGTGGCATCGCCGTTGATTCTCGAGTCGTTTGCTTCTCAGATTCTGATCAAAGAATGACCTGTGCTCTTCGGAAAGACATTCCAGCACAAGCCTCCCAGGATTGCCACCCCGGGGGGACAGCGCTCTAGATTACATTTGCGGTGGCCTCCTCTATAAGAGTACGAATCGTATGGTCCATCCCTTGTTCCAGGCCCCTTTGGGTGCAGGTGCTGCAGCGACGTTCCTGGGATTGTGCGCCTTCCACTTTCAGGTCTATTGCGACTTTTCTGGATACACCGACATCGCCATTGGCTCGGCGGCGTTGTTTGGTTTCAAATTGCCAGACAATTTTGCAACGCCCTACGCAGCCCACACTCCGGCAAACTATTGGCAGCGCTGGCACTTGACTCTGTCGCGCTTCTGTTTTGACTACATCTATCGACCGCTCGGTGGCAACAAGCATGGGGAGTTGACCACCTGGTTCAACACGCTGGTGACATTCTCCGTCATCGGTTTTTGGCACGGACCACTATAAAGGTCTGCTTCCCAACAAGGACCTGCGCCGTATCGAGGACGTGATGGACAAACGAGAGAAGCTATCTGAGATTCTCAGCTGGGTGGGTCCACGACACGGCTTTTGATGCTTTTGATCCGAGAATCTTGACGTCGAACGTGGTATGGGATCAAGTCTCGATGATGGGAGGCAATCAATGGGTTACGAAGGCAATGACAGACGCAGGCATCCACGCTTCCCCTTTGTTAAAACTGTGGAGCTCAAGATCGACGGCAGCTGGCAAGAATGCACTGCCATGGACATTGCCTTCGGTGGCATCTTTGTGTCGACGGAACACCCACCGCCTACAGGCACTCCTGTTGTGATTCGTTTTGCAATTGACGGAAAAGAGCAACCCTTGCAACTCAAGGGCATGGTGGTCCGCTGTGCTCTAGAGCACGGCGCAGGCATTGGATTTGGTGATCTGGACGAAGAGGATCGGAGCGTCCTGTCAGAGCTCTTGAGGATGCTCGAGCAAACAGAGGGTTGACGGCCTTCCGGAATTGCCAATGTGTTTGAGGCGTCTCTGATCGCGAGGGCGCATGTTTGTGCCAGTGTCTAGATATATAGACATCACTAGACCCCACTAGACCATAAATTATAAGCACTTTTCACCATATACGGTTGGCATTGTACTTGCTGTCTACCTTCCCAAACAGTGACACCGAGAGGGAGACCTAAGATGAGATATTCTCGCACTTCAACGCTGGTTGGCATCCTTGGCGTGGCAACAATTATTCTAATAACAGCGAGTTGCAGTGACTCCATGGGTGGTGCCGCTGAAGTCGCCGAAGAACGGCCGGTTGAGGAGCTCGACCTCTACCGTGTCGACGGTGACCGACTCTACGTTTACAGTCGCCAGGGGGTGCTCAGCGTCGTCGACGTGAGCGTCCCCACGGCACCTCGGCTCATCGATGCATTGCCGGTCGAGGGTCGGGCTGGTGAGTTGTTCACTCAGGACGGCAATGTTGTCCTCGTCATCGAAGAGCGTACCACCCAATGCGAGGAACTCGTCGAGTGGCAGAATCAGTCTCAGCAGAGCGAGGTCGCCTCGGTGATGTTTCGGGACAATGCCCTTGAGCTCGGCCAACGATATTGTTTGCCTGGGGAGGTGATTGGCAGCCGGCTGGTCGGCAACATCCTCTATGTTGTCACCCATGACTGGGAGCAAACTTGGGTGGTGGCTTTTGACGCCACCGCCGCAGACAATCTCACGGTCATCGACGTCATCGTGCTCAATGAGGCAGCGCACGAAATCCACGTCACCGCAGAGACCCTTTTCGTCGCCCAAGAGACGAACACCTACAGTTCCGAGTTTCAAGGTTGGTACCCTACGACTCGCCTCACCTACATCGACATCAAGAATCCCGCAGGCGACATGGTGCAGCGCGGCTCGATCACTCTTGCGGGCGCTCCCCAGGGCAAGTTCCATCTAGACGCAACGGACACCCACTTTCGCATTGTCACCTTTGACTCGAATATGTGGGCGAGCCTTCTGCACGTCATCGATATCACCGAGCCTGACTCCCTTACCTTGCTCGGCAGCTCAGAGCCCATTGGCTACGGTGAGCAACTCTACGCAACCCGTTTCGTCGACGACCGCGCCTATGTGGTCACTTTCCGCCGAACAGATCCTCTTTGGGTCATCGACCTCAGTGATCCCACCTCACCGCACATCATCGGTGAACTGATGGTCCCCGGTTGGAGCGACTTCATCTTCCCCCGCGGTGATCAGTTGATCACAGTCGGTCACGGCGATGGCGGCTCTGGCGTGGCAGTCTCCGCATTCAACGTTGCGGAGCCAGCAAACCCCACCCTCATCAATCGCATCGAGTTTGGCGACTGGAACACGCAGTCGGAGGCCAACGAGGATTACCGCGGTGCGCAGATTTACGAGCCAGGTCAGCTCGCCGACACCACCCATGCAGTGCTCGCCATGCCGATGTCGTGGGAGGATTACAGTGGAGAATCGGTCCGTTGCATGAGCTACGTGCAGATGGTCGAGCTTGGCGAGGATGGTGTCACCGCTAAAGGCGGCATCGATCAGAGCGGCGCTGTTCGCCGCACCTTGGCAGTGAACGGTGAGCTCTACTCAATCTCCGATGTCGGCCTGCTATCCGTTGATGCCCGCAATCTCGACGAGTTGGCGGTCTCGGCTGGGCTGGATTTTCCCGGCACTGAAAATCGCGGTTGCGAATTCTACTACATGGGTGATTTTGGTGAATTCGCAGACGGTGGGATGTTCTTCTGTTCCGCCAGCAACGGCCATCCCGGAATGGCTCTGATCTCGGCATTCGCCCTGGTGGCTTGGATGCGACGCCGTCGACGATAGGTGACCGCGCCGTTAGCGCGTTCCGCAATCAGTGCAGTCAGTGCCGTAACTGCAAGCACCCGTGACTGCGCCTTCGCCACCGTCATCACACTCACCGTCACCGGGATAGTCGCAGGTGTCGCTGCAGCCGCCTGCACCCCCGTCGCTGGCGACGAGGTGCCATCCGCAGCCGTCTGCCGCGGCGGCATCGACTGCTTCCCAGGTGCCCCACGCTGTACAGGGATTATTTTCAGGATAATAAGGTTCGCCCTGGCTGTTGCCCTGTCGGATGCAAATGCATTGGGACGCGGACATACCGCTCACCACGACGTAGGTGCATTCCAGT
Source organism: Deltaproteobacteria bacterium RIFOXYA12_FULL_58_15 (assembly GCA_001798605.1). Classification (GTDB taxonomy): domain Bacteria; phylum Myxococcota; class XYA12-FULL-58-9; order XYA12-FULL-58-9; family XYA12-FULL-58-9; genus XYA12-FULL-58-9. Next base: position 6,617 of record MGST01000266.1, on the reverse strand, counting down.
GCATAGGTCACGTTGTCAGTGCAGGCACCGTAGATGAAGTCGCACTCCATGGACATGGATGTGCCGCCGTATGCGACCTCTGGGTCGGTGCAGGTTACAGGCGTGGGATTGGGATCGGGATCGGGATCGGGATCCGGGTTGGTGCCATCGCTCACACATGCCAATGGATCCTGCGCGGACACAACGTAACCATTGTCACAGGCACAGGTCCAATTGAGTTGATAGTCGAGGGTCGTATTACCGTGCCCACTGCAAGTGTCGGCGTCAGGCAGACAGTTGGTGATGTCGGCCGGATCGAGATCGTAGCCATCGTTACACTCGCAGCTACCGCCGCCCGCGTACCGTTTTCCGTGACCGCCGCACTCCACGTAGGTAGTCTGTGTTCTGCCAACGGTCGGAAGAGGATCTTCGACGGCACCGCAGCCAATCGTCAACGCAACAATACTCGAGCTTCCCAGGACCATGGTGTAGATTGCAGTTCGCATGTTCGCTCCTTCAGCAGTGGAGGACAACGCCTCCTGTATTCCATTGCGCAGTTCACCCCGCGCGTGTCTGCTTGGTAGCTCTCCAACCCGTGTGCCGTCGAGCCGCTGACAGCGGCGGCCTGCCCTATGGAAGTGTGATCTGAGTCACATTGACCCATTCACCCGCGCGAAGAACAAGAGAGAGTCTCGCGTTCACGATGGTGGCTTGGGTGCGACGCCGTCGCCGATAGGTTCGAATTGAAGTCGGTCAGGATTCAGATTTCAAAGACTTGATCATGTGGAGAACGTTGCCTCTGGCATTGAATCCCACCTCGTCCATCAACGAAATCATGATCTGCAGACCGCGGCCACGCCGCGCGTCCAAGGCTTCCTCTCGCACCTCAGTGGCAAGAGCATCGCGGGGTGAGAACCCCACTCCTGGGTCCTCGATGCGCATCTCAATTTGATTTTCGAAACTCCAAATGCGCACCACGACACGCGCCTCGGACTGTGATTGGCTGCCATGGGTGATGGCGTTGTCGACCGCCTCACCAAGGCAGATGATGACGTCGTCGACAGCGTGCGCAAACGCAGGGCCCCTTGCTGCGCATTCGAGTAGAGCTGCAGTGCATTCGCCAATACAACGATCTGGTTGCTCAGGACCGGGTTGGACAACCAATTGCAGCAAGGGCGGGGCGCTGGGAGGAGCGGGCAATTCATCAGGAGCCACCCGCAGCACCACCTTTTCGATCTTGAGGACCAGGTAGGTGACATCGTCGACGAAAGGGCGGCCACCGCAGTGATCGAGTGTCCGCATGACCAGGGCATCTCGCAGCTGCGCAGCCGACGCTTCGGGGCTTGCGGCAATGACCTCCTTGAGAACATCGACGCCAAACTGGCTCTCGTTGGCATCCTCCGCCTCTGTTGCGCCATCGGTGGCGAGAACCAGCACATCGCCGGGATTCAATTGCACCCGTCGGGTGGGAAAGGTGGCCTCCTCTTCGAGGCCGAGAGGCAGACCGGTACTCGGTAGTTCCTGCCACTGCCTTTTGACACCATCAAACAACAGCGGCGGCTCGTGCCCTGCACTGGCATAGCTCAGGGTACCCATGCGAGTATCAACGCGACACATAAATAGCGTGACAAATTCCTGTGGAGCGGACTCGCGGCAGAGACTGGTGTTGAGTTTCTCGAGAACCATGGTCGGAGAGCACAGCGGGCGGTTCTCCAGATGGCTGCGCAATCGCGCACGCACATCCACCATGAGCATGGCCGCTCCGAGCCCGTGTCCGGAAACATCCCCCACGACGAAATGGCATAATCCCGGAATCTGGCCGACAATCGCATCAACATAGTCTCCGCCGGTCTCGTCGCAGTATTGGCTATAGTGGGCGACGGAGAGATGCTCGAGTACGATCCGCTTCGACGGCAAGAGGCGTTGTTGCAGGGCCGCGACGACCGCCAATTGCTCTTGCATTCGATGTTGCTCAAGCATGCGCTGTGAGTTTCGCCAATTCTCCAACGCCGTGGCTGCAACCAAGGCAAGACTCTCCAACAGATCCACCGCGTCACCGGAGAGGGCTGCGTCATAAAGGATGAGCCACCCCAAGTTTCCCGATCGCGTCACGAGGGGGAAAACCGCTACGGACGCGATGTGAATGGTGTCGAGATCAAATCGAGTGGTCACCTCACCGGTAAGAGAGCTAACCAGTGCCGGGCCCTGCAGCTCATTGGCACCCTCGATGCGTGCGAGCTCTTCCGCCGCACTGGTGGAAATGTCGCCAACGACAAACTCGGAGACGCCGGTGTGGATGCCCTGCAATCGGATCTCTCCGGCGCGGGCACCAGCCACTTCGAGGGCCCTCGTGATGAGCGTCCCAAGCATCTCCTGATAGTTGTCGAGGAGCAGCAGCTCGAGTCCTTCTCGCAGCTCGCGCAACTTCAACCTGGTCTGTTGATGCTCACGATGCATAGAGTCGATTGCCCGTTGCTTGGAGAAGTCGGCTCCAAACAGGGCGAGCAGGCTCTCTAGCTCTTCGCGATGGCTCTCGGCGAGCAGCTCACTCGACGACTCTCCGTACAAAAGGATGAAGCCATCTGTGTCGTTTGCCGTGCCCAACCTGAGAATTGCCGTGGGACTGGTGCGAACACCGTCTCTGTCCTCCAGCAGGGGTGGACCCGACTTCACCGCACGCAAAATCAGTTGTTTCTGTTGCAGCAACGTCTTTAGGGCCGGATGCTCGGCAATCGACAACCGTCCATCGTCCTGCCCCCCGAGTTGGATCGCGACGCCGCTGCTAAACGCTAGTCGGGCTTCACCCTGCTCCACAGTGTAAACGGCAAAATCGAGGATGCCATGATTGACCAGCGCCACCCGCAGCTTACCAAACAGATTTTCGGTAGAGGTTTTGTGCTGCGACAAGCTCGGCGGAGCATGGTAGAGATCACCCATGGGTTAACAAACGGTCACGGGTCAACGAACAGTCCCATCCTCGGCGCGCAGCAACTCCTCGGCTTTGGTGCGGTCCTCAACCATGGGCATCAAGGTATCGAGGTGAGTGACCTTCATGACTTTCTCAATGGCTGGGTTTGTCCCAAACAACACGATTCTTCCGCCGCCTTTGTTCAACTTCTTCCGGGTGACAGCCAGGATTCCAAGGGCGCGACTGCTGATGTGGAAGGTCTGGGAAAAATCTATGGCCAACAAGGCCGACGGATCTTTGTCGGCGATCGCCGTGAGCTCGGAGTCGAAGCGTTCGAGCTCCTCATCCCGGACGATGCTGGAAAACGGAACGCAGAAAACGATCACAGTGGCGTCACTTCTCATGGTGCCCTCCAACCCTAGCCGATGCTATGTAACTCAAGCTTGTGGCACCGTACTCCTTTGGCGCTGTTCTCGGCAAGGTCTGCAACTCCAAAGAGATGACAGCCTACACTTTGGAGAGGATTTCTTCGAGAGCATGCAACGCCTTGGCCGGGAATCGCTCAAGCCGATAATAGCGGGAGATGATCTCCTTGGCCGTTTCGTAGTTTTCGACGTTCAAATAGCGCAAAAGATAGCGAACGTCTGCCTCGTCGTGGAACTCGGGGCCGATACGCATACTCAGGCACTTCATTGCGAGCAGGTACTCCGGTTGCGCGGTCAAGACTTTCAAGTTCTCGAGGTCGAGATAGGGTTCGAATTCTCCACGATCGCTCATGAATCCCTTGACTGCGTCGTTCAACCAGCCCGCGTCACAACCCTTGGCTGCGGCAACGCGAGCTGCGGCCACACGGACGGCACCCGCCGGAGCGAAGAAGTCGTCGAGGTCCCGCGTGGATGCACGCGCGTTGAGGACCAGAGTCATCACAGCACCACCAACGAGGTAAACCTCGCCGACTACTGAGGCACGGCGAAGCTCCTCGTCGAGTGCGTGCAGCAACCTGGTGATCTCGGTCTTCGTCAACATGACTAAACGCGGTCGCCCAGACTGGCGTCGACGAAAAGGTTGCGCCGCCGGAACGGGGGTGGGGAGCTCACGAGGAGGTGAAGTCGCAATCCCTCCAGCGTTGTTCCGAAGAATGGCACCTTCAGCGGCTCGATCGCTCGGGTCCATGCGGGCGGCGATACTCCACAGCGATGGGCGGCCAACTCAACCATAGCAGCGATCTGGTTCTTCAGCCTCTCCGACCGGGGCAGCCGCGGTCGGAGTGCAACTGTACGCGTCAGCTCGTCCCGGCCGAGCGCTGTAAGCTGGTCGTTGATCTCGGCGAGTGCGAACGACTCCGAGTCGCCTCGAGCAAGACGCGTTACGCAACTCTGGAAGTGCTCCCTGCTATCCGGAAGAGCCGAGGCGAGGACCCAGGCAGAGATCGTCATGCCGGCGTTCCGAGCGCCCAGCTGAAGCGCACGTTTCTGGGCCGGAGTCACTCGGATCTGGAGCTGTCCGGTCTTTGTCTTCGTCGCCATCACGTAACCTGGCCGAGTGTGGCAACTCTGAACCGCTTTGTCAATACGTTTGTATTGACATGTACGGTTGCGCCGGACGGTGAGAACAAGAGATTCAAGCCTTGATACGAAAACCCCTGCCCGGCAATGGCAAAGCTACTTCCTGACGCCTCGAGGTTGGCGGTTCGGGGGTTGCGATGGGCACCACCGGCGGTGGTGCCGCTATTTGTCGCAAGGTGGCGATGGCAACGGCGGCGATGCCATTGAGGGTGGCTATGCAGGGACGCCCGGTGCTCGTACTTTCGCTGTTGACCATGGCGCAACGGAAAACGGCTGCCGCCAGGTTGCCCTGCCAAAACGCATCAATGAGGGCGCGAAAAGCCCCGACACCGCCAATCTCGATTCCAGCGATGCCAAAGAACTGCGCGAGCTCTGAGATTCGCGACGGCGACAACACAGCAGCACTCGGTGCCGACAACATTGCGCCTCGCAGCACTGCTGGCACCAAGCCATCGATCTCGAGTGGCTGCAAACTCGGCAGAAAAAGCTTCTCCTCGCCAGCCCAGTTCACCATGAGCTGCGGCAATAGAACGGTTCCGGGTTCACCGCTCAGTGTTGTACCATCGAGCACGAGGGTCACACTGGCTATCGACCCACTGAGGGTGGTGAGCAGATGACGTAGACCCGATGCCCCTGTGTCCTCGACGTCGAGGCCCATCCTCACAATGACTGGAGCCGGTTGGCTGATATGCCAGGCAGACAGTCTTGCATCACACACTCTCGGGTCGACCCGGCCGAGGTCGACAATCTCATAGCGACTTTCGCCAACCGCACACCGTATCAAACCAACTGTGCGTTCCGCCTCAGCACGCTCACGGTGAAGCGCTGGATCGGTACGCAAGAAATCGTGGGCCAAAGCGTACAGTCCGTCTTCACTCACGGTGTCGTCGAGACCGAGCAGGTCGCCCCCAAGGGACTGGGGATTCGCACCACCCCAAGCAATGAGCACATCCCGCAGTTCGCGGGTGTAGGGTGAAAGACAATCGCTGATGACACCATCGCCAATCCACAGGTGTAGGCGCCGGTTCGCAAGGCCCATCTCGGCGAGTGTGTTGAGTAGTGTGTCAGCACGGCCTCGGGTCTTGCGGGAAATGGCAGCAGTCGTGAGTTCGTGGTGCAGCAGAATTTCGGGCAGTCCAACCTCTGCGAGTAACAGACGTACGAGGTTGCCGTTGGTGGCGTCGTCGGCCTGCTCGAGACGACCTTGGTCCACGCCAAGCGCAAAGGCGATGCGGGCGAGGGCAGCCGCGGCAACCTGATCCTGATCGTCGAATTCGTCTTCTTTCCCTTCGTCTTCTTCTTTCTCCTCCTCTTCTTTCTCCTCTTTTTCCGACGATGGGGCGTCGAATAGATCCATCTTTTCGATGGCGAAGCTGTCAACGGTGACAAGCCCCGCCTTAGCCAGGAGCTCGTGGCCCTTGTTGAGCTCGTGGGCGAGCAAGCACATTGGAGCGACTATGTTCATCAGGGAAACATAACCCAAGCTCGCTTCCAATAGCAGAGTGCCATCGCCTAGATAGCCCGCGGGCACAACCGAGGATTGCACCGGCGTGTGGTCGAAACCGTTCAGATCGGTGACCACCATGATGCCATGACAGTCGAGCAAGACGCGTGGCAAGCTGGTGAGCGCGGCAACCATGGCCTCGAGATCCACACAACGGCGTTCGTTGATTAACGGGTGCCCGCCCGGTTGCAATTGCCCATACGCATCAAGGAGCTCTCCAACATCGAGACGGCCCCGTCGTATTGACCGTGCAATCAGCACATCGAACTCGCGCGTAAATGCGCCCTTCTCAGACATCGCTTCCTCTCAAATCAGCCCGACTGGACCGGAGATGAATTCTCAATCGGGGCTGCTCTTTGTGCACGGTATCAGGTGGCCTAATGACAGCCAATGAATCAAAAGGAGCCCCGCTTTGTGCCACGGGGCTATACAGTCCAAAACGTGCGGAATAGTTGCGAGGTTGCAGACTCCACAGCATCGGTGCTACTGGGCCCCATGGTTGGCAGCAACCCTCAGTTGAACGATCCCCAACACCAGGCTGTTCATCATGGTGACCAGCCATTGCTGGTGTTGGCGGGGGCGGGTACCGGCAAGACCATGGTGGTCACCCAACGCATCGCCCATTTCATCCGTGAGCGACAAGTGGCACCGGCAACCATCT
>MGST01000265.1 GCA_001798605.1 Deltaproteobacteria bacterium RIFOXYA12_FULL_58_15 | reverse complement strand
ACAAGCGATGAATTCAAAACAACGCCCTCCTCGCAATCTGATTTCACTTCGTGCAGCCGGTTTGGGTGCTGTTTGCTGGTGTGTCTGCCTGGCCTGCGCCGGCGTGGGTGAAGATGACACCGGCGGTCCTCTTCCTACTTCTCCTTCGTCTCCTACTCCTCGGGTCAGCGTTCGTGACTACGACCCGAGTCAAATGGCGGCCAGCCTGACAGCGAACATTGACGTTCCCCACGCTGGCACTTACCTCGAAACAGAAGACTTCTGGGGTGAAGTTGCCGCCAATGATCCCATGTTTGGCCGACGTTGCCACAGCGCCAACGATCAGCTTCTTGCCGAAGTGGGCGACCGACTTGGCGGTGTTCGTTGGGGGCACACAGTGACTCAGCTCATCGATGAGGGGCAGCCTGACCTCTTCGATTCCAAGTTTCCCGAGCAAGAGCCCGAATGGATGTACGATGCCGCAGCAACCAATGAGGATCGCGCCAGCGAAAGCGTCACCATCGAGCGACCGGACCTGGTGGGCTATCGAGATGGCTACGCGGTTTTTCTTTCCAACACACACGGCCTTCTGTTGGTGGATATCAACGGCGAGACACCGAGGGTCTCCTGTGCATTGCAGCTGCCCGGTGAGCCTCTGAACTTTTTTGCCCGAGGCAACACCTTTGTCATCAACGTCAACGCCGCAGGTGAGGCATACTATCGAGGCTCCGCCTTGCTGCACTTCCGTTTTGCGGCGGAATCATTCGAGCTCATTGATGCGCCATTCTTTGAGCGGGAGCGCATCATCGACGGTCGAAGTTTCAGCGACGGTGGTGGGCAGGCACTGGCCATCTACACCAATGTCTTTGAGGAGTTGTCAGACGTCATTGCATACGACTGCAATGAGGATGGGTGTCCCGAGCCCTATTCTCACACGTGGTGGCAGCAGACCGGTGCCGTTCGACTCAACGTCCTCAATTGGGGCCAGGGCCTCCAACGCGTCTTCACCGACGAGTTTCAGAACGACGATGTTGGGGCCCTTGAGACCACCGTCATTGATCGGGGAGAGGTGCCCGTTGCTGGTCAACACGTCTACTCCTATCAAAGTTTTCACCCATTCTTGTCGGCCAGTGACCGTTACCTCGTGATCCCCCAAAGCGGCACGGACCGTTTCGTCGATCGCATCATCAACTACACGCGCCAACGCTGCGTTGACTACAATCCACAATGGCGTCAGCAAAACCGTTGCTATCCCAACTATGAACGTCGTTCCAACCCCGACTATGTGCCCCCCGCACCATCAGGCGACTATGACTGCGATGGCCAGTCACTTGAGGCATGCATCGTACAGGCGGCACCGCAGGTGAGTCAGTATATCTACGTTCGCACCGGTCAAACCTGCTACGACTATTGGGTTGGACGATGTGAAGGCTATGAAACCTACCACGGCAGCTACCCACAATACCGTGACGAAAAGAAGACACGTTACATCGTCTATCGCTTTCAAAACGGCGAGTTCACTCGCTTAGATGATACTCTCTTCGAGCTCGATCCGACGGCGTCCGACGGGGATGCGAGTTTGGCCTTCGTCCGGACACCCTTTGAGTTGGATGGGCACATAGCGAAACCTGATCACATTCAGTTCCAAAACGGCTATCTCTATGTTCTGTCGAGCGGCGAGCTCCACACATTTCGACTGGAGGGGAGCACTGCGATTCGAACGGGTCGGATGTACCCCACGGGGTCATCGACCAGCTCCTGGCGTGTCGAGCAAGCCCACATCCGCTACTCGGGCGACCGAGCCATGATCTCGCAACCAAGCTCGTCTTGGGATCGGAGCGACATCATAAGTCTCTCGCTGACCGAGCCCTTTCGGCCGTCGGTCAACAACAGTTTCAGTATGCCTGGCAACAACGCTCAGATTCTCGTATCCCAATATGGCTACCTGGCTCCAGGGCAGGTGGAAATTCCCATGGGGGGCGAATACACCCGCAATCTACAGAAGTTGACGCTGCATGCGCGCGAAGACGCTGCCGAGTTGGACAATCTGCTCCTGGGCACCGAGTTCAACTCGTTGGGGCAGACCTATCTCTCAGGTGATGACCAGGCGTTGCGCCTAGACGGTGTCTCGCAGAGGTTGTTTGCGCCGTTTATGGGGTATCACCACGTTACCTATGTGCCGAGTTATCTGCTTTCGATTTCTCAGATCGCGCCCGGGGACATCACTTCCATGGGAACCCTCGAGATGTCCGAGGCCATTGTCAGGACCGTGGGCATCAACTCCGACGAAGCCCTAGCTTTCGGCAACAGCAGCGTTCACCGCCTAACCCTTGGGCGAGACGACGCACCGGAGTTATGGCGGAGCGAGGCGGTGGAGGAGATTTTTGTTGCGACCGCCGGCTACCGTTTTGACACCGAGGACAGACACGCGAGGCTCGATCGTTTTTCGCAGAAATGCCGAGTCACGACGGTGGCAAACCGCGAGGAGTTGTTCGAAGGAACCGATGACTCTCAGGAAAATACACTTGAAATACCATGCGTCGGCAGCCCTCAAGCGATCGGTCTGAGCATTGTGTTTGTCGAGAGCAAGACCGGCGTCATCTGGGACCCAATCGGTGAGAATCTGCGCGCACTGACACCTGCAGAGGTTGAACAGCGCCTCTTGTTGACAGTGTTCGACTTCTACTGCACGACCCACGCCGAGACAGTGGCACCCTATGTGCCGCAGCTTCTGAAATCAGCCACGGCGGAAGAGTTGGAGAACGTCGAGTGTTTCGATTACCCAGAGTGGGTAGCCGAGGGCTATTGGGGTTGGTACTGGTAGGCGGAATGTCCATGACCCACAGGTCCACGGGTGTTCTTTTCCTCGTGACCGACACCACCGTGCTGTTATGCTGCGGCAATGAGCCAACCTGATACTTCCAGCATGGCAGTTTTCTGTGACTTCGAGAACGTCGCGCTCGGTGTTGCCGACGCAAACCACGACGATTTTGACATTGGCCGTGTCATCGAACGGCTGCTGTTGAAAGGGAGCATCGTCGTCAAGAAGGCCTACTGCGATTGGGAGCGCTACAAGGGCTTCAAGACCGCCATGCATGAGGCGTCTTTTGAACTCATCGAAATCCCGCACGTGCGTTTGTCTGGAAAAAATTCCGCCGACATTCGAATGGTCGTTGACGCTCTGGACCTCTGTTACACCAAGAGCCACGTTGACACCTTCGTGATCATCAGTGGCGACTCCGACTTCTCACCGTTGGTGAGTAAATTGCGCGAAAACGCCAAGACGGTCATCGGGGTTGGGGTGCGAGATTCCACCTCCAAGCTTCTCACCCGCAACTGTGACGAGTTCATCTTTTACGATGACCTCGTGCAACCGAACAAACCAGAAAGACCTGCCAAGGCGTCGAACACGAAGAAGAAGACAGCGAAACGCGCCCCCACAAAAAAGGAGGAGCTCGAACAGGAAGGCTTCGATGTGGTGGTGGAGACGATTCAAGCCTTGGCGAACGAACGCGGCGGTAGCGGACGGATCTGGGGTTCCATGGTGAAGCAAACCATCATGCGGCGACGACCGGAATTCAACGAGTCGCACTACGGCTTCTCGGGTTTCAGTGCGATGCTCGAGGAGATGCAACGCCAGAAGCTTCTGACCATCGATCATGACGACAGATCTGGCGGTTATGTCATCAAGGAATGGTCGGCTGGCTGAAGGCTGAAGGCCGAAGCGACCTTTTCGGTCCGACTGCACCATGACTAGCCGACGCAGAGCGGTGAAGCGAGGCAATACCCAACGATGATGACTACATCAATCGGTGTGACACGTGAGCACGTGTCCTTGCAACCATTGCGGCCGGCTCAGATTGGGTATTGGAATTGGTGGTACGCGATGCGATATCGTTCCGACCCTCTCCCGTCTGAGAGGACTATGCGTACTTAGGCTGGGCGAACGTTTTCAGCTCGCTTGCCCTTGGGGCCCTGGCCCTCGTTGTACTGGACGGATTGGCCTTCGCGAAGTTCTTCGAAGCTGATGCCTTCCACCGCGGAGCGATGAAAGAAGAGCTCTTCGTTCTCGCCCTTGATGAATCCGAATCCTTTGTCAGAAATGATCTTCTTGATTGTTCCCTGCGCCATTAACGTGTCCCTTTTCAATAAAACGATCTGTGCCCAAACAGTGGGCGACGCATCCATAGCTGATTTTTGCCGGGACATGCTATTCTTTCTCGACGGCCGCTGCGGATTTCACCCATCCCCATGATTTCGTTCGGTTGTCTGGACAAAAAAAAGTGCACCCATGGCCGATTTTAAGGCCATTTGGGCCTGCCGCAGTCTATTCGCCGTGACGTTCAACGAGAGTTTGGGCCGTCTGCAAAAAACGAAACCATGTTTGGGGAAATGAGGTGATGAAAATTTCGCCGCTCTCCTGCCAAGCATTGCTAAATGGCGGCTTGGAATAGGGACACTCGACCTTCACGGGACCTTGTTGTTGGGGAATGACCGAGAAGGGGTAGTGGCTGAGAAAACAGACGTCGTAGGATCGCCACTGCAATTCTTTACCGGCATTGATGTACTGGACATAGGTGGCGGTGTTCATGTCGAGGATCTTCGTTTTCGTCATGGCCTTGGAGAGGTCTTTGTAATCCAAGACCACTCTCGTATAGGCGGTCGGTTGCAGGTGGAAGACCGACTCTTGTGGTGACGTCTCAGCGTAGATGTAGATCTCCTCGCCCTTGGCTGAATAGATTCTGGCACCAACGACCTCACCGCCCGCGCGTTCGCCGCTGCCGCTCTTCGAACAGTAATTCAAACGAACCAGAACGTGTTTGTTCTTGAACAAACAAACCCAATCCATCAGACCAACGTCGTGACCGTGAAAACGGGAGACCAGCTTCAATTCGTCATCGAGGACGAAATCGAGGGCGCGTTGGGGTGTGAAGGTCTGTTCTCGTGCACCCAACGTTGACGATGCGGCGCATAGGATCCATGCGGCGACAGTTGCATATGTGAGCATGTTGATCTCCAGACAACGTGTATACCAGGGATGGCGGTTCCCGGGGATGCCATCGCGACCATAGCGTCACACTCGCCGACCTTGCTGAAAAAATTGCGGCCTACATTCCCATTTATTCTCCTCCTCCCGACCAATCCCATGTCAACCTTGGAGGCGTCCGATGAAGAGAACCTGTACCCTGTTGTTTGTCCTCGCATTTTCCTCTTGCGCTCCGACCACGGAGGAAATGCCGCCCCCGACCGTTGGGGACGAAACGGCGCACCAGGGGGTCGAAGCAGACCCTCCTGGGTACGACAATCTGAATGCCCGAGAGACGATCGCGCCACCCACTGGACGATATGCCCAACCCCCAGCCCACTTTGCTGCCGACGACGAGACAAAAGATGTGGAACGTGGGCGCGCCGCTCTGCCTTCCGTCGATTCGGCTTCGACCGAGCGGGCACCTGCCCGCGAATCGTCGGTGGATTACGACCGTGCGCGTGCCCATGACGAAGCCTACCACGAGGCAAGTCAGCCATCGCCGAGGCCGCCGCCGGGCCCGGAAAGTCGCGGTGCCGCAGGCAAATCGCGCAAGGCCGATCTGGGCGATTTGTCGGGGATGGTAGGCCCTTCCCCCGCCGATCGTGCGGCCGGTCGCTCTCACCCGTCACCCGTGGCCGCGCCGCCCCCGATCGAAGAACGGCCCGGATTGGCGACGAGCTGGGGTGAGACCCGCCATTCTTCGGTGCACGAAGTTTCCTTCGTTCGCGACAGGAGCGGTCCCAATTACGTCGGAACTTTGCATTACAACAACAGAAGTGGGGCCAGCGCACTCGCGGGAAGCTACCCGTCCTTGACCGCCGCCGAAGTCAACATGTCGGCCGCCCTGACGGTGTCGCTCCTCGACCAGTACGGTCGCACTTTGCCGGCGTATCGCGGCAACGGCCGCACCGTCGCCATCGGTGAGAACGGTGAGCGCTACTCGGTTCTCATTCACAATCACACCAATGAACGTTTCGAGGTTGTTGTTAGCGTCGATGGTCTCGACGTTCTGGATGGAAGCGAGGCAGGCGTCAGCAAACGTGGATACCTCGTGGAGCCCTTTGGAACCGTCGAGATTGAAGGTTTCCGCCAAAGTGAGAATGCCGTCGCCGCTTTTCGCTTTGGCTCGGTGAAGGACTCCTACGCGGCCCAAACCGGATCCGCCTGCAACGTGGGGGTCATCGGTGTGGCGGCGTTCGGTGAGCGTGGATACATGGCGCGGCTGGACGCCTATCGAGCCCGCGTTGCCGCGGAGGGCATCAACCGCCGTGAGATCGTAAGAAGAGAAAGCGCCGATCCATTCCCCAACCGCTACGCCGTCCCGCCGCTTCAGGTGATCCGATAATGGTTGTTCAAATACTAACACCGCAAAGCTGTGTGAGCGTCACGACCTCGTTCACTTTGTCTTTCTAGCGTGTCTGTTTGCCCTGCAACATCGTCACGGTCTTGGACCTTGGAGACCTTGGATCCTTGGATCGTGAAGTATTGACGTCATGCTACCGGCATGCCAAAGTCATGCTATGGCGAACCTTCAGGTCAAGAATCTACCAGAGGATTTGAACAAACGTCTGCACCGTTTCGCGCGTGAGCAGAACCGCACCATCCGAGACATTGTTCTGGATGCAGTGCGCCGCGAGTTGGAGCGCAACGCATTCGTTGAGCGACTGCACCAGCGGGCGACAACTCGGCTGCGCACGCCAGCTCAGAAGATGTTGAATGCAGAGCGCAGTGATCGGGGCATGGAAGGATGAGCGCTGTTTTGGACGCATCGCTAGCCGTCGAGTATCTGCTGAGAACCGACCTTGGCTGCCGGGCGGCACCCCTGCTCGAGCGTGAGACACTCGTCGCGCCAGAGTTGCTCGACGTCGAGGTGTTCGCCGTAATCCGGCGGGCACTGCTCAATCGAGAGATCAACCTCGGACGAGCAAAAGAGGCACTCGAAGATCTCGAGAGCTGGGATATCGAGCGCGTGAGTCATAAGAGTTTGTTGCAGATCGCCTGGCAGTACCGGGACAACGTCTCCGGCTACGATTCGTTCTACGTCGCGACTGCGGCACTGTATGATTCTCCGCTGCTGACGGCAGACGGTCCCTTGTCGCGAGCGCCGGGCATTGGGATTGTCGTCCAGAATCTCCGCCTCTGACCCCGCAGGTCGGCTCAAGGCTTTGTTGGCTCAAGGCGTGACGACTTTGCTGGCTCAAGGCGTGACGACTTTGCTGGCTCAAGGCGTGACGACTTTGTTGGCTCAAGGCGTGACGACTTTGCTGGCTCAAAGCTTTGTTGGCTCAAGGTGTGACGACTCTGCTGGCTCAAAGCTTTGTTGGCTCAAGGCGTGACGACTTTGCTGGCTCAAAGCGTGACGACTTTGTTGGCTCAAGGCGTGACGACTCTGCTGAATGACAACATCGCGTCGACCGTATCCCGCATATTAGTGGGCTCGCCAATCAAGAGAGCGTCCTTGCGTTGGTAGTACTCCAAACAAGTACCGCAAGAGAGGATTTGAGATCCGGCCTGCTCGAACTGTTGCAGTAGATCGAGAACGGGAGAGCCGCGGGTCGTGAGGAAGACTCCGGAGCTGAGAAACACAAGGCGGGCGGGAATTCGTTTGGAGTCGAGTAGGGTGCTAAGAAAAGCTTTCATGAGCTTCTCGCCGAGATCGGGTTCGCCGTCGCCGATGCCCGCAGACTTAATAAGCAGTAGAAACTCTGGATCTGTATTCATGAGATTTCCTTGATGGACTCTCGTCACTCGCGCTTTCTCAGTGATTCCAGATACGCGACCCATTCCACCGGCAGCATGTGATTTTTTGCGTCGTTGCAGGACTTGCAGCTGGTAACGACGTTGCTCTTGGTGGTCTTTCCACCACGAATGACGGGAACGATGTGATCCATGGTGAGATCACCCGGTGCCACCCGTGCCTTGCAATAATAGCACTGGCCGCGGCCTTTTTGACCCTTCCACCATTGGGAATGCCTGAGCTCTCGCGCCTTGGCGCGTTCACGTTGTACATGCTCCTCGTCAGAGGGAATGAAAAAGTTCTCAGTCACGGTCCGATCTTTAACCCAGCGTCGCCGCTTGGCAAGGGGCTAGGCAATTATCCGAAACGAATCTTGAGGGCCAGCACCCCGGCAGCGAGAAGTAAGGTCACACCGTTGGCCGCAATGACCGGTATGTCCATGCGCAACACCCCGTAGACCAACCACAACAGAACGCCGCAGCAGAAAGTGATGTACATGGAGAGCGAGATGTCCCGCGTCTGCCGCAGATGCCACGCCTTGAGAAACTGCGGCAGAAAAGCGGCGGTGGTCAGGCACCCTGCGACCAGGCCCAGAACCGTGATGGCAGAGGACGCCACAGGTCCCTCGGTGATGTCAAGCATCGGTGTTCCATAGCAGAACGCAGGTTTCAAATCTGGGTGGGCCCAGGGAGCGAGGGCGCTCTTCTCTACAGTGCGTCGATGATGCGGTTGAAGGTTGCGCTCGGGCGCATCTGCTTCTCTGCCATCTTCGTGTCGGGAAGGTAGTAACCACCCACGTCCACCGGTTTGCCCTGAGCGGCGAGGAGCTCTTCGACAATCTTCGCCTCGTTGGCTTCGAGCTCTTTGGCCACCTTGGTGAACCGTTGTTTGAGTGTCGCGTCCTTGTCCTGAGCGGCCAAGGTTTGCGCCCAGTACATCGCCAGGTAGAAGCTGCTGCCGCGGTTGTCGATCTCGTTGACCTTGCGTGATGGGTACCTTGCGTTCTCCAGGTACTTGCCAATGGCTTGGTCGAGAGTCTCGGCTAGGATGGTTGCCTTCTCGTTCTTGGTGTTGAGAGCGATGTGCTCGAAGGATGGCACCAAGGCGCAATACTCACCGAGGGAGTCCCAGCGGAGGTGACCTTCCTTGAGGAACTGCTGCACGTGTTTCGGAGCTGAGCCGCCTGCGCCGGTCTCGAACAGCCCGCCGCCGTTGAGCAACGGTACGATCGAAAGCATGCGGGCGCTGGTGCCGAGCTCGAGAATCGGAAACAGGTCGGTGAGATAGTCACGCAGGACGTTGCCCGTGACCGAGATGGTGTCCTCGCCCTTACGCACGCGCTCGAGGGAGAACCTCATGGCGTCGTCGGGCTTCATGATACGGATGTCGAGGCCCTTGGTGTCGTGCTCCGGTAGGTACTTTTTGACCTTCTTGATGATCTCAGCGTCGTGACCGCGATTCTCGTCGAGCCAGAAGACCGCGGGAGATCCCGAGGCCCTGGCGCGGGTCACGGCGAGCTTGACCCAGTCACGAATGGGGGCATCTTTGGCCTGACACATGCGGAAGATGTCGCCTGCTTCGACTTTGCGTTCGAGCAGGGTCTTGCCTGACGTGTCGACCACACGGAAGGTTCCCGCCGATGGGGCCTCGAAGGTCTTGTCGTGTGAGCCGTACTCTTCAGCCTTCTGCGCCATGAGACCCACGTTGGAGACGCTGCCCATGGTCGCGGGATCGAATTGGCCCTTGGCTTTGGCGTCCTCGAGAATCACTTTGTATATGGTGGCGTAGCAACGGTCCGGTACCATGGCGATGGTATCTTGAAGCTGGTCGTCGTTGTTCCACATCTTGCCACCGTCGCGTACGATGTTGGGCATGGATGCGTCGACAATGACGTTGTTGGGCACGTGCAGGTTGGTGATGCCTTTGCGGGAATCGACCATGGCCAGTGCCGGCCTGGTTTTGTACACGGCGTTGATGTCTGCTTCGATCTCAGCCTTTTTGTCTGCCGGAAGTCGATTGAGCTTGTCGAGTACATCGGCAAGACCGTTGTTGACGTTGGCACCGATTTCTTTGAGCAGGTCGGCGTGTTTTTCCAGGGCGTCTTTGTAATAGACCGACACACAGTGGCCGAACATGATGGGATCGGAGATCTTCATCATGGTTGCCTTGAGGTGCAGAGAAAGAAGCTCCCCTTCCTTTTTGGCCACTTCGATTTGTTCGGCATAGAACTTACGCAACGCCGCTACGTTCATCACCGTGGCGTCGATCACTTCTCCCACCCGAAGAGCAAGTCCGTCTTTTTTGACGGTGACTTTGCCGGCGGCGTCGACGAACTCGATCTTGACCGTGTTCGCCTGGGTCATGGTCGTCGATATCTCATTCGCGTAGAAATCTTTGCCAGTCATGTGCACGATGGCGGCCTTGGAGCCCGATTTCGGCCAAGGCTTCATCATCTTATGTGGGTTCTTCTGTGCAAATTTCTTCACCGAGGTCGAGGCTCGTCTGTCGGAGTTGCCCTCGCGCAAAACCGGATTGACGGCGGAGCCGAGGTTCTTGGCGAAGCGTGCCTGCAGAGCGCGTTCAGCATCGTTCTTGGGTTCCTCGGGATAACTGGGGATGTCGAAGCCCTTCTCTTGCAGCTCTTTGATGGCGGCTTGCAGTTGAGGAATCGAAGCGCTGATGTTCGGCAGCTTGATGATGTTGGCTTCGGGTTTCTGGGTGAGCTCACCGAGCTGCGTGAGGAAATCGGGGATCTTCTGCGCATCGGTGAGCTTGTCCGGAAAGTTGGCAAGGATTCTTCCGGTCAGGGAGATGTCTCTAGTTTCGACGTCGATGCCAGTGCCTTTGGTGTATTTCTGCACCACTGGCAGCAAACAGAATGTCGCCAATGCTGGCGCCTCATCGATCTTCGTCCAAACAATCTTTGATGCCATTGCTCTACCTCAGCTTGGAAAATGTGACTCCATCTGACGGGCAGGCCGATTGGCGCCGGTCAGCCTCAGGACAAATCTTACGGGCAGACTTCATAGAACAAATCCCCATGTTTGCCAAAGGCTGCTTGGTGTCGGAATCCAGTCAGTTAATTACCTTAATTATTACTGGGTGTTATGGATTACCCGTGGTTACGGAGCGGCATGCCAGATTAGGGGGCGATTACGCAATGCGGCATGGCCGACCGATGTTCTCGCATGGTGGCGGCGTGCGGAGTGACACCAGGAGTCACCTAGGGTGGAGGGCATTTCGAGCGCATTCAGCTTGACGAGGGTTCGCTCTGCCGTGTGTCTTGCAGCCCTCGATCCTTCGACTCATCTTGCGATTCTGAGCTCTTGTTTCTCCCGTACTTTGAGGGTCGACGACCAAATACTCTCTCCCAGTTTTCAGCTACGACTGCCTCGGGTACAAGGGCGGGACGTTGTTTCGAACCTTTGCCATTCACGATAGTAAACCTGCCGTTCAATGCCCCATGATAGTTCGCGGTGGCATCCTAGTTGTTGTCGCATCTTTTCACCGCCAACAAAAGGTGTTCACGCATCTCTGGGCGTTTTTGGCAAACCCGTTTGCGGTGTCAGGGAAGGCTTCCCATTTTGCCACTCTGGTAGTCTCGCATCGCGGTGACAATCTCGTCATGGTTGTTCATCACGAATGGCCCGTGCGCGACCACTGGCTCGTTCAGTGGCTGGCCGGCCAAGACCAAGGCATGGGAACCGCGACTGCCGCGCAATCGTGTGATTCCGCTGCCACCCCGTGCGAACGCCCCCACCTGCTCGGGCGGTATGGGCCGCAATGGATCCCCAGCGGTTAGCTCTCCTTCGAGTGAGCACACCAACGTCGTCCATTCACTCGGCAACTCCATGTGGGCGTCGCCATCTTCGTCGAAGTTGAGGTCGACAATGGTCATTGGCGTATGCGTCTTCGCGGGACCGGTCTCTCCGTGGAGGTGCCCTGCAATCAACCGTCCTGTTGCAGCCCCTAGCTTTGTTCGGGGAAACTGGCCGTCGAGCAATGATTGGTAACCGGGCTTGCCCATTTTCTCGGCGGCAGGGAGGTTTACCCACAACTGCACCATCTCGAAGTCGCCGCCAGCCTCGGTAAACGCCCGGGAGTGCATTTCCTCGTGGACGACGCCAGACGCAGCGGTCATCCATTGGACATCGCCAGGCCCAATGCGCCCGCCGCCCCCAGAAGAATCGCGATGCTCAACCTCGCCAGCGAATGCGAAGGTCACCGTCTCAAAACCGCGGTGTGGGTGTTCTCCAACGCCTCGCTGAACTGTGGATGGCTCGAAGTGCATACGGGCCGCGTGGTCCAGCAGAACAAAGGGGCTCAACAATCCGGCGTTGAGGCTCGGGTGAAAAACCGTTCGTACCCGGAATCCGTCTCCCACCCAGTGCTCTGGTCCCGCCGCATACAGGGTGTGCAATCGACGGAAACCATTGGCTGTCGTTTGCGTCGTTGTTTCCATGCTGTCCCTCCTGGATCGAGCTTGCGGTGTATGGGCAATGGCCCTGGATGCAGTCACCGTCGTCCTGCTTCTCGGGGCCGTTCTTCCGCCATGGGATCATGATGGGGATTGAATGGCTTGTCCGGTAGGGTGAGCCCTTCGATATCTTGGACAACCGGCGGTTCGTGACTACATTGATCGAAGAAATGGAGGCGTCATGGGAGAATCAAAACCAGGGGCGATTGATCCAGCCACTGCAGTACAGCTCGAGCAACTCGTCAACTACGGAGCGGGAGCTGTGGTGAGCAGAACTCTTGCCAAAGGTCCTGCGGGCACCCTCACAGTCTTTGCTTTTGATGAAGGCCAAGAGCTGTCAGAGCACTCTGCGCCCTTCGATGCCTATGTCACGATCGTCGATGGGACGGCGATGTTGATCATCGGTGGTAAGGAGGTTGTCGCAGAGAAAGGCGAGACCGTGTTGATGCCAGCGGACATTCCGCATGCGGTGCGGGCGACCCAACCATTCAAGATGCTATTGATCATGTTGAAGAATCCGAGGTGACCTCTGACGTGAGGCCATGGCTTGGACAGCAAGCTATACGCCCAATGACGCCCGGACATTCTGCTCGTACATTGATTCCAACTTGTCTATCGCAGCTTTGGTTCCGTCTCGATCTCGTTTAGACGTGGGCAACCTCACGTCCAAGACAACATAGAGATCACCTTTCTTCTTGCCACCCACGCCTCGCCCTTTGACTCGTAGCTTGTGGCCGCTCTGGGAGCCGGGTGGAATCGTGAGGGTGATCTTCCCCTGGAAGGTAGGTACCTCGATGGGAGCCCCGAACATCGCCTCCTTCAGTGTAACCGGAACGGTCAAGTAAAGATCGCTGCCATCTCGCTTGATCGAGGGATGGGACCGAACCGCAATGTCGATGAGCAAGTCACCGGGTTTTCCACCTCCTGGGCCGGGAAGCCCTTGGCCAACCAAACGCATGGTCTGACCATCGTCAATTCCCGGTTGTACTTTGACCTTCAACTTCACCTGTTTGGTTGTTTCTCCGGCACCACCACAGGTTTGGCAAGCCGGCCCCGGACGTTGCCCTCCCATTCCATTGCAGCTCTGACAGGCGGTTGGACGGTCAAATGTGATCTCCCTTTCCGAACCCAAAACAACATCACGAAGCTCCACGGTCATCGAGGCCTGGACGTCGAAGCCGCGCTCACGGCGTCGGGTTTGCCTGCCCGAGAACGGCGGTTCGTCGCCAAACGATCCAAAGATGTCTCCGGAATTGAATCCCGCGGCGCCAAAGATGTCCTCAAATGCTGCCTCCTGCCGCTTGAACTCGCCTGTGGAACGAGCTTGTTCTTGCCATTGTCTGTACGCCCTTGCTTCTTCGGGTTTGAATCCAGAGCGCAAACCGTCGTCGCCAAACTCTTCGTAAAGTTTCTTCTTTTCGGGGTCGCCCAAGACCTCAAAGGCCGCACTCACCTCTTTGAAGCGCTCCTCTGCCTGCTTGTTCCCAGGATTGACGTCAGGGTGGTACTTGCGGGCGAGCTTGCGGTAGACCTTTTTGATCTCGTCGACGCTGGCCGAGCGACTCACACCCAGAATCGAATAGAGATCTTTGCCAGGCATATGCCTCGCCTCCAGTCCTGTTCATGACCAATGTAGGGGCCGGCAACGCTTTGACAATCGTCAAGCAAGCACCATTTTTGCTGTTGGCCTGTGGGTCCGTCAGACCTCGGTCAACCGGTGTTCTGCATACCGCGTGCGATACCACGCACGGTGACAAAGAGCGCATCCTCAAGCTCGGCGTCACGACGGTCTGTCTCGCGCCAACGGCGCAATAGATCGACTTGCAACAGGCTCATCGGATCGACGTAGGGGTTGCGCAATCGGACGGCACGCTGCAACACCGGCTCGTGGTCGAGCAGCTCGTCACAGCTTCGGATCGCGCACACCAGTTCGCAAGTCTTGTCGAAAGCCTTGCGGATGGTGGCGAAGATGCGTTCGCCGCCCGCACCGGCGAGCGCGGCGTAGTGCGCCGCAATGCCAAGGTCAGCTTTGGCCAACACCATTTCAGCGTCACCAAGCAGGTTGGCAAAGAACGGCCATTCATGCACCATTGCGCGCAGGGTCTCGAGGCCGTGCACTTGTTCGGCAACGGCCAGTCCCGCCCCAACACCGTACCATCCGGTGAGGAGGTGGCGACTCTGCATCCAGGCAAAGACCCACGGGATGGCGCGTAGATCTTCGATGCCGCGCCCGCTGCGGCGCGACGCCGGGCGCGAGCCAATGTGCAAACGCTCAATGACGTCTATCGGCGTGGCAGCACGAAAATAGGAGTGGAAGTCGGGGTCGTCGTAAACGAGGGCGCGAAACGCTGCCTGACTGGCGTCGGCGATTTGCTGCATGACCCGTCGCCAGAGACCGTGTTGGACGTCGACAGTGCGCGCGAGAGACATCTCGAGACTGGCACCGGCCATCAGCTCCATGGTGCGCAACGCGATCGCGCGTAGGCCGTACTTGGCGTGAATGATTTCGCCTTGCTCGGTGAGTCGCAACTCGCCGCGAAGCGTGCCCGGTGGACTAGCAAGGATCGCCTCGCGCGGCTTGCTGCCGCCGCGGCTCACCGTGCCGCCACGGCCGTGGAAAAACGACAAACGTACGCTGTGGTCGCTGGCAACCCCGATGAGGTCTTCCTGGGCGCGATAGAGCGCCCAGCGCGACGCTGCCATGCCAGCGCGCTTGCTCGAGTCAGAGTAGCCGAGCATCACCACCTGAGCGTCGTCGCGTTGGCGCAGGTGGGCGCGATAGATCGGATCGTCAAGCATCGCCAACACAGTGGCAGAAGCTCGCTCGAGATCGCTACCTGTCTCGAATAACGGCACCACATCGAGAGGAACCTCCCCATCCTCGCGCACCAGCCCCGCAGCACGCGCCAAGAACAACACCGCGAGCACGTCATCGGCACCTTGCGCCATGCTGATGATGTACGGTCCAACAGCCTGCTCGCCATATCGCTGCCGGGCCTCGCCGATGGCCGCCAGCATGGCCAGCGCCCGCCTTGCCTCAACGCTTTCGCCCACACGCCGCTCGACGTGGTTCTCGAGCTGGCTGCGGAGGATAGTTCCGCGCTCGCTGGCGTCGCGTTTTGCAAACAGCGGATCCCCGATGAGCTCGGCGATGACGCGCCGGTGCTCCCACGCATCCTGGCGCACGTCGACTGTCGCCAGGTGGAAGCCGAAGGTCTGCACCCGCCACAAGAGCCGTCGCACCGGAAACATGCCGGCGTTTTTGCCGCGGTTGTTCTCGAGGCTGGTGATGATGCAGCGGAGATCATCCTCGAGCTCAACGGGGCCACTGTACCCATCAGCAGCACCGGTCGCGCTGGCGTCGATGCGCATCGCTATCGTCCACAACAACATGCGGTAGGGCATATCGTGGTAGCGAGCCGGAACGTCCGCCGACAGGTGCGGCATGTTCCGGTGGTAATGGTCGAGCTTCGCGTCGACACACGGGTCAAACCCAACCAACGGCCTCGACTGGCTCAGGCGCAGAAACAGCTGGCGGATCTCCGCACGATAACGCTCGAACACCAGCTCGCGCTGCCGCGCCAGGGTGGCGTACAAGGTGGTAGCGTCGACGTGGGGATGGCCGTCCATGTCGCCGCCGACCCAGGTGCCAAAGCGGAACAGCGGTGCCACGCCGTGCACGGCTTCACCCCAGAGGTCGCCGCTCACGCGTTCGAGCTCCTCGTAGAACACCGGGACGATGCGGTAGACGACATCGCTGAGGAAAAAGATAACGTGCTCGGCTTCGTCGGCAACACTCGGCTGCACTGCCGAGTGCTCCGCTGTTTGCCACCCGGTCGTCACCTCGGTGCGCACCCGCTCGAGCGCAGCGTGGTCTTCGTCGGCTGTCAGCCGCGCGCGGTCGATGCGATCGATGAGGGCGCGGGCGATGCGTTGCTCTTTGGTCAGCAGTGTGCGGCGCACCGCCTCGGTAGGGTGTGCGGTCATCACCGGGATGATCACCAGGTCGGCCAGCGCCGCCGCCGCCGCCTCACGGCTCACCCCCTCCGATCGAAGCTTGGTGAGCACGGCGCGCAGGCTGCCGGGTTGCGGCGCGCTCGCATTGTAATGACGGCCGCGACGGATGCGGTGCACCCGCTCGGCCATATTGATCATACCGAAGTAGGCAGCAAAGGCGCGGATGACGTCACACGCCTGAGCGACCGGCAAATCCTGTAATAGCGCCAAAAGCTCCGCTTCGGCCTTCTCCTCGCCGCTGCGCCGCCGCAGCGCTGCTCGGCGCGCGGTCTCGACCCGCTCGAACAGCTCCTTGCCGCCTTGCTCCTTGAGCACCTCGCCCAACATGGTGCCGAGCAGACGCACATCATCACGGAGCGGCAGATCCTTGTCAGAGAAATGAAGGAATTGCGTCCCGGCCATTGTTGCGCCTCGCTGTTCAATCCGAACGTCACACGATAACGATCATCACGTGATTGAGGCAACGTCAGCGAAAAGAATGTCGAGTGCAGCAGCGAGCCACCGGCACGCAAAGCGAAGTCACCCTGTTCTCAGGACACCTTATTCTCAGGACACCCTGTTCTCAGGACACCCTGTTCTCAGGACACCCTGTTCCTAGGATTTTGTCCGCGTCGGGATCTTGATCTTGATCTTCTTTTTGAACGGCTTGCTCATGATGGCGCGAGAGTCCCCGGTTGTCATGCCTGGTTTGATGACCAAGGTATATTGCCCGGACAAAAGCTTTTTGCGTGCTTCGTCAGTTTGGATGTCGTAGTTGAACTCGATGAAAATCCCTTTGTCCTTGTCGAAATCCCATTCGCGGATGCCGTCGCGGAAACGGAGGTCACCCACTCCCTGCAGGCTCACATACTTTCCTCGTTCATCGTAACCGACGTTCGGGCTGTGGCTCAACGAAATGCCAATGGTATCCATCACTGCGCCGTTGGATTTGCTGGAATGGTATTTGACTTGGACGTCGAGAACTTTCATTTCCTCGAGCGCGGGGATTGTGAAGGTTTTGGGTTGCTGCTTGCCGCCGTTGATGTTCACGCCGACTGGGGTTCCGTCCATGGCAACGGTGAATTCCACATCTTTCTGACCGCGTTTGATGCGCGCTGTGATGTTGTAGCCCTTGTTGTCTGAATTTTCGATTTCGCTCCACACCAAT
Source organism: Deltaproteobacteria bacterium RIFOXYA12_FULL_58_15 (assembly GCA_001798605.1). Lineage (GTDB taxonomy): Bacteria > Myxococcota > XYA12-FULL-58-9 > XYA12-FULL-58-9 > XYA12-FULL-58-9 > XYA12-FULL-58-9. Next base: position 14,924 of record MGST01000265.1, on the reverse strand, counting down.
TTGCCAAAGGGTTTGCCGTTGAGCGTCGCCTTGACCGTATTCTTCAGCTTCTTGAGCGGAATAACAATCTCTGGGGTGACACTGCACCCTTTCAGATCAACGAATCGAATATCCTGTTCATCGATCTTCACCTCACCATAGCTGGTGCTCCAATCCAAGAGATCAATCATCGTCTCGAAGCGATAATGACGCCCGCCATTTACCGTGGCTGAGAAATACGCCATGTCGACTTCAAACCAACATTTCTGTTGATAGGGAAAAGTTCCGTCTGGCCAGAAAGTCATGACCTTGCTGCCGTCGTTGTATTCCACCCGATCCAGTTTGCAGTTGCTGCGCACGGCGCTCTCGTTGCCAAGCCACGCGGTGGTGAGCGCATCGGGGAAACCCAAAGCGATGGGAAATCCTGGCCGAGAGCGCTTGTCATAGCTAAACGCTTCCACCTCATATTTGCTCAACACAACTTTGGGTTCGTAGTCGATCACTTCATTGTCTTTCGCGTAGGATGGACCGCTTCCTCCGACAACGGCGAGCAGAGCAATGCCGACAGTGACGAGAGGAGGCAACGACAATTTTTTGCGCACAACACAACTCCTTGGAGGAACAAGCAATTCACCACAACACATGTCCCCAGCTCCCGCTTTGAGGTTGGGCTCTGGCGATGCACAGAACGGGCCAATAGATGGCACCGAGGACACCGACGTTCAAGTGTGGTTCCAATGGGTTCCAAAGGGTTGGCGCAGTCGCCAAAACAGGCTGGGCGTTTGGGACGTCACTTTGAGTGCCACCGCACACCGAAACGGCACTTGGCGGGTCTTCAATGGGCCAGTGAGGAGTCAATCCCTCATGCTGTTTTGGTTTCCAATTCTGATTGGGTGCTGTTTCGGTCTCCAATTCTGGTTGGGGGGTGACATTGATACTTCCCCCATTGGCCGACCAGGGGCGGAGCCGCTGGTGAACGATCCTCCCCGTCACTTTTGGGCCTTCAACAGTTCACCGTTGATGGAATCGATGGTCCACCGCGACTTGTACCATTGGCCCACAAGATTCGCCGAGCTATTGGCAACGGCAAAATAGCTTTGATAAGCGCTCGAAAGAGCAAACGCTGTCGAGCGACCGAGCATGTAGCGTGCACGCTCTGCTTCAAGATATTTGCGCGTGAGGGTCTGCTGTCTTTTCAACATGTCGACCAATGTTTGAACACTGCTCATCTCTGCCTCGAGATCCGCCACACGCGCCGAAACGGCCTTCTCCACTTCCTGAAGTGACAAATGCGCCGCCACCAATTCGAGCGCTGCGGCGCGATACGCATAGTCGAGACGTGAGTTCCCAAAATCCCACTGCAACGCCACCCCGGCCGTATATCCCCAATTCCTGGAATTCGCGAAAAAGCCCCCGGCTACATCGCTCGATTTGGGCGCAAAACGCGAGCCGTTCACACTTACAAAAGGTGTGAGCGTTGGAGAAAGATTCAGATCAGAGAGATTTTGGGCTTCCTCTTTCATGGAAACTTCTTTTCGGGCCGCGAGCAACAGTGGCGCCTGATCTGAAACCGTTGAGCCGTGCGTCTTTGACACGGTAGCCACACTTTCTGTGGTTGGTAGCAAAAGGGATGGACAGTCCTCGGTTTTTAACGTTGTTCCATACGCGCTCCGAAAATCTTGATAAATTCGCGTCTGACGAAGAGACTGCTGTTCAAGGCTTTGCTGAATCGTCAACATCAAACTTTCAAATTGGAGAAGATCGCTTTCTGAAATCAGTTGGGCTTGCTCTCGCAAGCGAACTTGCTGTAGGAGTTTTCTAACTCGGACAATCAGATCTTCTGCTTGTTCTCGCTCAGCGGCCAGAACACAAAAATCGAGTGCCGAAGACAACGACGCAAGAGCTTTCTCCTCGACATTGGCTGACAAAACATGGACCGACGATTGATACGCAAGCGCCGCTACTTGCTGTTGTGACCTCAAATATCGCCCAAAGCGGTCTCGCCAGAGATCTACTGTAATGGTTAGATCTGCCTGCAAACCCTGCTGGTCGGGAACCCTCATATTTATCGATTTTAGGTAGGCCGCGTAGGAGGCTGCCAAAGTCGTATCCAACTCGACCCCCCCTCCGAGGTACTTGCTCGCTCCAATTTGAAGTCTGCTCAAGCGATCCATCTGTGCCCCTGCTACGGGATACTCCGTATGTGTACCCGAAACTTCTAACGACAGAGGATTGAGCTCTAGCTCAACTTTCGAAGACATCAGAGCGGCGGCCGCACGACTTTCAAGGGCCGAAAAGGGTACAGAAGAGCGTACAGAATCCAGAATTCGACGGGCCCATTCATCCACAGGGCTTGCGGCATACGCGGTGCGGAATGAGACGCTTGCGATACACAGAACGAAAGTCGCACATTTTCGGTCAGCCATAAACACGCGCTAATTCCCTCAGATCAAAGGCACCCTGAAATTGACGTTGGTCGTTGTATCAACCAAGACCCAAAAGAAGGCAAGATGGCAACTCCCGCCCTCCCGCCATGTTCGCTTGCTTCCCTTTTCGAATCACTCTAAAAATGGGCACGAAGTGAGCGAAGGCTTTTTCACAAAAGGCGCTATTCCATTATGACCGGCGCCAAAACCAAGCAAGAAACCGATCCTGGCAGATCCGCATTGATCTATGATCCGAGCACTGTGTCGTGGGCTGTTGCAGAGGGGGTTGCTCGACCACCTGCTTTTGCTGCGCGTCTGACCCTGTATCTGATCACTTCGACAGTATTGATTACTTGTGCCATTTCTCTCTTTGCCACGGTAGCTATCAACGTGTCCGGTCGAGGAATGATCCGCAGTGTGGAAAAATCGCGTCAGCTCCGTGCTCCCGTCACCGGAAAAATTGCCAAACTGAATGTGGTCAACGGTGAGCGCGTTGGGCAGGATCAAATTCTCATCGAAATGGACGAGCTGGTCCGCGAATCTGAGCGTCAGGGAGTAGAAAAGTATCTTAAAAAGATCAATGAACTCCTCCGGCTCAAAGACGAGCGCAATGCCCTTTCGATGGCCACAACGCTCATAGCGTCAACGCCCCGTCTTTCAAATGCAAGTCTGACCCGTGAGCTTGCCACGATGGTAGAAGCACTTCGAAACTATGTGCAGGCTCTTCGAAATCAGCATGAGGTTGTGCCGGAGTTACTCCGCGGCGATATATTCGAGCGAACCCAGGTTCAGAAAAAAATCCGCCGTATTCGGGCCCTCAAATCGGCCTCAATTCTTGCCAACGACCTCGCAGAACTTGAAACGACGCTGGCCCGTCTCAATGTGTCTATCAACGACCGCATACAGCAAGCCAAAAACCAGGTTGCCACAGCAAGGACCACCCTCCAGGTCGATGTAAGGACCTTCGAAGAGGCACTGCGTTTTCACGTGGAAAGTCAGCAAATCAAATCTCCCACCGAGGGTGTGATCGGAAACATCGCATTGGGGGGCGCAGGCGATTTGGTCACGGCGGGTGAAATTCTTCTGCAGGTTATTCCGGTGGGAGGGCCACTTGTCGCTGAAGTTGAGATTGCCAACAAAGACATTGCCGACATTCGCGTGGGACTGCCCGTGCGTATCAAGCTCGACGCTCTTCCTTACCAGGACTATGGATTCCTCAAGGGGCGCGTTCGCGAAGTACCGCAAGACGTCAAAGCACTCGAAAAAGAGAAAGAAGGGGATGCGGTGTACTTGGTTCTCGCGTCCCTGGATGTTGATCAGATGACAGCGCCGAGCGGTGAAAAAAAGCCGATCTTACTTGGTATGGCGCTCTCAGCGGACATCACAACCAAAAAGCGGGCCTTGTGGCAACTCGCCCTGGTTGAGACTCTCAAACTTCGGGGGCTTTTCTAGTGTCACTCGATCTCGAAAGCGCAATTCGCAGCGTAAGCCAGGACTCTCTCCTTAGCCTGATGCCCCAGGAGGCTCTGTCAAAACTGCGGGAAACATTTTCCGTCCGAGCGTTTGTCACCGGCGAAAAAGTGTGCGTTCAAGGATGCCCCGCCGACCGCCTTGTCATACCGGTCGACGGTTCCTTTTCGCTGATGTTGCACACCCCCGTGGGACGGGTTGAGAACATTGGGTCTTTGGCACCACCGCGCTCGCTCAACTTAAAGAGTGTCCTCGCACAGGACAATTGGGAGTATACGGCAGAGGCCGATGCTGACATGTCGGTTCTGGAAGCGTCGGCCAGCGATTTTCTGAGAGTGCTTGCCGAGGCAGCTCCGTTTCATTCCTATCTTCGGCTGGTGACCTCGTTTCCACAAGCGCGCAAGGCTTCTCGAACCTTGCGAAGTTTGGGGACCAAACCTGCGGGACTCTGGGAACTCATCAACGGTTTACATGAAAGGACTGTGAAGGCTTTCGAAACCCTTGCGGGCGACCACGAAAAGCCCCAGTGGGTCCTCCCCTTGACCTGCGAACTCCGCCTTTCCGTAAAACGTCAAGATGAGGTCACGGTTCTGACAGAGCTTGTGGAGGGGGAGTACTACGGGGCGACAACCATTTTGGGCGCCGAACTCCCTTTTTCCATCGAAGTCAAAAAGGCAGGTGGTTTGTTGTACGCCGAAGCAGAGCACCTAAGACGGGTTTGTTCAGAGCACCCCGATCTTCGATTGGCCCTGATGAAAGAGCACCCGAGTGTGATGGCCCGGCTTCGCCCGGGACTTTTGACTTTTGGTGAGCAGCTCACCAACATTGTCTCGCTCAACGCCCAGCCAGTCGCGGAGCTCGCAACGGAAACGCAAGCGGATGGCACTCCGCAAAAAGACGACACGGGTCCGGGGCGTCCTTTCGATACCGGCTCTGTTGGTTCGTGGCGCGCGGTGACATCACATCGGTGGCAGGGTGTCCGCTGCAAAACAGACGTTGACACGGCCGCAGCAGCTACGGCGAGTCTTTGTGCATTCTTTGGAAAGAAAGTATCTTTCCCATCACTCCGTCGCCAACTCCGGAAACACGTGGCGTGTAGTTTCCTCGATATCGCGCAAGCAGCAGAACACGAAGGTCTCATTTGCCACGCAGTGGCCTGTTCTTCTGTTGAAGTTCTGGGGCGATTGGATGTTCCCTTTATTGCAATGGCCTTTGGGCGTTTCGTGGTGGTGTACAGGATCACTCGGGATGAAGTCGCGATGTTCGATCCATGTTTTGGCTTACGGAGCGTCGAACCTGAGAAATTTATTAGCAACGCCTCGCGCCACGTTCTTGTGGTGCGGGTCGAAGACACTTTCTTTCAGGGGATCTCCGGACGCACAAAATCGACTTCAAAGAACGAAGCCAAGAATGCTCCGAGTGAGTCCGCTTCTTTGTGGAATGTAGGCCTTCGATTCATTCGTTTGTTTACGCAAAGTCGAAAACTCCTGATGCATGTTGGAATTTTCAGTGGCTGCTTGATGTTGCTCGGAACCTTAAGCCCCCGTTTAACACAGATGGCCGTTGATAGAGCTTTGGGACAGCAAGACGTAAATTTTCTGCGGGTTCTCGCCATCGGCATGATTTTCGTTTCCGTGAGCACCCTCGCCTTTCGCTGGGCGAAAACCTATCTCCTTGCACATATCGCACGTTCGTTCGATTATCGCGTTTCAACACTGTTTTACCAGCATGCTCTCTCTCTCGCCTGTGACACCCAAGAAAAAAATCGTGTGGGAACGATGCTCTCGCGAATGAGTGAGCTTGAAAGGGTTCGACAGTTCTTTGGCAGCGGCAGTTTGGGAGCACTTTTAGATCTTTTCTCCGGAGTTTTTTTTAGCATTTTCATTTTTACATATGATGTGTCGGTCGGTTTTGTTGCAGTACTCGCGGCCATCGTTTGTTTTGTGGTGGTTCGTCTTGCGGGTTTTCGTTTCCACGCACTCGGTTTCCAGGCATTTGACAAGCAGTCTGAGATGCAAAGTCGTTTGAGTGAACAGGTTGAGGCCATCGCATCGATCAAGGCCATTGGTGCTGAGTCTGCCGCACGTGCGCGATGGGAATCCTTGTTTGTTGACTCCATCGGCATTCAGCGCAGTTTACTTCACACGCACATCGCAATGAATACGAGTTTGCGTGTTGTGCAGGAGGCGGCCCGCGTCGGCATCGTCTATTTTGCGATTACGGCAGTATTTGCTGACAATATGACGGCTGGTGCGGTATTGGCAGTAAGCCAGTATGCCTCGCTCGCGCTTGTCCCCTTTATTGGCTTTGGTATGCACCTGAACGAGCTTCAGCGCGTGATGGTCTCGCTACAGAAAATCGTTGAGGTTGCTTCCAAGCAAAGCGAAGATCCGGTGGGTACACCGACAACGGATCTTGAATTTGGAGGTGCCCTTTCGCTTCGAAACGTCTCCTTTTCTTATGGGGAGGATGGCCCCCCCGTCCTCGACAACATCAGTTTTTCGGTCAAACCCGGTCATGTGGTTGCCATTGTCGGTGCGAGTGGCTGCGGGAAGACGACACTCGCAAAGCTTGTGGTTGGACTACTGAAACCCACCTCCGGCGAGGTCGTCTTTGACGATGTGGATGCGAGTTCTCTCTCCCGCTCCGCAATCCGTCGAAATGTGGGTTATGTGCTACAGGACAGCCAGCTTTTCGCCGGAACGATCCTCGAAAATATTGCCTACTGTGATGACAGACCCAACCCTGAGCGCGTGAGAGATGCTGCGCGCCTTGCGGCTGCGCACGAGTTCATTCGAGATCTGCCTGGGGGCTACAGTACATATCTTGCCGAAGGTGGAATGGGCCTGTCGGGAGGACAGAAACAGCGTTTGAATATTGCGCGTGCACTTTATCGTGACCCCAAAATAGTCATTCTCGATGAGGCTACAAGTTCACTGGACGCCGAGAGCGAGCGCGCGATTCTCGCCAATACTCGCGTGATATTGAAAGGGAGGACCGCACTCGTCATCGCACACAGACTCAATACGGTTCGAAATGCAGACAGTATCTTGGTCATGAGTAAGGGCGCAATTGCGGAAATGGGAACACATTCAGAACTGATGGCGAAAGAAGGGATCTATTTTCATCTGTTCTCGCAGCAGCTCCTATTGGAATGAAGATGAAGATGAAGGGATGTTGATGGATCCTGTGAAACAAGAAATCGGGGTCGTGACATTGGGGCACCAACCGTGGCGTGCAGAGCTGCGCCATCTCCTAGATCTCTCTATGCCCCGCTTTTTGCTCGGCTATGGTGAGTGGACCTGTGGAAGAAACGCACTCGCAGATCTTGTGATCGAAAACGAAGGCATCTCACGCCAACATACGCGATTTGTGGTGAATGAGCGGGAGGTATTGGTTCAGGACCTTGGGAGTCTTAACGGAACCTTCGTTAACGGTCTGCGGCTGAAAGGCCTTCAAAAACTCGAAAACAAGGCAACACTTGGCATAGGTTCGGCTGAATTTGTGGTGCATACGTTTGAAAAAGAAGAGGACGCGGAACAAGCACAAACAACAAAGGGAGCGCTTGGATTTGCACGTCTTAGAGTTCCAGGCAGAGAGCGGATCGAGTTGCCCCTCGAACAAGGGACCTATTTTGTCGGGCGCATCCCCAAATGCGAGATCCTTGTTGAAAGCACGGCGGTTTCTCGCGAGCATGCAAAACTTGAGGTGGGCCTCGACGGTATTGTCGTTCACGATTTGAAAAGTAGCAACGGTACCTATCACGAAGGCAGCCTGATTAGAAAACCCACACGTGTACCGTGGGCTAGCTTTGTTGTCCTTGGTGACAGCCGACTAGAATTTCACAAATCGCTTCCGCGACAAACCTTGAATGTTCCTGCTGTCGACACATCGGCATTTGAACCCAATACCGTGAGGGTTCTTGCCTTGGCGAGTTTGCCGGAAGAGCTTGTGTCAGGCTCTTTGCTTTCATTTTTCTCTGTTGCGCAACAACAGGAACTCTTGCGCGATGCGCGCAACGTGACGCTTGAGCCGAATCAACATCTTGTGAAGGCAGGCGAGCTTGCCGATCACTTCAACCTTGTTGTGGATGGAGAACTTGAGCTTTCAGGAGGACTCAGTGGCGACGGCAAAGGCTCGGTTGTTTCTGCCTTCCAATCCGTCGAATTGTCTGCGGTCATCAACCGGGAAAAATACCTACAAGACGCCACAGCTCGGGACAAAGTCACCGTTTTGCGATTGTCGGGAGACGCTCTTCGACAAATATTAACAGAGAACCCCTCGCTGAAGAGTTTTCTGCTGCGCATGAACCGCTATAGCAGCGCCAAACGATTGCGAAACTTGGCCCTCCAATATGGCATCGAAGTAGCAGCAACAAAAGAGCTCGTGCTCTTGCTTTGTGAGCGGCGACTTTCGGTGGACGAGATGCTTTGTCAAGAAGGGGAATGTTCCAAGGGCCTATTTCTTGTTGAGCAGGGAGATTTTCGGATCGTCAAGCACCTTGACGGAAAGCCTGTTGAAATTGGACACGCGGGTCCTGGAGATCTTGTCTGTGCTGCGGAGGCTCTTGGGGGAACACCCTGTATGGCGTCCTACCAGGCAACTTTCAATTCCGTGGTTTTGGAAATCGAGAGAAAAGCCTTGGTTCAGGTCGCTGAAGGCTCAAGTGGCTTAGTACAGCTATTGACAGCCTTTGGTTTGTTATCGTCTCCCACGGCTCCCCTTGAGGCGAGCGGACCCGAACAGCCCGCAGAGGAGGATGAGGACCTTCCTGTTGAACTCTTCCTCAAGTCAGAGACCAAGCCTGACAGCCATCGGGGACGGATTCCCTTTGTCCAGCAACACGACGAGATGGACTGTGCAGCGGCCTGTATGGCAATGGTAGCCAAGACCTACGGTCGGAACATCGGCCTCGCTACCTACCGCTCCCTCATTCATGTGACGCGCGAAGGCGCTTCGATGTGGTCCATCGTTCAGGCGGCCCGGACAACAGGCATTCAGGCGATGGGCGCACAACTTGAATACGACGCACTATCCGAAATTCATTGGCCTGCCATTTTGCTCACGGAATACCATTTTGTTGTCTTGGCCAGCGCTGACGAAAAGCAGGTGCGAATTGTAGATCCTGGGGCCGGTTCGAGAACACTCAGCCGGGAGGAATTTGAGCGGCAGTGGAGCGGTACGGCTCTTCTGTTCAGACCCACTCCCGCATTGTACGGCTACCCCGAAACTAAAGCGCGCTATCACAAGTATCTTGAGATCATGCGTGGAAATTGGATCCACACGGGAGAGCTTCTACTTGCATCACTCCTTCTTTTTGGATTCGGTCTCGTTACGCCACTTTTGTCTCAAGCCGTCTTTGATAAGGTTTTGGTCGAGAAGGATATTTCTCTGCTCGGCGTGATGGTGCTGGCCACCGTGGCCGTGTCGATCTCTCAAATTCTGACGACCGCGGTTCGGCAATATCTAACCGGTTTTTTGACGAATCGTCTTGATACAGCCTTCTCTGCGCTTTTGTACAAACACGTGATGAAACTCCCCCTCGCCTTTTTTGCCGTTCGGCGGGTCGGCGATATTCTCACGCGTTTTGGCGAAACAAGAAAAGTGCGTGAGTTTTTGACGGGAGAAACCTTATCAACCGCCATCGATTTGCTTTCACTGTTTATCTATGGAGCGGTGTTGTTTGCCTACCATGTGCAGCTTGGATTTCTGCTTGTCGCGATGATGCCCATTTTGGTTGCGACGAGCATCCTTCTTTCAAAGTCACTGCGGCGGGGCTACAACGAATACTTTGAACATACGGCGAAAACACATGGCCTTGTGGTCGAACAATTCCGAGCGCTTGAAACCATCAAGTCGATGGGAGCGGAAATTCCCGCGCGTTGGCGGTGGGAAGCGGCGATGCGAAAGCTTCTCAAGACACGATTTTCCCTGGAAAATCTAAGGGCAGTGCTCGATTCGATTGGGGGCGGCGTTGAAGAGATAGGTCTTGTCGTTATCCTGTATGTCTCTGCGCGTCTCGCCATGAGTGGAGAACTCTCTGTGGGTCAGGTGGTTGCCGCGGGCCAACTGGCCGCAATGGCGATGGCTCCCGTGAGTGCGCTCGCTCAACGATGGGCGCTTCTGCAACAGACTTCTGTTGCAGTCGATCGCATTGACGATGTGATCACCATTGCACCTGAAGTCGGTGCCCACCTTTTATCCAATGAGAAGAGGCCCCTGCGCGGCAATATCGATTTTCAGGACGTGTGGTTTCGATACGGCGGAGATCTCTCTCAGTGGGTACTCAAAGGTCTCACGTTCTCTATCCGTGCTGGCGAAACCGTCGCCATTGTTGGGCGTAGTGGCTGTGGAAAATCAACCCTCGTGCAAATGATCAATCGCTTGTACCAACCGGAGAGAGGAAGAATAGTGATCGATGGGCGCGACACGGCCGAAATACCGCTCGCTGAGCTTCGGGGATCTGTCGGCATGGTTATGCAAGACAGCCATCTCTTTTGTGGAACAATACTCGAAAACATCACCTACGGTGACGACTCAGCCAACATGGATCTTGCAGTAGCCGCAGCAAAGGTCGCCAACGCGCACGAATTTATCAGACGCCAAAAAATCGGATACCTGACGGAACTCAACGAGGGCGGTGGTGGGCTTTCAGGAGGGCAAAAACAGAGAATGAGCATTGCCCGCGCGCTTTACCGAAAACCTTCGATCCTCGTTCTGGATGAGGCGACAAGTTCCCTTGATGCAGAGACCGAACGAGGCGTGGTGGAAGCCATGCGATCATTTTGTCGCGACCGAACGTCCATCATCATTGCGCATCGGCTGTCAACGGTGCTCCGTGCGCATCGGATTCTATTTCTCGAAGACGGTCGGCTTGTGGAACAAGGCACACACAAGGAGCTGCTTGCTCGTCAAGGACCCTACGCTTCCCTTTTTGGTGCTCAGCTCAATATGTAAATGACTATCGGATGTGACAGAGATTGTGCCGCCCAAGAGCTTGTTCGTAGTTCGGGTTGCGGGGCTCGAGAGAGCGTGTGGGGCACGGAACTCAGAACTCGTCACGGCCAAAGATACCGCCGAGGGCTTCGCGGATGTCCGCCGGAATCGGCTTGTGCTGAACGTCGGCTGTACTCGGCATGTCGGTTGCGGGGTGGATTGCGGGGGCGGAGTTCGCGTCCACATGCGTGACAGTCGACAATATCTGTCCCAGTTTGTCCCAGCTTACGACCCGCTCGGCCAAGCAGGTGGCCGATGCGCCGCTCGAACCTGGCGCGTGACAGCTCGATCTGCCTGTCCCAACTTTCGACGATTTCGTCCCTTAAATCAGCAGTCTGCAAAGACAAGGTGGTGTCGTGACACCTGAGGATCTTTGGTCGCCTCATCAGCCTGTTCGCATCGATGTTTCCGGAAATCGGACTGGCGTTGACGTTCGTCAGCCCGATATCCCTCGAGGTCACGCTGGCGTCGCCGCTTGGACAGCTTTCGTTGCCGTTTCTCTCGACACCATCGCGAGCATGTTCTTTGGGAGCGTGTCGCGGTCCTGGATGGTACGAACCATCGACGACACTCATTACACCTCTTGCGAGCGCGCTTCCTTGTCGTCCTCATCCCACCAGCGTCGGGATGTTCTTTCAAGGCTGGAGAAGAGTAGCTAGGCGGAGAGTCGACGATTGTTATCGAAAATGGATACTTCCATAAACCATCCGGCCTTTGTCCCACCTACGTGCCGGTAACAGATTATTCTGAAAACGTGTTGATCATGTCCCAATAGTGTCTGATATAGCGCGTGTTTTTGAGTGGGGGAGTCAAGGTATGTGGGCCCTCATGCGTAAGGGACAAATTCATTCGCTCGAACCAGCGTTTTCTTCCGCCACGTAGTTGTTTGATATATTCGTAATTTAGATCGGCCCATGCAGAGCAAAGAGAACGGTATATTCTCCAGCTTTCCTTGACGGGGGGGTCAATGCCCACAAAAACGCCCCGCTGATTTTTCCCCTCAATTCCCATTGCTACGGTGGACGCGCTATGGCGTAAATCATGAAACCCTCTACGAGGTAAATGAGGACGGAGCTTTGAAACAAAATGCTTCAAAGCTTCCTCTGATCCAAAGTAGAAAACAATTTTGTCCGGACGTTCGTAGCCCGAAGGCGCCATGTAGAATTTCCAGAACACCTCCAATTTTTTAGATTCATTTATAAGACGGCGTATCGTGGGCCAATAGAAAGCAGCCGCAACGCAAACGTATAACTTCGGCACCCAAGTGGCTGTGCGTTTTCTTCGCCGTTTGTTTTTGATTTCAGGACTATACGAAACCCAACAATCGTGCAGACCTTTCTCGAAACCTTTTGCCTTAAATAGCGCGGCTTCTACGCCATATTGATATTTCTCTGTGCATTTTTTGAAAACATCGGATTTAAATTCAGGGAGAACGGGTAGCATATAAGGTTCAAGTTTGCGCTTCACAGTGAAACCTCGGCTAAACGATCTATATAGGGAGATTTTAGTTGTTCCCACGTTTTTCTTATTTGAGGAGGCAGTTTTGTGGCTTTGATTACTTCGAGAATTTCCTCGTAATGAAGCGGGCGTTTGTGGGGTTGTTCCTCCAAACAGGAGACGAGTAAAGGGATTAAATCGTCTACACGCAGCCGTTTCATAATGCTAACCGCATGAGACAAACCGTACTTCGGATGCTTGAGCATCTCTTGTTTTTGGTCGGTTAAGAAATGGAAAAGAAGAAGCCCACTTTCAAATACTAAGGTCTGCTCTGTCGGTTTTTCGCCTCGCTCTATTTCCGGCGCCTGGTTGCCTGGTGTGTATCCATAACGTTCAAGATGCTTTTGTCCCGAAATAAGCGGGGAGCCATAATCAAAATCTACGATAGTTACTTGTAGAGGATTTGTTCGACCCATAATGTTGTGACATTTTAAGTCAGTATAGAGAATCTGATGACGTCTGAAGGCCGCCATTTGTTCAACTAAAAAAATCCAGACTCCGACGAGTTCGTCTATGGTAAGATTGAGACCGTGGGCCGCGTGCTTGCCAGCAAAACTCTGGGCTAAACAAAATATATTCTTCTGTTCCTTAAATTGCGGGGTTTGAGTTGGATCAAAATCTAAAATCTTTGGCACGGCGAGTCCCTTAAGCACTTCTAGACACGTCTTTTCAACATTGTACTTATTGCGCAGATCGTTGACATAATTCCTCGAATTCGAGGCAGCAATCTTTACGAAAGCCAATTGACCATCATCGAGCCGCCAGAGCGCCTTATCTTCAATAAGTGTGGTGTGAAGGCGGCGAGGTTTCATGACGGTACGGAAAGTGGCCCGAGGCCCAACAGCGGAAGAGTATGATTTGAAAAGCGCTCTTTCAGGTAAAATTCACCCAGTCGGCCATCGTGGAAGCCCCGCCTTCGTGGGTTATGCCAACGGCCATATTTGTCTCCCGTTACCGTTGTGGTGGCGTCTTTAAGCCATCTTTTGTCCTTAGTAATACGGTACGCTTCAATGAAAATTTGGGTCTTACCAATCGCACCACAGCAGAACGTACGCGAACCACTCGAATAAATAGAGGCTCCCTTGAGCGCCATATGGGCAAGCTGCCAATACTCTTGCCGCCCAGTCATTGAAAAACCTGCAAGAAGGGCCAAACCTATTCCTGGCGATCCATGACACCACCCTTGAAAGGAGGGGGCGTCGCTATTTGACCATACGGTCCACAATGCCGCACCACCAGGACACTCTAACCGCATTACCCCAATTTCTTCAATAAGTTTAGCTCTAAAAGAGGAGGTCAGAGTTTTTCCAAAAACGGTTTGCGCCGCCTCGAGCGCTAATAGGTAACCGGCCAATCCATGGGCCAACCCCAAGTAGATATTTTCGCCTCTCGATAGCTTCCCTAATTCGGAACGGGTTGCCTGGAGCGTCCGCATTTGCAGACTTTTTACTAGTCGCTGCGGGACGACTCCCGGTAAAAGCGTTTCAATTTCAGCGCAGGCCAAGAGAGCCCCCGCGGCACCAAGCATTAGATCTCCGTAAGGGGTCTCTTTGTTAGATTGCTCCCAAACACGAAACAAGCTGCCAAAAAACTTACGAAAAACGATATCCTCACGAGCCGCCAACGCGACCAAAATGGCGCGACCCGGTAGTCCTATAAAAGCACTAGAATGACCGTATTTATTCGGGAAAGAGCCACGTTGAAGCCGAACATGGATAGCTTTCCGAATCTTGTCTTCACCCACCAGATCTAACTTTTTCCGAGCACAATGAAGACCTACCCACGCCGCTCCTTCCCAACCGTACGCGAGACCGTAAGAAACAACAGACCTTGACCACTGCTTAATCAACAAACGTTTAAGAGAATCATCATGGAGAACAATGTTCCCATTCATTTTATAGATTCTTACTACTGAGCGATACTTACTGTCTTATCTGTACTCCCCGCGCCACTTCTACAATAGTCTTCGCTTCTCTCCATATTACAGGTGGCACTTAGGCATTGCGTGTCGATACATTTTTCACGGCCACCTCGGATTTTGTTCATTTCTTTCTTCGTTAGTTTGCGTACCGTTTTCTTCATATTCTGTTTTCTAGCTGTCATCTCCACTCCTTTTGTAAAAAAGGTTTGAAACTTGATTACTGCTGCATACTAAGCGTGTTAGTAGTTGAATCACCGCACTGATCAACACTCGCTCCGGGGTAGTTACCGCCGCATGTTCTTATGCTGCCAGCCGATAAGCATCTCGTCTCCGAGCATTTCAAAACTCCGCCCCGAATCTTATCCATTTGCTTCTTTGACAGCTTGCGAATCTTTTCTTTCTTTGGTTTCTTCGGTGTGCTCATTGGGTCCCCTTTGGCATTTGATTACTGAATAAAAATCGATAGAACCTATGCAGTTTAACTGGTGGTTTTGAAGCAGTCAAACAAAAGTATTGTCCACTGTGGTAGCTCAGCGATTATGTCCTCCCGTGTAACAATGGGGCATGGATTTCATGAGCGATTTGACGGGGCCAAGCTGCTCGTCGTTCTCAGTGACGGCTCTGACTGGATTCGG